>JAZTYY010000057.1:0-47984 GCA_045637205.1 Eubacteriales bacterium | reverse complement strand
TAAAGGTCACCCTCAAGTGTGAGCGCTGCGTTTACAAAACCGTCAAATTCACTGATTTCTTCACTCTCAAGAATCACAAGAAGCTTTTCAAGTGTGGGCACAAGTGCATCAAGCTCTGTTTCAAGTCTTGCTCTCAATTCTTCTGTTATTTCTATGCCTTCAAGATCTATCTGAGGAATTGTTTCAATAGCTACATTGATCGCTTCAATTGCTGCATCAATATATCCGTTTTCTTTTGCATATGCATATCCGTTTGCATAATACTCCTCATGGTTCTCTTCAATGTCTTTTGCAACGTATTCTACTGTTGCCTTAAGTTCCTCGTATTCGTCCTGGTATTCAGAAACAAGGTCTTCAATGTGTTCGTGTGTTGTTTCGGGTTCACAAACAGCTGAAACGGCAGGTGCACATACTGCAACCATCATCACAAGCGCCATTACCAAAACAAGAACTCTTTTGAAATTCATAGTGAAATCCTTTCCGATATAAATTTTTTCATATCTTATATATAATTGATATATTTTGTAGAGTCCATTGGCATACAATGAAAAACCTTTATCGTTGTTTCAGTTCAACCAAATTCGTCCAATTTTGTACAAAGATTTTATTAGCCAAGTATTTCCTTTTGCCAAGCAAGGTAGTCGAAATACTTATATTCTCTTTCGAGCTTTCTATAGTCATTCTTACCCATAGCTGTAAGAGGAACCTCATCAACGCACATAATCGCAACAGGACGTCCGCGCTGTTCAAGATGCTCTTGACAGTTATTGTAGATTTCTTTACAAATCTCATTTCTTTGAGAAACGGGAACTGCGGCATTAAGCTCAACAACAGCCATAGGATACTGACCCTGCATTCTTTCACGGTCATCAACTGCAATTACTGAACAACTGTGAACTGCAGGATGCTCTGCAATAAAGCTTTCAATAGTGATTGGGAATACCTTATGTCCGTCAAATCTTGTAATCATTCTCTTAACACGGCCCTTGATATAAACGAAACCGTCTTCATCAATGTAACCGATGTCACCGGAGTGAATCCAATACTGACCGTCGTCGTGCAAACGTTTAACGTGATCAGTTTCAGCCTGATTGTTGAAATATCCCTTCATCATTGAAGGACCTGTCATACAAATTTCGCCTTCTTCATTATAACCAAGCTCTTCGCCTGTGTCGGGATTGAAGACAGCAACTGTTGTTGTAAGACAAGGAATACCAACACTCTTTCTCTTATATCTATCATTTACACAGAAAGTAGCTGCAGCGGAAACTTCACTCATACCATAGCCCTGGCACAAAGGATATCTCATATTATGTTCCTTCATAAACGCGTCAAGCTTTGCTTCAAGACCCTCGTTCATGGAGTCACCACCTGAGCCAAGTGTGTAGAGCTTAGAAAGGTCCATGCCAACAACCTCTTTACTATCAATAAGAATTTCATAGAAAGCAGGTGTTGCAATCATGTGATTGGGCTTATATTTCTTAATATATTCACCCATCTTAAGAGGATAGAAACGAGGAATAAGAGCAAGCTCTGTATCGATTGTCAAAGGCATGTGGATACCACAGCAAAGACCGTATGATGAGAAGATGGGCATGATTCCAAGGAATCTATCACCACCCTCGTGAATGATACCTGCATGAATAAAGTTAAATGCAGTTGCATTAATAGAGTCATTTGTAAGCATTACGCCCTTGGGGAAGCCTGTTGTACCACCAGTATATGTAATAGCGGCAGTAGCATCACCGTCGTAATCAGCTTCGTGAGCCAAACCATCTTTTGCTCCTTTAATAAAGGTATCCCAACTCATAATGCCGCCCTGACCGTAAGGAATACGACTGGTTGTAGCAATTTTGAGCGCCAATTTCTTGATGGGAGGCAAGGATGTGGCAGGAGTTTGAATAACGATATGCTTTTGTTTAATATCATTATGAATTTTTGCAACCAAGGGATAAGCCATGTCGATTGCAATGAGCATTTTTGATCCGGATGATGTAATCATTCTGGTAATGCTGTTTGCATCAAGTCTTGGGTCGATTGCATTAAGTGTTGCGCCAATTTTGTTAAGCGCATAGAATACCATTATTGATTCGGGTGTTGAAGCAGAAAGCAAAGATACAACGTCGCCCTGCTTAATTCCAAGTGCTGCAAAAGCATCAGCAACCTCATCAATTTTTGAAATAAGAGTTTTAACCTTAATTTTAGCTCCGTAATAGTAAATAGCTGTGTGATGAAGTCGATGTTTGTTTGTTTCTTTAAGGTAGGAATAAACCTTCATTCGAGGGAATTGAGCAGTTCTTGATTCTTCAGGAAAATGCTTCATCCAAGGCTTTTCCATACTAATTTTTCTTTTCTCCATATTACTTCATTCTCCTTTTATATTTTTATATAAATTAAGTAAGTAAATAGTCAAAACTAAAAACGCGTAACATCGATACCATTTATAAATTGACACACTACTCGATGTTAGATAGTTCATTATACAACATTTATACCAATTTGTCAAGATAAATTGACAAAAAAACAATTACGCAAAGATACCAAAATATATAATATATGTAAGATTTATTATTTATCCAAAAAAATCCAACACAAAAAAGCCACACCAAAACAAAGCGGTTTGATGTAGCTTATATTTGTTATTTCTTCTTGAATTGCTTTTTATCCTCGCGGGGCTTATAATACTGATACAAATTACAAGGTATCATTCCGTTATAAAGCTTTCTAATCTTGTCCGCGCGACGACCATAGCATCTTTCAAAGCTTTCCATAGAAGTAAGCACGTAAATTTGCCAAGGATAGAATTTTTCAAAATTCTTTCCCATATCGCGATAAAGCACCTCAGCTTCGCGAGGTGTCATAAGACGCTCACCGTATGGAGGATTGCAAATGATTGTGCCGCGTCTGTCAGGCTTCTCAATTTTTCTCGCATCTGCAGTGAAAATATTAAGATAATCAGTAACACCTGCACGAAGTGCATTTTCATAAGCTATATCAGTTGCTTCTTCGTCAATATCGGATGCAAATATTTCAAAATCAACATCCTTTGAAACCCTTGAACGAGCCAACTGACGCTCCTCTTCCCACATTTTTGAGGTGATTTGCGGAAATTTTTCAGCAATGAATTCTCTATTCATACCGGGAGCAATATTTGCCAAAATCATAGCAGATTCAATAGCAATAGTTCCCGAGCCACAAAATGGATCCCAAATTAGAACGTCCTTTCTTGGTCTGCTTGTTAAAGCAAGCGCAGCTGCAAGTGTTTCTCTAAGGGGAGCGGCAACGGATGCGGGTCGATATCCCCTTTTATGAAGTGCAACTCCACTTGTATCAATCATCAAGGACGCCTTATCCTTCAAAATAAAGAATTCAATTTGATATTTTACACCGCTGTTTTCTGTAAACCACGATACTCCGTATTTTTCAGATAATCTTGCAACCACGGCGCGCTTAACAATACTTTGACAGTCGGGAATTGAATAAAGCTTACTCTTAATGGCATGTCCCTTGACGGGAAATTCATCATATCGAGAAATAAAATTCTCCCAAGGGAGCGCCTTTGTTCCCTCAAACAAATCGTCAAAGGAATACGCGTTAAACTCACCAAGCTTAATAAAAACTCTCTCAGCCAAACGAAGATTTATATTTGCGCGCGCAACGTCCTGCAAGCTTCCCTCAAAGGTAACTCTTCCATCAATTGTTTCTATTCTTTTGAATCCCTGAGCATCTATTTCCTCACCCAAAAACTTTTCCAAACCAAAAAGGCAGGTGGCAACAAGCTGTAATTTCATTTTTAACTTCCTTTATATTGAAATTTTTATCTATTTAATTATAAACCATACTTGCTGATTTGTCAATATCGCTTCTCCGTCTTTGAACAAATTCAGCGCGAGCAATAACGTTCATATTTTCAAGCTTGATAAGAAAGCTGCTTCCCACAACATCCTCAATTTGAAGCTTTCTTGACACACTGACGTATGATCCGTCATCAAGGCAAACTAAATTTTCACCGCAAAATATATTCTGAAGTGCAAAGCTACCAATCTTTCTATCATACATTTTCACTTCTTTCAATGTTTCCCCAAGGGTATATACGTGTAAAACAGTTCCAAGGGGAGTGTTTATGAATTCCACCATACCTTTTCCCTTTTCTGTTGGAAATTCAATTCTTGCAATTGGAAATCTATCCTTTAGCAGCATATTGTAAAATTCTTTTCTACTCAAAAGTGGCATCATTTTATCCTTTCCTTTCATTATAATCTTTAATAATATATGCAAGGACCAAACGAAAGATGAAAAATGAATGTAATCTCCATAAATCAAAATTGAATTCAAAAACAAAAAAAATAAAAGACACCCATTTGGATGCCTTTTATTTATTAGACATTAGTCAGCGTATACGCTAACCTGTTTCTTTGTCTTTGTCTTGTGCTCAAACTTAACTCTACCGTCGATGAGAGCGAAAAGTGTATCATCTGTACCGATACCTACGTTGTTACCGGGATGAATTGCTGTACCTCTCTGTCTAACGATAATGTTGCCGGCAACTACGTGCTGACCGTCAGCCTTCTTAACGCCAAGGCGCTTGGATTCACTGTCACGGCCGTTCTTTGTAGAACCAACACCCTTTTTATGAGCAAAGAACTGCAAACTAAGCTTTAACATTTCTTATTCCTCCGTACTTTAAATTTGTTTGACCTTATTGGTCTTCTTCTGATGGTTTTTCGTATTCCTTATCGATAACGTCAAATTCAAGAAACTTGTAATAATCTTCAGCAAGATCTCTAATCTGCAAGAAATATGACATAAACAAGCCGCTAATTGCGTGCTGCTTTTTCTCATCGCTCTCAAAATCGGGGAGCGCTGAGCAAGATTGCACCATAATCTCTGTAGCTTCCTCGTCTATTGTATAGTCGAGTTCGCCCTCAAAAACAGAGTTTATTGAATTAATCATAAACATTGTCATTGATGAGATTGACGCGCAAAGAATGTCATATCCTTCATCACCGTATCCGGTGTGCCCTGTTTCACGGAATCCGTAAAAAACATCGTTGTGTCTAAAAAAAACTACTTTTGTCATAACTATGACCCTTTTTGAAAATTAGCCGTTGATAGCAGTGATTTCAACCTTAGTGTAAGGCTGTCTGTGACCAATCTTCTTCTTTTCGTTCTTCTTGGATTTGTACTTGAGAACATAAATCTTCTTGCCCTTACCGTTCTTAAGAACGTTTGCAGTAACTGTAGCACCTTCAACGTTGGGAGTACCAACCTTGAGTGTTTCGCCATTGGACAAAGCCTTTACACAGTCAAAAGTAACTGTTTCTCCTTCGTTAACGTCAAGCTTTTCAATGAAAAGAACATCACCTACGTTAACCTTGTACTGCTTTCCACCTGTCTGAATAATTGCGAACATGGAAGTAGCACCTCTCTTTCTTATAGACTCGCTAAGGCAGGGGTGGCTCGAATCTCGTCCACTCTCTACGACCTGACATTATGCGGCATATTATTGTATCATATTATATATGCCTTTGTCAATAGTTTTTTCAAATTTTATTTTTGCTCCCAAAAAAGCAAAAAAGACACGGGCAAAAGCCCGTGTCTTGAATGATTTTTATTTATCTTACAACATCCTCTTGAGGAACGTTTTCAGTAATAAGTCTGATAAAATCATCAGCAGAAACTACTACAACGTCTTCATCAAGCAAGGATACAAGCAATACTGCATCCTGATAACTCATTGACCAAGGATGGAGATTGATTGCTGTATAACCCTCAATAGTTGTGGGATCCTTTGAATAGCCGTTAATTCTTTCAGCCATTGCCTCAACGTTAGCATTCCAAAGTGTTTCGCGAATGGAAACAAAGGGCTTGCCGTTTGACCAATATACAGAACCGTTACCGGCTGCATATCTATCACCGTAGCAATAAATTGCACCCTTAAGCTCAGGAATCTTAGCATAAGCTTCAACAACCTTATCACTTGGGCCTGAGTCAAGAATTTGAATTACAGAAAGATCTGCTCTTCTCAAATATGAGCTCAATGCCTGTGTATAAGTATCAAGCGTAGGATATACCTGAGGATAGATATAACCAATACCGGAAACAGAAGCTACAAAATAGTCCTTTTCGCCAGCATTTCTCTTAAGGTGATTAAGAATATTGGGTCCAAGCTCCAAAAGTGCGGGCTGTACGCTCCATCCCATCGGGAAGCTATTGTCACGCTCTGCACCGAAATACTTCGCGTTTTCACTAAAGCCGTTGTACCACATTTGAACATTGTCACCGTCACTCATCATAATACAAACATAGTGCTTGCCCTGCTCTGCCTTAATATCAGTTTCTTTTGCATTCTGTGTGAAATCAGCCTCACCAAATGCATTCTTACAAGCAAAAACAGTTGTATTTTTGGAGTGGTCACTAGCAATTGTGAACTGTCCGTACTGAGAAGCTACCGTTACGTCTTGTCCCTCATCATTGGGTACCCAACCGAACATTGCTGCATCCTCATCAACCCAGTCGTGCACTTCACCACGGAACATAAGTTCCTTTGTTTCTGTGCCTTCTCTAAAGAAAATGAAGTAGCCACAGGCAATTGCCCAGTCACGAAGGTTTACGTTGTTTGCACTTTGCTGAACAAGACCGTCAGTATTGAATTCATCTTTATAAAGATCGAAGCATTTTCTTTCAGTCATATTAGATGCATCAACCTTAATTTCAAGTCCCCAAGATTCAGCCTTGGATTTAATTTTAGCATCAACGGGAAGGTATCCTGTA
The DNA here is from genome assembly GCA_045637205.1 of Eubacteriales bacterium. Classification (GTDB taxonomy): domain Bacteria; phylum Bacillota; class Clostridia; order Oscillospirales; family CAG-272; genus RGIG4608. The sequence continues at coordinate 41,210 of JAZTYY010000057.1, read as the reverse complement.
ACACCCGCAATTGAACAAGCAGAGTTTGTTGATTCATTCAAATTAGCTCTATCATAAAGAACGTAATATTTATCATAGTCCTGAATATATGATTTAACCATTTGCTCAAGAGTTACGTATTCATATGTAAATCCGTAATTTTCAACCATATCTTCAAGCCAAAGCTCGTATGAGCCAGCCGCCCACTGATAGTAACGAGCATTAGTTCTTGCATAAATGCCCTGAATTGCCTGTGCCAAAACAAGCTCCTCAAAGCTCAAATTTTCTGTTTTGTTATAAACAAGAAGGTGTTTATCCTCATTCATCACCATCTCACGAATAATTCTGAAATCATCTCCATAACCGAACTTTTCAGGCTCGTTGGGATCTTTTCCATCTGTATTATCGAGACATGAGGTAAGTACAAGTGTAAGTGATAAAATCATCACAAGTACCAAAAAAAGCGAAATTATTCTTTTCATTATTTTCTCCTATTTTAAAGTAGCGCCGCAAATGCGGCGCTACCCTTTTGATAGCTAATTATTCAGCTATTGTTACGAAATCATGAAGCTTACAAGCTTCGCCTACACCGTTGTTGCAACCACCGTCTCTTGCTTCAAAGATTACTGTTACTTCAGCACCGGAGAAGTCAATAGAAGGATCAAGCTCATTAAGATTGATTACGTTATCAACATTGTTGAGATTGTTGCGGCCGGGCTGCCAATCGTAAAGAACGAAATACTTGCCCTCAACATAAAGAGATATCTTCATGTAAGCACCTGTATCATTATCACTAGTTACTGTAAACTTAAGAGAAATGTTATCAGATTCAGGCAATGTGTAATGCTTAGCCATCCAAATGTTTGTATTAGCGTTTCTCTTTTCATCACCACCACCGTCAGAGCAGTCGATCTGAATTGTTCCGGTAGGAGCAAGGTTTTCACGGTCAATTGTATTCCACCAGTAGTACTGAGATGTCTTATACTGTTCACCGAGCATCCAGTCTTCTGTTGTTGCATCGAAAGTATTGTTATAAACGTTAACCTGGCTAAGATCGATTGCAGGGTCAACAAATCTATCTTTGAATGTTACCTGGTCGATTCTAATACCTGTTGTACCGCTGTGAACAACGATCTTCATTTCACAAGTCTTTCCACGGTAATCAGGGAAATACTGAGCAATCGGGAATGCGAAGCACTGGTAACCGTCACCAGTAACCTTAAGTGTTTCAGTACCACTTACACCACGAACGGAAACGTTGCTCATAACTGTCTTTTCAACACCATCAACTGTAAGAATTACGTCGAATGTTGCAACGTCTGTTGGATTGAGTGAGTCGCCACGAGCGTTAAAGCTGAGCCAATAATTGTCGATATCGGGCAATGTAAATGCTGTCTTTGTAGCTGTTGTGCCTGCAGCAATTGAGATATTACCCTTATACATAGCGCCTACGTTTGAGCAAGCATTATCGGAGTTATTGTATCTTACGCCTGTACCTCTCCAGTCTTCTTCCCAAAGGAGGAAGTCGTTGTAGAGAGAGTCAACGGGAATAAGTGAAGGATTATTCTGAAGGTAGGACTGTGTAATGCTTACACCGTTCATTTGAGGAACCTTCATATATGTTGTGTTGGACTTGTCAACAACGTTATCAGTCATCATATTGATAAGTCTATCAACACTTACTACTTCTACGTTTTCGTTAAGCATACCAACGATCTTTCTGATATCCTCATAGGAGTGAGACCAGGGGTGAACGTTAATGATGGAGTAACCATCGATTGTTGTGATATCTGTAGGATATGTGTTAATACGAGCTGCGATGTATGCAGGAGTTGTTTCCCACAAGGAGTCTCTGGGCTGTACGAAAGGCTTACCGTTGATCCAAATTACACCACCGGGATTTGCGCCAAAGTACTTGCTACCATCATAAACAATACCACCTGTTACGTTTTCAGCACTTGCATATCCTGCAAGAACGTTAACAAGGTCACTCTGCTGATTACCACCGATAACTGTTACAACTGAAAGATCAGCCTTACCCATATAAACGTCAAGCTTACTTACAAAGTCAGCAAAATATGAACCGTTATCAACTGCTTCGAAATTACCTGCATTGATATAACCCTGACCTGAAACGGGAGCACAGAAATAGTCATAAGCATTAGCCTGATGCTCATATGCATTTTCAAGTACCAAAGGCATAAGGTCTGCCAAGGAAGGAGTGATTGACCAAGTTACAGGGAATGTGTCATTTTCTCTACCGGAAGCGTTCATGTAGTTTGTTGCAAACTGCGCTGTGTTCTGCCAATATGTAGCATTATCACCGTCAGAAATTACGAATGCAACGTAGTGCTTGCCCTGTTCAGCGGGAAGCTCACTGTCATCATTAGGCTGCTCAAACTTCTTACCTGCAAAAGCATCAGCAGCAAGGAATGTAAGGTTACATGTATAGTCAGTAGGAACTATAAACTGACCGTACTGTGAGAAGAATGCAACGTCACTGTCTTCAGAATATGTATAACCAAAGATGGGGCTGTTGCTATCAAGGAAGCTGTGAAGTGTCTTCTTAAAGGAGTTACCAACGATTGATGTTGGGTCATAGTAAACGTGGAAGTACTTATTGCAGATACCGTAGTCCTTGATGAACTTGTTAGTTACACCAACTGACTGGTAGTTCTGGTGAACAAGACCTGCACTTGAAAGCTCACTCATAACGTTGTTGAACAACCACTTATAAGTAAGAGCTGCACTGTTAACGTTGAACTTTTCAACAAGGCCCATTGCCTGGTACTTTTCAACGTCATCCTGAGCTACGGGAAGGAAGCCTGTGATACCTGCAAGAGTTGCAGCGATGTTTACGGAAACGTCACCCTTCTTATATACGATATAACCGGGTGTACTGTATCCTTCACCTGATGTTTCAGTATAAGCTGTAACACCTACTACGTTGTTGTAGCTTTCAAGGTCGATTTGAGATCCCCAAGTGCCATCAGCAACGTTTGCTGCCCAGTTATTCTTATACATTTCAACTGCTTCTTCAAGTGAAATGGATTCATATGTGATACCATACTGTTCAACTGCAAGATCAAGGTAATGCATATCGATGTTAACACCGTTTGTCATATAGTGGGAGTCAACATAGAACAATGTGCTCTTTCTTGCGAACAAGCCCTGAATTGCCTGAGCTGTGAAAAGCTCGTCTTCAGAGAAGTTGTAGCCTTCACTTGTCATATTAAGTACGTAAATGTGCTTATCTTCAGGAAGCTTTGTGTTAGAATAGTAAGAGAATGTGTCTTCTGTTTCTTCAATTCTGGTAATAGCTCCGCATTCATCACAGAAGCCGTTGTCGTCAGCGTCTACGTGACTACACTGAGGAGGAGTTGTAGGCTTTGTTGTAGCCTGTGTTTCTTGTGTTTCGCCTTCGCCGCCACCCAAACAAGCTGTTAAAACTGTTGAGCATGCCATTGTCAAAAGCAACAACACGGCAATTAATTTAATAAATTTTTTCATTGTTTACCTCCGTTTTTATTGTTCGCGATATTATTTCATACCACTGAGGTTGTTTTGTTCAAGGAAATACTTTTGGAATATGATATATACGATAATAATCGGTATCGTAATAAGAATCATACCCGCTGAACGAACGAAGCCGTCCGCGTAGTTTCCAAGACCCGGATAGAATTTATACATAATGAGCTGAAGTGTTTCAACTTGGCTTCCGCTCGCCTGCATAACCATTGGCCAAAGATACTCGTTCCATGTGCTTACAAAAGTAAGAATAATGTATGTAACGAGAATTGGCTTTGACATGGGAACAACTATATAGAAAAGCTTTTGGAATTCATTACATCCGTCAAGGTCCGAGCTTTCAAGAACTGACTGCGGAATATTTGACATATACTGACGAATAAGGAAAACTCCAAAAATGTTAACAATACCGGGCAAAATCAAGCCCCATATTGAATAGTTAAGTCCCATATTCATTACAAGAATATAGTTTGGTATCATCAATACCTCACCTGGTACCATCATGGTAGCAAGCAAGATAGCTGATACGAATTTTTTGCCTCTAAATTCCATTTTTGCAAGCACGTAACCAACTACGATTGCTATGCAAAGGCTTATCGCAGTAAACATTATCGAGTGGAAAGCTGTATTAGCGAGAGCTTCCCAGAAGCCACTTACCTCAAGTGCTGTAAGATAGTTATCAATTGTAGGATCTTCAGGCACAAGATAAAGCTGTTCACTATCGGGGATAAGTTCGGGGGAATGAAGTGAGTCAACAAGCTTTAAATAAAATGGAAAAACTTGACAAAAAGCTATAGCTGAAAGAATGAGAACGCAGAATATTTGAAATAGTCCTTCTCTCACTCTCATAGATTTCGCTTTTTTTGCAGGAGCTACTTTGTTCTTATTCAAGATCTTCTACCTCCTGTCCCGATACTTTACGTTGAATGAAAGTAAATATAAGAATTATAGCAAACAAAATTGTTGCACATGCGCATGCGCGTCCAAATTTACCATCTTCAAACGCCATATTATAAATAAATAGCATCGTCGATTCCGTTCCATATCCACCCTGAGTAACAAGTTGCATAGGACCAAGGATTTTGAAACCGTCAATAATGGACAAAAGCAAGTTCAATATCAAAGCATTCTTCATAAGCGGGAATGTAACCGTCAAGAAAATTCTAAATTTAGAATTTGTTTCAAGAGTTGCTGCTTCCTTATACATATTCGGAATAGCTATGATTGAGGAGTAATAAATAAGCATTTTGGTTGAAAAACCAAGGAAGAACGGCATTATCATAAGTGATATAAGCGCCGTTTGTTCATCAGTTAACCACTGTATTGGTTCATGACCAAATGCCATTATCAGCTGATTGGCAAGTGAGTTATTACCTGAGCCGAAAACGAGCTTAGTTACGTCACTACCTACAACACCCGAAACGAGTGATGGCCAGAACAAAAGTGCCAAGAAGAATCTCTTTCCATGCTTAAGCTGGCTGATAAGGTAGGCACAAAGCAAGCCCATAACGTTATTACCCAACGCCATAACCGCTGTCCATAATATTGTAACCTCAAGTGAATCCCAGAATTTCTGACCAACTGTACTATAATTTTTCCAACTGGGATCAAAAAGATTTTTATAGTTATCTAAGGTGAATTTTATTTCAGTTCCGTTTGCAAGACTCTTCAATGATACGTTAGTAAAACTAAATATCAATGCTGAAAAAAATGCAACAACGAAGAAAAGTGTCCACCAAGCCAAGGGGAATCCCAATAAGGAATACGCCTTGGCTTCGTTTTTAATGCTTCTCTTTTTGCGAGTTGGTTTGGCTTTTGCCAACTCAGAACCGTTCATTATTCATCCTCCAAGTCTTCGAGCTTTTCAGTAAGAGCTGCCTGGAGAGCGTAAATATAGTCAACGTCACGAGTGCCGTTAATAAGACCTGTTACGTATTCAGAAACGTACTGCTGAATTGAAGGCCATGCTGCAGATCCAGGACGTGCTACACAGTGGTCGAGCTGTTCAACGAAAACGTCCCATTCTGCGCCTGTGTAGTATTCGTCAGCAATTGCCTCTTTTGTTGTGGGCATAAGGTTTTGAACTGAGTTGTGAGCAAGCTGTACTTCCTTATCTGTTGTAACGTACTTAATAAAGTCAGCTGCAAGCTCCTTCTTCTGGCTCTTGTTTGTAATTACAAGTGAGTAAAGACCAAGAGTAGAGGAAATATCTCCTCCATCCTCGAAAGGCATTACTGTTGTATAGCCGTATTCGATATCTTCGCTAGCTGCGTCGATTCTGCCGTAGTCAATAATCTTCCAGGGGCCCATTTCAATAAATGCAACCTTACCTGTTTCGAATTTGCTTTCAGAGAATGTTGTTGTTGTATAACCAAGGTCAGCAAGCTGCTTAATCTTTGTAGCAGCATCCATGTTTGCCTGTGTTGCAAGTGTCATTTCAGTGAGATCGGAATTCATAAGAGTACCGCCACTTCTTGCACTGTATGCAAGATAGAACATTGAACCCATGGATTCAGCGCCTGTTCCTGCAGGAATTGTCGTAAGGTAAAGCTTATCGTTACCTGTGAGACCGTTAGCCTGGTTGTATTCTTCAATCTTTGCACCAAGAGCAAGGTATTCTTCCCAGTTTGAAGGAAGATCTTCTTCTGTGAATTCTCTACCAAGAACTCTAGAAAGAAGTGCCTTGTTGTATACTCTTGCAAGAACGTTTGCACTCATAGGAAGAGCGTAAACTTCACCGTTCCAAAGGTTAGGTCCCCAAAGAGAATCAATGTACTGATCCTGAAGAGAGCCAAGTCCAAGCTCGGACTGGTTTGCAATAAGTCCGTCAAAAGCAAGACGCTGAACAAAAACGTGGTCAACGTATGCTACGTCGGGGAAATTCTTGCCCATGAGGGCCATTGTATAGCTGGAATAGAAGTCAGCTGTGCTCTGGAATTCAATATTAATTGTAACACCGGGATGCTCAGCTTCATATTTTGCCTTTGCTTCTTTAATGGCGGATTCTGTGATTGTTGATCCACCCGGCCACCATACAGTGATTGATTTAGGATCACTGTTTGTGCCGTTGTTGTCTTGGCATGAAGTAAATGCAAGTGAGAGAGTTAATGCCATCACAAGCACCAAAACAAGTGAAATTATTCTTTTCATGTGGGTTCTCCTTAAAATATTTGGGATTGATTTTTGCAAAATAATACTGTAAGTAGCCGTCAAATCTAACGAAATGACGGCTACTTTTATTTAAAAGAATTATTCAGCAGCGCCTGCCATTCTAATATCTGTGAATACACAGTGTGTTGCATCATTCTTAAGAACAAGACGAATTTCTACTCTCTGTCCTGCAAATGCAGAAAGATCGTATGTAAAGTGTTGAATTGCGTCTGTATCGAAGTAAACGTAATCGTTTTCTGCACCGATAGCTGTGATTCTATGCTCTTCACCATTTGCATCTACAACTACAAGGTAAACCTCGGGATATGTTTCACCACTTCTATGGAATACACGACCACCGAATGTGAAGTAGTTGTTATGACCTGCTGTGATAAGGAAGCTATTGTAAATATAAGAACCTGTGCTTCTGATATCATAGCCTTCGCCTACACCTGCATCACAGTTACCCTTGTGCTGCCAAGGATCGTAGTTAGGATCCTGAAGCTCGCCCTTATTGTTCCATTCAGTAACTGCTTCGAGCTTGGGTTCAACATATTCAGGAACGTTACCTTCCATCTTAATGTCAGTAATTACACAGTGTGTTGCATCGTTCATAAGACCAATTGCAACTGTTACTTCCTGACCTGCAAACTGAGCAAGGTCATATGTGAAGTGCTGGATTGCGTCTGTATCAACGTGAACGGAATCAGTATCTACACCGATAGCTCTGATGAGGTGTTCGTTGCCGTCTTTATCCATAACCATTACTGCGATGTCAGGATATGTTTCACCATTTCTGTGGAATACGCGTGCACCAAATGTGAACTGGCTGTTGTAACCAGCACCAATGAGGAATGTGTTGTAAATGTAAGAGCCTGTGCCCTTAATATCATAGCCTTCGCCTACGCCTGCGTCAACCTGACCTTCGTGCTGCCAAGGATCTCCATTAGCATCCTGGAGTTCGCTCTTGTTTTCCCAAACTCTCTTAGCATCTGTTCCGAAGAATTCGATGTACTGAACAACTGCGTGTGTACCCTGAGTAATACCGATTTCGATAGTTACTCTCTGGCCCATCCACTTAGAAAGGTCGTAAGAGCAGTACTGAGTTGCGTCTGTGTCAACGTAGAACCAATCTTCTGTCTGACCAACACCGCGAACTACTTCGCCGTTTACCTTAACTACGAACTTAGGATATGTTTCGCCGTCTCTGTGGAATACACGAGCGCCGAATTTAAGCATAAAGCTATTAGATGTGATCTTCTTGTCGTCAAGCTTAAGTGAAGACCATGAAAGGCCACCGTTAGTATTGATATCTGCGCCTTCGCCAACGCCCATATCTATATTACCAACAACTTCCCACTTAACGCCCTGAACACCGTTAAGGATGTCGGACTTGCCTTCCCACTTATTGGGAACGATTTCTTCAACTGTAACTGTAAGTTCAAATGCAGCCTTAATTTCTGTATTTTCAGCAGCTGCTGCATAAATCATGTATGTTCCACCGGGAACGTTTTCACCGATTGTTACGTTACCCTTTTCGTCAACTGCGATACCAAGTGCAGCTGTTTCATCATCTACAAAGTAAATGATACCATCGTTTGTAGCGTTATCGGGCTTAACCGCTGCGCTAAGTTTGAACATCTGGCCGGGCTTATATGTGCCTGCTGCCTTAGAAAGTTCAACTCTCTGTACGGGGTTATAGCCTTCAAACTTCATAACCTTAATCTGAAGTTCTGCGTTGTTATCGTATTCAGTAACTCTGTGTTCGATAACCATTGCGCCTGTTGTACCCTTAATTTCTGCAGGGATTTCAAGCTTTTGAGTTGATTCGGAAGGACCACTTACAAATCCGATCCAACCATTTGTAAGTTCAACAGTTGTTCCGTCTTCCTTAACCCAAAGAACTCTGTACTGACCGTGAACCTTATCATTATTACCAATCTTTACATTGAATGTGCTAGCTGTTTCGGGGATAGCAAGTTTTGCCCACATAAGTGAAGCTGCATCTGTAAGGCTGCCACCGCTGTTGGAGCCAACGTTGTTTTCAAGACAGATACCGTAAGGTCTGCTGGATTCACCCATGTAGAAAATCTTCTGGTTGTTATCGTTGCCAAGCTGACCACGGCTCATATTTGTATGAATCATTACAAGGTGCCAGTCATCGTATCTTGCAAACTGTGCAGCTGTATTGTGATCCGCGTCAAGGTCCCAAGAATTGAGAGTTGATACGGGAGTTTCGTCGTATTCGGACTTAAGGATACCTCTGTAGAGAGAATCCTGAACTACAACCTTAATCTTCATAGCAACGTCGGGTTCGGAGTAAGAAGCAACTGTTACGATTGTTTCACCTGCGCCAACTGTTGTCCATGTGCCGTCAACGTCCACACGGATAATACCTTCAGTTGAGTAGCTAATAATAACTGCGCTGTTTGTAGCGTCAGAAGGAGCTACCTGAATACCGAAGTTCTGAAGTGTAGGCATGTAAATAAGGTTTCTAGGTGCCTGAGAACCGCCGAAGATTTGACCGTTGAGAAGCTCTTCACCACGAGAGAGCATACCAGCGCCCATATCCCACTTTGTTCCAAGAGCTGTCAAAAGAACGTAATCATATTCTTCAGATTCAGCTGCAAGAAGTGTAGAGGATGTGATTGCGGAAACAGGTGTATATCTTTCAACTATTACGGAGAGGTAAACTGAAACGCCGCTACCATCGTTAGCTTCGCCCTTTACCAATGCGCTTGTTGCATCATCAGAAGCGATGATTGTCAATCTTGTGCCATTGTCTTCAAAGGAAATGCCTGTGCCTTCGTCTGCAATGCTCCAATTAAATGTCTTGTCTGTAGCATCCTTAGGCTGTACTACGTAAGAGAGTTCAATGGAGTTACCCTGAGCAAGGTTTACTTTAAAGGGATTTTCAATTGTTCCTTCACCATTTTCATCGTCAGTGGATACGATGATGTTCTTAACAGGAACAACTACAGGAGGCTGGGGTCTTTCAAGCTCTGCGCCACATTCGTCACAAACGTAGTCTTCGTTTGCGTCAACGTGTTCTGTGTGGGGTCTTTCAAGCTTTGCTTCGCATTTATCACAAACGTAGTCTTCGTTTGCGTCAACGTGCTCTGTGCAGGGAGCTTCTTCGGGCTCATTACCGCCAAAAAGCTGATCCATGAAATCACAAGAAGCAAGTGTCATCATAAGCATAAAGCAAACAACGATAAGTGCTAATACTTTTTTCATACTGTTTTCTCCTTTTAATAAATGTTTTTGGCTTTTAGCCATATAATTCGGGGATACCCGATTGATCAAAAGAGATTTCGAAGCAATGCTAATTTCCACTACAAAAGCATTATTTTCGCCTTCTCTTTTATTGTAAAAAAACGGTTTTCTTGCGTTTACAAATTTTACCCCCACGATTTACGCTTGAGTTTTAACACAGAACAACTCGTTAGAAGTTTTATTTTGTGCAAAACTCACAAGTTTTTGTGCGGGGACATCCGAAAAAACGGTTTTTCTAACTAATTTTATTATAAACCTAACTTTGTTTGTTGTCAAGTTTTTGTTTCTCGGTGTTTTAAACAAAAAAATCGGAAAATTTTTGTCAATACTGACTATTTTCCGATTTTTTTGTTATTTTTTTTGTAAAAAAGTTATAAAATCATTAGAATGACAATACTTTTTAGCTTCACTTTTTATTAACCGAGGTGTCGAATAACATCTTGCTTGGGATAAGTGAAATCTCATTTTCAATAACTTCCCCTTCCTCAGCGCGTTTCAATTGCTTAAGAAGCGTTTTAGCCGCCATTTTAGCAAGCTTTGAGTAATCCTGTGTTGCATAGGCAAGATTGGGAGTTGTATTATCTTTCTTTTTGCCGCCGAGTGCAAAAACTCCAACCTGTTCACCAATTTTCAAATTCTTTTGTTCTGCCGCAGCATACACACCTTCCGCAAGCTTTACGTTGGCGGTAATGAAAGCTGTTCCATCTCCAATTTTATCAAGAGCGAAAGCCAAGCCATCCTCCATAGAGCTTTTTGTAGAATAATTTACGTTAGATATCCCACTTGGGAGATTATTCTCATTAAGTGCTTTAAGAAATGCAGCAGTTCTTTCGCGTGAAATATTAAGACTCTCGTTAGAGTTCAGAAGATAAATATTATTATAGCCGTTAAGCACCAAAAGATTTACCGCATCAGAAACAAGCTTAAAGTTATCTACGTCCACGTAACTAACGCTATGTGCCTGATCGGGCTTACCGATACTAACGCAAGGCACAAGATCACTTTTAAATTGCATAATTCTTTGGTCATTTACCATGGGTGCCATAATTATTGCCCCATCAACAGGAGCCTTTCCCTTTTGAAGAAAGCTATTCTTCATTTTAGCATCCGAATTATACGAAATAAGAAGATGATATCCGTGCTTGGATAAATATTTAAGACAAGATTCTATTAATTCGGTATAAAATGAGTGATAAACACCCTTGTCGCTATCTTCAAGGAAGAGAGAAATAATATTCGTTTTGTTTCCCGAAAGCCTTGAGGCGTAAAAGTTAGGGGAATAATTCATCTCGTTACAAATATCAAGAATCTTTTTCTTTAAATCCTCACTAACGTATTTCTTTCCTGTCAAAGCATTCGATACCGTGGATTTTGCAACCCCGGCGCGTTCAGCTATATCAGTAATAGTTACCATTTTAAACGTACTCCAAAATTAGTTTTAATTATCCTTTAGGATGAGTGTCAACGTGTGGCACTTTCTCCTTAATTGCTTTTAACATATCCTTAACGTAAACCAATTCTATGTGGTCGTCAAGCTGTGACACAAGGTAATCAATATCCTCAACCGTAACAGTCCAAGGGTGAATATTGAGAACGCTGTATCCGTCTATCGTATTTGGGGATACGGGATAAGAATTTAAGATTTTAGCATATTCGTCAAGCCATTCGCGAGTTATATTGCCGGGACGGTTTGAAGGGTGCCAAAGCGAAAGTCGAACTGAAACAAATGGCTTGCCGTTTGTTGAAAAGAAAACTCTACCCTTTCCCGATTCATATCTATTGGGGTCAATTTCCCAAATTGCGCCGTCTATATTATCATATGAAGCAAACTCGTCAAGTCTTTTGCGTGTTTCATCAGCATCGTCAAGCATATTAACGTTGTCAAGCATGCACATATATCTTAAGTCTGAAGCCTTCATTGAGTCAGCAGTAAGCTTTGCATATCTCGGAATATGCTCAAAGGGATAGGTCATAAGGTTTGTATACCCAATTCCCGATACACCCGTAATAAAATAATCGTTTTTTGCTTTATCGTATAAGCCCTGCATAACGAGAGGACAAAGGGATGCCATCGAGGGAGAAACCGTCCAGTTCATTTTATAATTCATTGGACTTTGAAGTCTTTGACCGTAAGTGGAGGTGGTTGCAAAATCTCTTTCGAGCCATTGAACGTTATCCCCGTCAGAAACAACAATTGCCATATAGTGCTTACCCTCAGCAAGTGGCTCATCATCAGTATGCTTTTGGTGAAGCTCAACCTTTGCTCCCTCATCCGCAGAAAAATATGAATGATTTTGTGACCAGTCCATCGGCACTACATAGTTGCCGTACGCGGATATATTTTTAAGGAAATCAATTTCGTTGGTTGTCCAACCGTAAATAGGAATATTTCTCTCAGCCCAAGTTAAAACTCTACCACGGAACGCAAGATCCTCTTCATTTTGGTTGGTAAAGAAGGTAAAATACCCCTTGCAAATGGCAAAATCTCTAAGTTCAAGATGATAATCGTCACCAACAACAACCTGATGAACAAGTCCTGTGCGGTCAAGACGATCTTTATATATTTCGAAAATTTTCTCTTGGCGTTGTGCATTAGTGCCCTTATAATCGGCAGCATCGAAAAGAACAGGTATTTTTTTGTCAAATCTATCCAAAAGAGCTCTTGGCACACCTATTACATTTTCAACAGCACAAACAGTTGCCGCCATATTTATGCTGACATCATCGGGCAAAAGATCATACACGGCAATTCCGTCAAATTCATTAATATATTCATCTATAGCGTCCCAAAGCCCACAGTATTCATAGGACTCTTTGGCATATTCAACATAAATATCAACATCAATAAGCAAAGCATGTGGGTGCTTTTTATTAACACTTCCCTGCAAAAAAGAGGCAAGTGCATATTCTTCTCTTGACAAGCCTTTGCTCTTAATAACCTTAAGCATAAAATCCTCCTTGTGGAAAACCGTTTTTTTAATTATACCAAAACATAGGTAAAATGCAACATTTTTTTTAAAAAATATTAAAAAATTTTTAAAAACCCCATTTACAAATTGTATTTTTTGTTGTATGATTAAAGAAAAACGGTTTTTTGAAAGGAGATCAAACCATGAACAAACGTATCGTCCATTTAATAAGCGGAACCCACTGGGACCGTGAATGGCGCCACACAGCTGAGCAAAGTAAGCTCCGTCTTGCAGATTTGCTCGATAATATCATTGAAATTCTTGAAACCAAGCCCGAATACGAAACCTTCTGCGTTGACGGAGGCACCATCGTTCTTGAGGACTATTTCACAATCCGTCCCGAGAATCGTGAAAGGGTTAAAAAGCTCATTGAAAACAAAAGACTTACCATCGTTAACTGGTACACTCTTCCTGAAACAAATACAGTAGCTCCCGAAGCTCTTATCCGTAACCTTATTCGCGGTCATCAGATGGCTGAGGAATTCGGTGGTGGTATGAAGTCCGGCTACACCGCAACATCCTACGGTCAGCCCTCTCAGCTTCCTCAGCTCTACCGTGGATTCGGTATCGAAAATGCTATTTTCTATAGAGGAACTAATAAGCACGTGCTCACACCTCTCTTTGACTGGGAAGCGCCTGATGGAAGCTCCATTGCAACTCTTCGTACATTTGACGAAGTAACAAGAACAAACTGGTTCTTCTACGTTCACGGACCTGCAGTTCTTGGCAAGGGACTTAAGGATCTTACTTATACATACAACCCCGAGCATCTTCCTGCACACATGGCAGATATGGGTTCATATGAAAAGGCATTTGTGGTTCTTAAGGAAGACTTTGACTACATCCACGATGAAAAGGTTCAAAAGACATCTCTTGACCACCTTCTTAACCAGGCTGAGCCCTATAAGATTGGCAACAATATTCTTGCTCTTAATATGGAAGACAATGACGAGCCCTATCGTTACCTTCCCGAGCTTATCAACGATATGAACAAGATCTATCCCGATCTTGAAATCAAGCAAACCACCATGGATGAATACATGGATACAATTTGCTCTGAAAAGAACTATGAAAGAGCAACTCACAAGGGTGAGCTTCGTTATACAACTATGGAGTATAACAACTTCAATGCTCTTCTTGGTGCTACTCACTCATCAAGAATTAAGATTAAGCTTCTCAACGACGACGTTGAAAACAATCTTATCAACCTTGCTGAGCCCATGTCATCATATGCATATGCATTTGGTGGTGAATATCCCAGAACAAACATCGACAGAGCTTGGCAGTATCTTCTCAGATGCCACGCTCACGATAGTATTTGCGGTGCTGCAGTTGACAGAGCACATGAAGACATGCTCTATAACTTCTCGCTTTCAAAGACAGTTGCTGAAGAATGCACAAACCGTGGTGTAATCAGTGTTCTTTCACACATTGACTCCGCAAGTGTATTCAAGCCCACCGACCACACAATAACACTCTTCAATACTCTTCCTTACGAACGTGAAGAAGTAATTGAGCTTGCTATCGATACTCCCAAGGGTAAGAGTGCAGGCGGTGACATCGGTGTTGGTGGCGCAGCTTCTCTCGGTGATTTCTATGATATCATTGACTCAAACGGCAACAAGATTGAATACGTTGAGCTTTCTCGCGACGATATTTCCATCGGTGTTGAACGTCAGATGGATACAAAGGCTATTAAGTTCAATGCTAATCGTAAGAGAATCCTTGTTAAAGCTAAGCTTCCTCAGAACGGTTACGTAACATATGCTCTTAGAATGAGAGGCCCCGAATTCGCATATCATCCCGAAATTATGGAAAATCGTGAGCTCATCGCACGCGACCGCGGAGTTCTTGAAAACAAATACATCAAGGTTACTCTTAATCCTAACGGTACTTTCGATATGCTTGATAAAGAAACAGGCAGAACAATGAAGGGTCTTAACTACTTCACTGACAGTGGTGAGGTTGGCTCAGCTCATATTTCTAATATTCCTAAGAGAAATACAATTTACACATCCCTTGGTGCAAATGCGAACATCACAATGCTTGAAAGCAACACAATGCGCGGCAAATTCCGCATTGAGCTTTCTATGATGCTTCCTGCAGCTGCAACAGTTTCAGGTGACGATAGAACAAGAGAGATGAAGGAGCTTCCCATCTCCATCACACTTACACTTGATAAGGATAGCAAGTACCTTAAGGTACACACAAAGCTCCATAACGAATGCCGTGACCACAAGCTCACAGTTAACTTCCCCACAGGTGTTGCAGGCGCTGACTTCGCAACAAGTGAAAGTGCTTGGGACGTTGCTTCAAGAACTATTCGTTGGAGAGATCATAAGGATAACTTCGAAGGCTTCTTCCCCTTCCAGCCCATGCAGAACTTCATCGACGTTTCTGATGGTAAGATCGGTTGCGCTCTTATGACAAAGGGCCTTCGTGAATACGAGGTTCAGGATGACAGTGAACGCACACTTAAGCTCACTCTCATCAGAACTCAGCGCGCATATATGACAGCTAACGGCTCAATGAACGTTGAAGAGCTTGACAAGTACACAGGTCAGCATAGCTTTGGCACACTTGAATACGATTATGCTATCTATCCTCACTCCGGTGACTGGTATGAAGCTGAGGTTCTTGCTACCGCTTATGCTCACAAGGTACCCGTTAAGGCAGTTCAGGGTGTTCCGCTTAAGGGTGATCTTCCCATCAACGGCTCATTCTTCAAGTTCAGCCACGAAAAGCAGGTAATGACAAGTGCTCTTAAACTTGCTGAAAACCACAAGGATCTTACACTCCGTGTATGGAACGTAACAGGCGAAGCGCTTCCTCTTCACGTTGAAACTCTTCTTCCCATCAAGTCCATCAAGCGTGCAAGACTTGACGAAACAGTTATTGGTGAAGTTGAAATCAAGAACGGCGCATTTGATCTTGAGCTTGCTCCTCACAAGATTGAAACTCTTATTTTGGAGGTTTAATCCAATATGACATTCTATATTCCAGACCTTGGAACATTTGATGAAAGCAGCGGCTTAAAAGCCCTTGATAAATGTAGCGACAACAACTTTGTTGTCGGCAAGGACGGTGTTGAAGGCATTTATGCAACCGGTGACGGAAAGGTGGAATTCATCTGTTGGAAGGATCGCACTCTTGCATACGTTCTCTCAGCACTCGGCTATCCCGCATACTATCCCGTAAAGCCCGTTAAACCTGAGGGCCCCGTTAAAGCGGTGCTCATGGACCTTGACGGCACAAGCGTTAGAAGTGAAAGCTTTTGGATTTGGATTATTGAACAAACAACAGCTTCCCTTCTTGCAAATCCCGATTTCAAGCTTGCAAAAGAAGATGAGCCCTTCGTTTCAGGACATTCCGTTTCAGAGCATCTTCAGTATTGTATAGATAAATATTGCCCCGGCGAAAGCCTTGAAAAAGCAAGAGATTTCTACTTTGAGCACACACATCGCGAGATGGAAGAAATTATGGCAGGTAGAGGCAAGGAGGGTGCATTCACACCCAGTGAAGGACTTCGCGAATTCCTTTACGAGCTTAAGGCAATGAACGTAAAGATTGGCCTTGTTACAAGCGGACTTTACGAAAAGGCTTGGCCTGAAATTCTTTCAGCCTTTAGAACTCTCGATATGGGCAGACCCGAAGATTTCTACGATTGTGCAATAACTGCAGGCTATCCTCTTAGAAAGGGCGGCACAGGTACTCTTGGTGAGCTTTCACCAAAGCCACACCCCTGGCTTTATGCAGAGGCTGCAACAGTTGGTCTTGGTATTCCCGAATGTGAAAGAAATCACGTTGTGGGAATTGAAGATAGCGGCGCAGGTGCAGCGTCAATTCGTCTTGCAGGCTTCCCCACAATCGGTTACGGTGGAGGTAATATTAACGCAAGTGGCACACGCGCTCTTTGCGACACATATTGCGAAAGCTTTTCAGATGTTCTTGCAGCAATCAAACGAATGAATGACGGCAAAGGACTTAATTAATAAAAAAATCCACAGCTTCGGCTGTGGATTTTTTATTGCATTTGCAAAAATTATGTGTTATACTATCCTTGAGGTGATTAAAATGAGAAAAATAATTTGTTTGCTTTTGATTTTTATATTCTCAGCTTGCGCTTTTTCTTGTGCCGACTCCACAGAGACTACAACTGAGCACATTTTAACCTTCGAGGCACCAAATGAGCTTTTTGATACAGTTCAAGGTGGCACCTTTGACGGTGAATATTATTACGTTGCCTTCATAAACAAATATTTGCCCTATGAAACGGCAATCATCGTTAAATACGATAAGGATGGCAATGAGGTTAAGAGAAGTGAAATTTTGTCACTTGATCACGCCAACAGTATTACCTTGCTTGAAAACGGCAATTTAATGGTGGCACACTGCCAGTCACCCGACGAACATTATTATAGGTATTCAATAATAGACAAGGATAGCTTTGAAATCATCGAAACCAAAGACCTTAACGAACCTTTTATGTCCATTGCATACTGCAAGGAAACAAAACAATTTGTTAGTGGTGAGTGGAATGGTGACAAAATGAACGTTTATAACCAAGACCTCAAGCTTATTGATTCATTTAACGTTAGTTTTATAGATAGCTTTCCACAAAGTTATTTTTGTACTAAGGACATCATTTATGCCATAAGATGCTTCAACGATGGTTCGTTTCACAATTACATATACGCTTACTCCTATGAAGGTGAAACCCTGCTTGAGTACAAATTAGATATACCAAGACTCACCGAAGCTGAGGCAATAAGCATAATCGGAAACGATGCGTACGTTATTTGCGGTGACTACGGCAACTGCGTCGTATATAAGGTTAGCAATGTAATTGAAAATATCAATAAACGATAAAATGCAACTGAGGTGGTATTATGAAAATAATCAGAGAAGAAAACGGCAACGTTTTTCCATATATTGCATATATTCCCGAAAATGTTACTTCACACCCCGCCCTTATAATTCAGCTTCACGGCTCGGGCGAAAAAGGAACCGGTGGGGATGAATTAGACAAGGTGCTTGTGCACGGTCTTTCAAAAACCGCCAACGATGAAAACCTTAAAAATTGCATCTTAGTTATGCCACAATGTCCCCCTGATACGTTTTGGGTTGCACGAATTGAAAGCATAAGACGTTTTATTGATGAATTAATCGAGGAATTTTCTATTGACACAAGCAGAATATATCTTTGTGGCTTGAGTATGGGCGGCTTTGGTACTTGGTATATGGCAACTGCATACCCCGATTTATTTGCCGCAATTGCCCCCTGCTGCGGTGGTGGAATGCCCTGGAATGCAAGACTTTTGAAAATGCCCATTTGGACGTTTCACGGTCTTGATGACGATATCGTTTCACCCAGAAACACTATTGAAATGATTGACGCCTTGAAGGATATCAACCCCGATTTCAAATATGATTTATATGAGGGCGTTGGCCACAACTCTTGGGATTTAGCATTTACAGGTGAATTAATAAATTGGCTTTTATCACATAAAAAAGCGGAGTGAATTTTCACTCCGCTTTTTTTATTTTTCTATGTCGGCAAGTGTAAGACCGCATCTTTTAAGCAATTTGTCATCATTTTCACCGCTTGCAAGAATTTCGCCAAGATCGTTTTCCACTTTTCCATCTCTTAAATAATATTTGCGAATGGTAGTCATTATTGATGAAAAGCTGCCACAAGCCTTAAAACCACCTGCAGTGGCAGGTACGAAAACACTTTCACCTTTTTGAATGGCAACGTCACCTATTCTTCCCTCTCCCTCAAGACAAGTGAAGCAACGGAAGGATTTTTCATCGCGCACAAACTCTTTTTCCCCATCGATGTTCACCAATGTGGCAGTAAAAAATTTATTGATTCCCTTTAAAACACCGTCAGGAGTTGAAATATTCAATTCCTTAGATTCAAGTGCTGAAAGATTTGTAACGTCAATAGCCTTTGCAACGTGAAGCTCGCGCTCGTTTCCGTTTTTATCGCGTCTGCCATAATCGTAAACACGATATGTAATATTACTGTTTTGCTGAATTTCACAAATTAAACAGCCTGCGCAAATTGCATGAATTGTACCCGAAGGAATAAAATAGCTCTCACCCTTTTTAACGGGTATGAATTTAAGGTAATCAGTAAGAGTTTTCTCGGCTATTGCCCTTTCAAACTGCTCCTTTGTTATATCTTCCTTAAATCCGAGATAAATTCCTGCGCCTTCATCAGCATCAACAATATACCACATTTCAGTTTTGCCAAGCGAATTTTCATGCTTCAATGCATATTCATCAGCAGGATGAACCTGAACTGAAAGCTTATCCTGAGCATCAATAAACTTAACAAGAACGGGAAAAAAATCAAAGCCCTTGCAGTTTTCACCAAGATCATTTTCACTTACAACGTCGCAAAGTGCCCTTCCGTCCTCTAAAACGGTTTTTCCGTCCTTGTGAAAGGAGAGCTCCCAGGTTTCAGCCAAGGGTGAAAGCTCAGTGTTCTTGCCGTATTCACTTTTTAATTTATTACCGCCCCAAATAATGCTCTTGTAGGCAGGTATAAGTTTAACTATTTCCATATTTTATCCTTTAAAAAGGAGAAGCGAGCTTCTCCTTTTTTATTGTATTATTTTCTAATGCTTCTTTCAGTTTCTTTATCAAAGATATGTATTGCTTCCTCGTCAATACCAAGAATAATTTCGCTCTTTCTTGCGGGATTCTTCTTAAGCTTTGCAGAAGCAACGATGCTTGTGGGTGTCTTTTCGATACCGGACTCTGCATCCTTATCAAGATTTGCATAGATAATTGTTTCGTTACCAAGAGCTTCAATAACTTCAACTCTTGCAGAAACACTCAAATCATTGGGTGTATCAAGCACCTTAAGATCGCCGGGACGAATACCCATAACAATATTAAGTCCTTCAGCAATCTTTTCCTCATCAAAATTAGCAAGCGCTTCTTTTGAGAGCTTGATTGTTTGATTGTTAGCAAACGTAATCTTACCATCGGGAGTAATGTATCCATCAAAGAAATTCATTTGAGGTGTGCCGATAAATCCTGCAACAAATGTATTAACAGGATAATCGTAAAGTTCCTGAGGAGCACCAATCTGCTGAACAAAGCCATCCTTCATAACAACGATTCTTGTACCCATCGTCATGGCCTCAACCTGGTCGTGAGTTACGTAAATAAACGTTGCTCCAAGCTGGTCGTGAAGCTTGATAATTTCACTTCTCATTGTTGCACGGAGCTTTGCGTCAAGATTTGAAAGCGGCTCGTCAAGAAGGAATACCTTGGGGTTACGAACGATAGTTCTACCAAGCGCAACTCTTTGGCGCTGACCACCGGACAAAGCCTTTGGCTTTCTCTTAAGATATTCTTCAATAGCAAGAATCTTAGCAGCTGACTTAACCTTTTCATCAATTTCTTTCTTTGTGTACTTTCTGATAACGGGAATTGTGTTACCGTTTTCATCAAGTATGGGGTTGCCGTTTTTGTCACGCTTAACGTCAGCAATCTTGCGAAGCTTAAGGCTGAACGCCATGTTGTCATAAACGGTCATGTGAGGATAAAGAGCATAGTTTTGGAATACCATCGCAATATCTCTATCCTTGGGAGCGACGTCGTTTACAAGTGTATCGTCAATCCAAATTTCACCATCGGTGATTTCTTCAAGTCCCGCAATCATACGGAGGGTTGTGGATTTACCACATCCGGAAGGACCAACGAATACAATAAATTCCTGGTCTTGGATTTCCATACAAAAATCAGATACGGCAGGTCTTGTGTTCTTTGCCTTCTTGTCTGCATTTTCGTACACCTTGTACACGTGTTTGAGTGTTACTGTTGACATATTTTCTCCTTTTGCGTTCTTTTGGCCGATATATTCGGTGGCGTAAAATCAATAAATTGCCCCATCGGTTGTCCTCAAACGCGATTTTTTTGGGTGAAAATTAATAAACTTCACCAAATACATTATAATACACAAAAAAACATTTGTCAATACTTATATTTTAAGTAATTTTTCACAAATAAACCATTATTGTTTCAGCGATTTTAACCATATCCTTAATTATTTCACAAATTCAAGCAAAAAAGACCGCATCGGTGCGGTCTTTTGGCACGCCATATTGGAATCGAACCAACGGCCTTTCGCTTAGGAGGCGAACGCTCTATCCTACTGAGCTAATGGCGCAAATCAAAAAATATAGCATAAATATATTACCACACAAACAACAAAAAATCAAGATAAATACACTTTTTTTATTTTGTTTATAAATTGGAACGCAAAAATGAATAAAAAGTGAATATTTTTTCTTATGTTTGCATAATATTCATATATTTTTCTATTTTTATCATTTTTTTCAAAAAAAGGTTGAAAAAAACGTTTTTTTATGTTAGAATTCTTATAGGTAGTATTAAGCCAAATAACCACCGAGGAAAACCAAATGATTACAAATAAAGCAAACATGAAAACCTATCGACTTGCACAGTTTCTTTCAAGCATAATTGCAAAAGTCGTTTTCAACAGAAAATACATTCGTAACGAGTTGAAGGGACAAAAGGGCCCTATTGTAGTTATATGCAATCATCAGGCGGCACTTGACTTTACAACTATGATCGGAGCAACAAAAGAGCCCCAAAGCTTTGTTGTTAGTGACTCATTTTACAATACTCTGCCATTCAAAAAAGGTATGGATCAAATCGGAGTAATCCCCAAGCAGCAATTCCAAACCTCAGTCAAAGAAATTTCTTTGATGAGAAAGGTAGTCAATCACGACGGAATTCTCACATTTTACCCCGCAGGTCTTATGTGTGAGGACGGTCTTTCAACTCCTATTCCGGACTCGACCTATGCCTTCCTTCAGTGGCTAGACACTGACGTTTACGTGGCAAGAATTTACGGCTCTTATTTTTGCACTCCCAAGTGGAGCTCAAAAATCCGTCCCGGCAAAACACATCTTGACATTCACAAAATAATAGATAAAGAAGACCTTCGTAAAATGACCGTTGATGAAATTCAAGAAAAGGTTGACAGCACAATTTTGTTTGATGCATATCGCGAGCAAGAAAATCTCAAGATTAAGTATCTTGCCGGGGATAACGTTGAAGGTCTTGAGCACGTTCTTTATATGTGCCCGCATTGCAAGAAGGAGCACACAATAAGGGTTCGTTCCAAGAACATATTGTATTGTCCGGAATGTGGATTTGCTCATAAGTCTGACAAATACGGATTTTTACATAACATTGGCAAAACAAAAGAAGAATTCCGATACGTTTCGGATTGGTCGCTTTGGATTCAAGACGTCATTAAATCAAGAATCGAAGCAGGAGAAGAATTACAGCTTTCTTCTCGTGCAAAAATTCAAACAATTGATTACAAA
Source organism: Eubacteriales bacterium (assembly GCA_045637205.1). Taxonomy (GTDB): domain Bacteria; phylum Bacillota; class Clostridia; order Oscillospirales; family CAG-272; genus RGIG4608. The sequence continues at coordinate 18,931 of JAZTYY010000057.1, read as the reverse complement.
AAGAAAAAATACGTCACCGTTGGTTATGCCAATATCACACTTACACCCGAAAAATTCATTATTGATGGTCCAATCAATTGCAAGAGAGAGCATCTCGAAATTCCCACAGTTCAATTTGCCTCCCTCCCCTTCAAGCCCGGTTGCCGAATTGAAATTCAACACAACAAAACCTCTTATCGCTGCGTGCTTGATGATGGCAAGCTTGCTATGAAATTTGTTGATATGGTTGAAGTCTTTTATAAAATGAAACCAAAAAAAGATAAATAAACAAAAGCTCAATGCCACGTGGCATTGATCTTTTTTATTAACAATTTTTCATTAAACGAATATAAAATTCCACACTCTTGCGAATTGTTTCAAGCGGTATTTTTTCGTTGTTTCCGTGAATTGAACCTCTTTCTACGTTAGTAAGAGCCATGGCAGAAAAACGATATACCTTGTCACTAACTCTGCTCCAGTGTTTAGCATCGGAGCAAGCAAACATGAGATAGGGGGAAACTATTGTATTATCCCAAGTTCCCTTAACCGCGTACACGATTTTATCCCAAGCCTCACCACCAACAACGGAGGTGGGAGAAGGCTCTTCACCCTCAAGCACGGTCAACTGAATATCCTTATCCTTGATATGCTTTCTAAGGTATGCTTCAGCACTTGCTTTGGTTTCACCGGGAATAAGACGAAGATTTGCGCACATCGTCGCGTTGGGGGGAATTACGTTAATTCCCTTTGAACCCTCCATTTGTGTGAAGGAGCAGGTTGTTCTTATCAACGCATTAAGCTCACCGCCACCCATCTTTCCGATAAGGGAAAGCACGGGACCAAAGAGCCAAAGGTTTGCAAAAATCAATTTATAAAGGAAATTGGAATATCTTGCAAGGGTATCAAACATGGATGCCGCAACCTTGGAAAGACGGTATTTAAAGGGATGATTCTCAATTCTAACACACGCAGCACTAAGTCTGCCAATTGGTGTGTGGGGCTTTGGTGAGGACGAATGTCCACCATTGCCCGTAAACTTAAGCTGAACGTTAAGCATTCCCTTTTCGGCAATACCGATAAGCGCGCAGGGAGTTGTAACTCCGGGAAATACGTTATTAACAACTGCGCCACCCTCGTCAAGAACAAGGCCTATATTAATACCTCTTTCTTTAAAGAGCTTAATGATCTGAGGCTGTCCCTCACCATTGATTTCTTCATTGCCGGAAAAGGCAAGATAAATATCATTTTCGGGAACAAATCCTCCCTTGAGCAATTGCTCAAGCGCCTGCATTGAAGCATTAAGCGTTGATTTTGTATCAATTGAACCGCGTCCCCAAAGGAATCCGTTTTCAATTTCACCGCAGAAGGGTTCCTTTTCCCAGTCCTTAGCTTCAACGTCAACAACGTCAAAGTGCGCAGTAAATACTGAAGGCTTCTCGTCCGATTTGCCCTTAAGGTGATAAAGAATTGCTCTATCAGAAACTCTCTCAAATGTACAATACTTATAAATCAATGGGAATTTTTCAGGCAAAAGCGCAATGAACTTTTCAAATTCTTCATCATTTTCAAGAGAACGGTCACGATTAGATATAGTTTTGCACTTAACCATGTCAGAAAGGTCGTTTGCCGCCTTGTCAACGTCCACATCAATTGATTCAATTTCAATATTTTCCTCTTTTTTAGGAACAAAAAGTATTGCGCGAATAATTGCAATTCCCAAAAGAACAACAATTATTCCTAAAACTGCATATAAGATATAGAGGGCAATCATTTGATTTCTCCGTTCGCTCTTCTTTCCTTGTTATAAAGGATTCTTGAGTAAATAAGTGTAATAATCATGCTCACAGGAATCATAATTCCTACCATACCTGCATTGAGGTAAGGAACGAAAACGAACAAAAGGAGCATGAGTGACATGGGCAATACAGCAATTTTGAAATATCTTGACAAATAAACAACACCAAGACCACCAAAAAGTGCGGGAAGTACGTTGTCAAACGCGTATGTAATTTGTGGGAATTGTTCCATTAATCCAAGCAAAGGAATAATCAAAATTACACCAATCAAAATAATCAAAATTGTAACTATTGAAGAGGTTGCTATTGCGATAGTGGAGATAACTTCACCCTCGTCACTATCAGCCTTAACCTCTGCCTTTTCCATTGCATCAAGCGCGCATGGAACCTTAAGGCTAGTAAGGTTACCTGTAACGAAGCTAAGATAAGTACCACCAACACCAAGCATGGGGGTATATGTAATTACTTCAATAATACCAACGGGCCAGAAAGTAACGGCAACACCGAAAAGGCCTGCCAAGAACACTCCAAAATCGGGCCACGCATCAAAGGCAATAGCCAAAGCAAAGGGAAAAGCAAAAATCATTGTGCAAGTAATAACTGCCCAAATTCTTCCCCATTTATGCATCTTGTTAATATAGTTCATACCGTTACCTCCTTATTCCAAAATAAGAATAGAAATCGGAATAGCCAATGCCATGCTGCCTATCATAGAAATAGGAAGCGCATAGTCGTTAAGCCATTTCCATTTGAACTTTTTAAGAAGAATACCGCAAATACCCATAAGTCCTGCGGAAATTGCAAGAACGAACACGGGAATCCAGTGCTCTATTTGATAGTGGAAGGCAAGCACCTTTTCACCCTGTATCTCTTCGAAAACAAGGCCAAGATCACAAACGATGTATCCAAGGAATGTGGAAAGCATACCAACAAACATAGATGTCATAAGGTAATCCATCCACTTTTTATCCTTATCCTTAATCTTCATCATACCACCGTTAATCATCTTACACGTAATTGGTGCAACGATAAGGCTGGCTGCGATACCAAAGGTCATAACGAATGCAACTGTAACGAACTGCTTTGCATCCCCTACTCTATCAACTCCAAGCGCAGCAAGAGCCTGCTCAGCAGCGGGCAATTCATAAGTAACCGCACCAATTATAGAAAGTCTTAACCAAGGAAGTGCAACGCCAAGCATATCCACGAGCGAAACAACTCCCATGAAAATAGCAACCGCAGGTGCTATTGTAAAGATTGCAGATCTTTTAATAGTATCATTCAATACTGATTTTTCGATACCCAATTCACGACCTCTCTTGTATGCCTTTACAAGAAAGAATACGGACTGAGCAACTACCACTCCAATTATCACAGCAACGAAAGCAAAGATAATAGGACTGTTAAGTGAAAATTCCATAATTTCTCCTCCTTTAGGTTTTTTCAACTGTCATTATAACATTTTAATTTAAAATTTGCAAGACCATTGATAAAAATTCATCAAAAAAGGGCAGTTTACAGCCTGTTTTTGAATATAAAAAGCATATATATTCACCAAATTGTGAATATATTCAAAAAAGAGTCCTCATTTGAGGACTCCTTAATTTATATTACTTTATTTATTACCAAGGGCCGGATCGTCCTTCCAAAAGATAGGATCTTCAAATTCACCGGTATGGTATCCCTTTATAAGACGGACAAGCATAGTATTCAAAAGTTCAACCGTTACGTTAGGAATCTCGGGATCGTGGTGTTCTCCACCAATACCGGAATCATCAGTAACGAAGATGAACGTTCCACCTGTATAAATAGCTGCCTGTCGCATTGTGTATTCAGTAGTTTCAGCAGCACCACTACAAATGATAGGAGAAATACGAATTCCCTTTTCAGCTGCAGCTATAACAGCATTGTTAAATCTTGCTTGATATTCATCTTTATTATGTGCAGGGGCATCAAGCACGTGAAAAATCAATTTGGTTGTAGCACCATCACTCCACTGAGCATTAACTGCCATCTCAAGTGCTTCATCAACAGCCTCCTCATAATCACCACCACCGCTTGCCTTTTGAGCCGCAAGCTTATCAAGAGTGCTCTTTAGTCCACCCTCATCAGTAATGTCCACAAAATTGCAAAATTCAAAAACCTGTTTGTCGGTGTGGTCCCTGTAGAACAACAATGAAAGACGAATAACTGTTTCAGAATCGTTTGAGGCTATTTTCTTAATAACGTCATCAAGCTCGGTTTGAAGGAATCTAAGCTCGTCACCCATGGATCCAGTAACGTCAACCACAAACATTAATTCAATAACGTTCATTTTTTCAGCATGTGTTTCAAGCTCAACTGTAATTTCGCGCTCATCCGCACTAAATTCAGCACTCTCACTTGCCACTCCACTCATAACAAGAACAAAGCCATCATCAATTTCAGGAAAAAGATATGCGTAGCCCTGAGCACCGGAAATCGCTGTAAAAAGCTTATTTCCATCGTTATCAAACGCTATAACCTCAGCGCCGGCAACGGGTAAGCCCCCACTCAAAACGCTAACCTTAACTCTATTTAAGGAGTCAAATCCCCAAGAACGTTGAGAAGAAATATAAGAATAAAACTTACCATCGGTATCCGATTCACCCTCAGCGGCCGCAAAAAGACTGAGCCAAAGCTGATAATTGTCATTATCATTATGTGCACCTGCGGTAATCATTCCGGAGGGCAAGGTAATCTCTTCCTTATCCTCCTTGGTGGTATCATCGTCTTCACCACCTTCTTCAGGTAGAACGGCATCCGTATCTCCGTAATAGCCGCCATAATATCCACCGCCGCCTCCGCTTGCAGTAGCACAACTGAACAAGCTAAGCATAAAGCAAAAAACAAGAATTAAAGATAAGAGTTTTGCGAATTTCGTCATAGAATTACCTCCTTTTCATTATCAATTAGTATAAGTAAGATATTTCAATAGTAAACGTATTATGCGCCCTGACTCTCTCCTGTAATTTCAAACACAACGTTTGTGCATTCAATAACAGTACCACGGTTTGCAAACATACCAACGTACATATACTGTGTATCAACTGCAAAGAAATCAAAATCAACGTGAGTTTTTGTATATTCCTGTCCACCATAAACAACAGTAACGGTAACAGACTGTCCTACTCTTTCAATGCTCATTGTAAATGTATCAGAGCCGGTAAGAGCGCCCGACACGGATGTACCCTTATTGAGTGTTGCATTTTCACGATAGAAGTTCGCATTCATTACGTTATCACTCGGGAAGTAAATACCTGCTGTTACGTAGTTCGTATTAATTGAACCTGTTGCGCTTTGACCGATAATACAGTCATCGCGAAGCATAAGTCCAAATCCTGCCTGCTTTACGCCTGCGGTGTAAACGATTTCACCACTAACAGTGAGTTTAAAGTTCTTGTTTGCCTCAACCTGACGGAAAACGAATGCGAATCCATCATCAGCGCTTTGGAATTTACCCTTGTTGCTTCCACTGTCAAGATGCTGTCCAACCTGGAAAACACCCTCACTAATCTCTTTTGCAATATAGCCGTTTGAAGTGGACTGTGGGCTGCCACCTGTATTACCAAATGCCGTTCCATACCAACCGTTAGTTATAGTTGAGAAATGTGCAGGAGCATTGTAACTTCCGAGATCGGGAGCAATATAATCGGACACTTCATAATTGGGATTTGCAACAAGATCTGCCTTTGTGGGCTCTGCAATATTGGGGAGAACATATCCACCAATACCATCAATTTCTGCCATTTCGGATGCAAATAAATATGCCACAAATTTTGCACCGTAAATGTTCAAGTGTGTCTTGTCAACAGTAGCAAAATCAGGAATTACGGTTGTGCCGTCGGTATCATATTTACCATTGATAACTGCATGATAGTAGCACGCTTCAGCAAAGCCGATTTCTTCATAAGCATTTCTTGTAAGAACAGTAAGGTCGATAACGTCAACGTCATAAGCTGAGCCAACCTCACGAATAGCTGCCGCATAGTCACCTGTAGCAGTAACGTGACCTTCACTGCCTGAATAGTCATTGTCAGTTGCAGCGCGAACTATGGGTGTGCAAAGAATCGGTATAGCTCCCTTTTCCTGTGCGAGCTTGATATAATATTCATAAAGATGATATCCAAATGAATTTTCATCGGTATAAGGAAGTGATGCATCGGTAAATCTTGCCACGTCATCACTCTTTTCATCGTTATGACCAAAGCCAATAACGAGAATATCGCCTTCTTTAAGACTGTTTGTAAGTGTAGTATAATTTGCCTCAGTCAAAAAGCTCTTTGAGCTTCTGCCTGAAAGGGCAAGATTTTTAACTGTAACCTTGTCAGAGAGATAGTTGCCAATCTGTGTACCGTATCCGTATCTTGGATAGAAATAATCATCAGCAAATGAGGCAACTGTTGAGTCACCAACAAGATACATTGTTGTTTCATTAAGTTCCACGGGCACCTCCGGAGGGTTATTGTCATCAGTTTTTACTGGAGTAGTTGAGGTGTTATCCACCTTAGTTGTTTGAGATGGCTGTGTATCATCCGTCTGGAAAAGCTCACATGCCGAAAAAAGCATAGCAAACACCATAAGAATTGCTAATAACGAAGTGATTTTTTTCATAATTTTTTCCTTTCTATAAAAGATTACAAATTCATTATATCACCCATTTTTAATTATTTCAATAATTTTTTTGAATTTTTTTGTTTTTGTGAATTTTGCTTGACAAATCAAGCATTTTGTGTGATAATAGCATTAGAAATGTTTATATTTCACAAAAAATATAGAAAGCAGGATTTATTATGAGTAAATTTGCCCAAATCATTGCACTCTTAATCGTTGCAACAATGTTGATGACATCGTGTTCGTTTTTCCCCTCAAACAAACCTGAAAATTCATCAACAAATACAACGCCCGATAATGTTGGCGGCCCTGATACTCCCAAGCCCCCAATTCATCCAAACAATATGAAAACCCCCACAATCTATCTTGCGGGCGACTCTACTGTTAAAACTTATGAGGACAATCAGTATATCGCAGGTTGGGGACAATACCTTTCCCTTTTCTTTGATGAAAAGATCAAGGTGGTAAATGCCGCACACGGTGGAAGAAGCTCACGTTCCTTCATCAACGAAGGACGTCTTTATAACATCGATGATCCCGCTTATAACTATAAATTCTCACAAAATGGCGGTCAATCCATTGAGGATTGCATAAAAGAAGGAGACTTCCTCTTTATCCAGTTCGGTCATAACGATGACGCATCAAAGCTTTCAAATTATCAAACGATTTATGACAGAATGGTTCCCCTTGGTGAGCCCGATGCTAACGGAATTTACCCCACAACTCCGGCAACAAGAATTTCAACAACCATTCTTCCCGAAGAATATACAAATGCTGCAACCGATGCCGAAGAAACAAATGCTCTTGCAGAAATCAAAAAATACGGTTCTGAATATTACGCATATACAAGTGGTGGCACATATAAATGGTATTTAAAGCAATACATTGACTTTGCAAGAAGCGTTGGCGCAACACCCGTTCTTGTAACTCCCGTTGCGCGCGTTAAATTCAGCGGCAGCGAAATCATAGGCGGAGCAGGACTTCACGGAAATAACTTTGCTTACGTTGAAGCCGTAAGACAGCTTGCAGAAGAAGAAAATTGCCTTCTTATCGACCTTTTTGCAGAAAGCAAAACAATGCTTGAAACAGCAACAAGCACATACGCAAACTACCTTATGGCACTTAAACCCAACGATCTCACGGGAACTTGGCCCGCAGGTTATGACGGAGCTTATGGCAACACCGATGCAGGTTACACGGGCATTGAAGCAACTCACTACAACAAATACGGTGCATTCCTTCAGGCAGCAAAGGTTGTTGAACTTATTCAAATGACCGGGTACAAAGAAGCAGCAAATGGCGAGTATTTCAATTTTACGGGACATATACTTGACAATCCCAAAGAATTCATCGATCCTTCAAATCTCATAAGCAAATCAACTGTTGCTTCTATCGAAGATTTGTTTTCTGTGATTGACGTTACAAATCCTAATAGAACCTATGCAGATCCCGACGAGGTAATCAAGGCGATTGATGACCTTGCCGCACTTGGTGAGGTAACTGCCGAAAATCATCTTGAGCTTTTGGCTGAATGTGAAGCAATTAGAGCAAAATATGATGCTCTCAACGTTGACGACAGACATCTCGTTGCAAACCTTGCAATTCTTGAACAGTACGAAAAAGATATAGCTGATATGATCATAGCGTGTCGCCCCGAACCCATAAAGACAGTTATTTTCAAGGCAGATGATCTCTTGCTTGAAAAATACACATCAACCGTTGAAGAACAGGGCTTTACTCTTGTGGGCACAAGTGACAAGGCAATGGACAAAAAAGCAAAGAAGGCAACATTCTCTTATGCAGGAGAAACCTATAGCACCTCTTATGGCCTTAGCATGGGTGGTTCGGCAAAATTCGGAACAAGCAGATACGTTTCATTCACGGTTGACGGCCCTTGTACAGTAACTATAGCCGTTCAATCATCAGGAACGGATGCAAGAACTCTCTCACTTGTTAATTCAAGCAACTCCGCAATCGGTTCTTATGAAGCAGGAACAAGTGTTACGGTTTCTTCAATCGACATTGAAGAGGCAGGAACATACTCCGTTGGCAGTGCCGGAAGTGGTATGTATATCTATATGATAATCATTGAATATTTCGAATAAAAAACAAAAAAGGCAGTTCAATGAACTGCCTTTTATTTTATTCTTGAGTTTGTTCTTTAAGTCTTTGAGCTTCAACCTCACGCGCGGAAACCTTGCCGTGAACGTTGATATCCCCTGCCTTTGTAAGTGCAATCTTTGTCAAGAAAGGACCAACGATTTCATAAATAAGAACCGCAAAAAGTGTTATATTTCTTACAATCTCACCTTCAGGGCCGAGCTCCGATGCCTTAATAGCCATTCCAAGGGCAACACCCGCTTGAGGAAGAAGTGTAATTCCAAGATATTTAACGATTTTGGGGTCACATTTAACCCACTTAGCACTCATGGTTGCACCAAAGCACTTGCCCATGGATCTTGATATTATGTATACCACACCAATAAGAACAACTGCCAAGTCGGTAAACACCGAAAGATCAAGCTCAGCACCGCTTACAACAAAGAAAAGAATGAGTATTGGTGCTGTCCAACGGTCAGCCCTATCCATAAGCTCCTCTGAAAAATCACAGATATTGCAAAATACAGTGCCAAGCATCATACATGCAAGAAGTGAAGAAAAGCCAATGTGAATTCCACCCAATTCAAACTTCATAAGTGAAAGTCCAACTGTGAGCATTACAAACGTAACGGACATTGCCATTCTCTTTGAACGTGAATGGAAGAATCTTTCAAACAAAGTAAAGATAAGTCCCATTACAAAGCCAAGCAAGAGCGAAAGCACAACCTCAAGCAAGGGCTCAAGGATTATAGAAGCTATACTTACGCTTGAAGATGTGAGCGACTTTGCAACTCCAAATGAAATTGCGAAAACAACAAGACCAACTGCGTCATCAAGCGCAACAACGGGCAAAAGAATATCAGTGAGCTTACCCTTAGCCTTATATTGCTTAACTACCATAAGAGTAGCGGCAGGCGCTGTAGCCGTTGCAACTGCACCAAGCACAATCGCAGCGGAAAGTGGGAATTTATGGGGCATAAGCAAATGCAATCCAATCAAGAAGGCATCAACAACAATCGTTGTAAACAATGCTTGCCAAATGCCGATAACAGTTGCCTGCTTGCCTATTTTTTTAAGCTGTGGAATTCTAAATTCATTACCCATTGAAAATGCGATAAAGCCAAGGGCAACGTCTGAAATAATTGAAAGGCTCTCACTTTGCTCGTGTGAAATGCCAAGTCCCTTGATGCCAAGTGAACCAAGAACAAACGGGCCAATGAGCACGCCCGCAATAAGATATGCAGTTACAGCGGGCAAATGAACGATCTTTGCCAATCTTGAAAGCAAAAGACCTGCCAACAACGCCACTGAAAGACTGATTAAAATAACCGAAGTAGATGACATAATGTATTTTCCTCTATATAATAAAATAATTTATTTGCATTTTTTTGTACAGCGCATATTTTAGCACAAACAAATATAAATTTCAAGATTATTTTTCAACTTTTTTGATAAAATTATTTATAATTTTTTGTACATATTGCACAAAATTGAGCTCGTTATAAAACGAGCTCAATTTTTGCATTATTTCTTTTTCTTCATCAAGTCTTTTATTTCCTTCAAGAAGGTGTCAACGTCCTTAAATTCACGGTAAACGGATGCAAAACGAACGTAAGCAACCTGATCGTGATCCTTTAATTTCAGCATCACAAGCTCACCGATTTCACTTGTTGTGATTTCATTTCTCATTGAGTTGTGAATATCCTGTTCAACCTCGTTAACAATCATCTCAGGGTCAAGGGGTCGCTTATGACACGCCTTAAGAACACCGGAGAGAATCTTGTTTCTATCAAATATCTCCTTTTCCCCGTCCTTTTTAAGAACGAAGATTTGAACCGCTTCAATCGTTTCAAAGGTTGTAAATCTTCTCTGGCACTCAAGACATTCGCGTCTTCTGCGAATGCTTGCACCATCGGGGGAAGGACGTGAATCTATAACTTTGCTATCAATATATCCACACGCTGGGCATTTCATGGGTAAAATTCCTTCTTTCAATAAATATTTACCTCATAATACCACAACTTTTTCCATTTGTAAAGAATTTTTATATCTTTTCCTTATTAAAATCAATCAAAATATCCGCAACGCAATTCACGTCGGTGCTTGTCGATGCAATTTCAGAGAAAAGCTCATATGCATCAGTCCTTGTTGCATGGATACTTCCGCAATAAAAATTCTTTTTATCCTGCGCAACAATAACATAATAATCCCTATAAAAAACCGCCTTTAACAGTTTATAACAAATTCCATCCTCTTCGCGTTTTTCAATTAAACTAAAATCCATAATCTCCTCCTTTAAAAGCATTTAAACTATAATAACACAATATTACCACAAAAACATATTTGTTTTTTGTCGCATTTATTCCTCATTATTAACATTTTCTTCCATTTTTGTGAAAAATTTTGCATTGCGAAAACTCACAGTATAAGATATAATAGTTTTGGAATCCTTTATTATGGAGGTTAATATGAAAAAATTTATTATTTACATAAACTCAATGTATCGTCCGTCCTTCATCCTTCTTTGCTTGGGACTTGCCGTTTTCTCTTTTATGCTTATATTACTTGCATTAAATCTTCACAGTGAAATTCTTGCAGGAAGCAGTGACGTTATTTATAGATACCCCAAAATGCTTGAAAAAATTATATTTCCCCTTTATCTTCTGTTGCCAACATCATTTGCAATGGACACAAAGGAACGAAGCAAAAATAAAAGCTGACTCCCGTCAGCTTTTATTTTTAAAACGAGCTAAGTTTTTGCATAACGCAGCCAACGTTGCGAACGGTTTTTAAGGCGCGCTTCATCATTCTTTGACGACGCATAGCTTTTGTATTTAAAAGTATTGCTCCTGCAACACCAATCATCACCATTCCTCCAACTGCGCCAAGCATAAGTCCCATATTTCTTTTAAACATAACATCCCCCTTTAAATTTATTTTGTTATTATCTTTACCTAAAGAAGATTTATTATGCATTTAAATCAATTTAATTTTTTGTGCAATTTTGTCAATTGCCTTGGCTTTAAGACGAAAAATACTGCGCCTTGAAATTCCAAGAATTTTGGCACAGGTTTCAAGCGTGTGCCCTTTTATGTAATAATGATATAAAAACAATCGCTCGCGCGAGTCCTCGACCTCGAGTATTGCCGACCTAATAGCATACATTTGCGCGCGCATAGCAGCCTCATCAAGTTTTTCCTCATCACCAAAGCTTCTTCCATAAGCTCTTGAAGAAAGCAAAATGTCATTCATCATACGATACGATCGCAAGATGCGATCACACTTTGTTCGCGTAAGCTCCGTCTTTTCTTGGTTAAAACCACTTTCCATTTTTAATCATCCTTTCTTAAATATAAATTATGAACATTTGTTCGTTTTGAGAGCTTTAAAAAAGCTCCCCTAAAGAAGCATATCAAAAAATTCAGTTACGTCGGTACAATCAAGAAAGTCCAAAAGCTCTTGGGAGATAAGCTCCTCTGCACAATCCTTGCAAAGCACCTTGCCGTTTTTCTTGAAAAATTCATCATCCTCATATATCCTCACTCCACACATAAAGCACTCATTCTTAGAGATACCAATCCCGGGGACATAACCGCTAAATTCAGGGCAGGACGAAGGACAGATATATTGTCCGCAAATTTTACAAATAATTATCACTCCTTTGCCATTTTTACTTGAAATTTTAATCAAAATGTTGTATAATGGTCGAGATGTGTTTTGCATCTCATTTCGGAGAGAAATCACGAACAAATGTTCTATATTGAATTATATAATATCCATTCCCTTTTGTCAAGGGGATTTAATAATATTTTTAAATTTTTTAGAAAGGTGTAGTCAAATGCTTGCAATTACGGTAAATGATCTTTCGATGTCCTTTGGCGCAAGGGATTTGTTTAAAAAAATAAGCTTTGCTCTTGAAGAAAATGACAAGCTCGGCATTATCGGTACTAACGGTTGCGGCAAGTCAACACTTTTCAAGATAATTCTTGGTGAAGCCGATGCCACAAGCGGAAACATATTTATTGCCAAGAACAAAACAATCGGCATTTTAACTCAGGATTGTGCATTTGAGGTTTCAAATCTCGTTGGCAAAACTGCTCTTGAGCAAATGTATGCCGCCTTCCCCGAGCTTATTCGCATGGAAGAAAAGTTAAACCTTCTTGAAGAACAAATGGCTCACGAGCAAAATGCTGATGAGCACATTCGTTTAAGTGAAGAATATCACGATTTGTATACTAAATTTTCAAGCCTTGGTGGTCTTGATTATAAGAGCCGTTGCGCTTCAATCCTTCTCAAAATGGGATTTGAGGAACGCGCCTTATCCCTTGACGTTGATTTGCTTTCGGGTGGTCAAAGAACACGTCTTGCCCTTTCAAAGCAGCTTTGTCGCGAGCCTGATTTACTTCTTCTCGACGAGCCGACAAACCACCTTGATATAGAAACCGTTCAGGTGCTTGAAAATTACATAAAAAGCTATAAAAAATGTGTGCTCATCATCTCGCACGATAGATATTTCCTTGACCAAGTTACAAATAAAACCTTGGCAATGGAGCATGGTGAGGCAAAGCTCTACAACGGAAACTACACACAAAGCATGAAGCAACGCGAGATTGACCGCGAGATCGCTGAAAAGCACTATATCAATCAGCAAAGAGAAATTGCACGTCAAGAGGCATATATTGCTCAGCAACGTGCTTGGAATAGAGAACGAAATATTGTTGCAGCCGAAAGCCGTCAAAAGATGCTTGATAAGATGGTAAAGCTTGAGCGTCCAAAGGAAGCACCAAAGCCCGTAAAAATCAAATTCACTCAATCCTTACAAAGTGGCAACGAGGTTTTAAGAGTTGCGGGACTTTCAAAATTTTTTGGCACAAAAAAGCTTTTTGAAAATATGGACTTTCTCATTCGCAGAGGTGAAAGAGTTTTCATAATCGGTAAAAACGGATGTGGTAAATCCACTCTTTTAAAAATGCTTGTAGGTGAATGCGAGCTTACAAGTGGTGTAATTGAGGCAGGATATAACGTTGAAATCGGCTATTTCGATCAGCAAAATCAAAACTTGACTGAATCAAACACCGTACTTGACGAGCTTTGGAATGCCTATCCGGATAAAAAAGAATTCGAAATCAGAAGCGCACTTGCGCGCTTCAAATTTAATCAAGAGGATTGTGAAAAGACGGTTTCCGTCCTTTCGGGCGGAGAAAGAGCAAGACTTACACTTGCTAAACTCATTCTCTCCCCTATGAATTTGCTCATTCTCGACGAGCCGACTAACCACCTTGACATTATGTCGCGAGAGGCATTAGAAAGCGCACTCGACGAATTTGGAGGCACAATTCTCATCGTCAGCCACGATAGATATCTTGTAAACAAACTCGCAACGCGCGTAATTGAAATTGACAACGAAAGAAGCACGGGTGCTGATTTTATTGACTACCCTGTATTCAACGTTGGCAATGCATTTGCGGAGTTTACTCACCATAAGGAAACACACCTTGTGTCTTCCCTCTCGGTTGAAGCCGCAAAAATACCAACTGCGCAAAAAGAGGACTTTATGGCTCGTAAAAAGCAGGCATCCGATGCCAGACGCGAGCAAAAACGTATCGAAAACCTCAAAAAAGAGCAAGAAAAGATAGAAAAAGAACTCGAGCAAATCGAAGCAGACCTCTATGGTGACGCCGCAACGGACTATAAAAAAGCCACCGAGCTTACCGCCCGTCAAACCGAGCTCGAAGAACGCCTCATGGAAATCTATGAGGAATTAGAATAAAAAAAGGAACGTCCAATTGGACGTTCCTTTTTTTATTCTTCGCACATATTATTTTGAAATAGTGCCATCATCACAAGAAATAGTGTAGTCACCTGTATACTCAGCCCAAGTTGAACTAATCTCTATTGCTTGCCATTCTGATATAGTACCTGCATAATTTATAGTTGCAAGTGAGGAACAATATTCAAAAACGGATTGTTCAATAGATTTAATTCCGTTACCCATATTTACTGTTTCAAGGGAAGTACATTTGAAAAATGTAGCATAAGGTATGCATTCCAACGAATTAGACAAAACAACGGACTTCAAGCCTGAACATCTATTGAATAAGCACTCACCAATATTTGTTACTGAGTCTGGCATAATTACAGTTTCAAGAGAAGTACAGTTATAGAATGCCCAATCGCCAATAGTTTCAACTGAGCTTCCAATAGTAACACTCTCTAATGAATTACATTCGTAGAATGAATATGGTTCAATGATTGTAACCGAATCAGGAATAATTATACTTTTCAAAGATGTGCAATATGCGAACATACCCATATACTGCATTTTTGGATTACCATACATATCAAAAATTTCAATTTCGTGCGAATCGATTTTAGTCATTCCGCTAGGCAATCTCACACTTTCCAAACTTGTGCATTGATAAAACAACGCACTACCAATGTTTGTCAATGAATCAGGAAGTGTTACACTAGTAAGGGATGTACAATTCCAAAATACTTGGTTTCCAATACTTATTAACGAATTAGACATCTCTATAGTTTCAAGTGCCGAACAATTGTAGAAAGCCGCTTCTTCAACATTTACCACACTATCAGGCAATACCACCTTCACTACCGAAGCACGATTGTAGAATGCATAACTTCCAATGTTAGTAACAGGATTACCATTATGCACACTTGGAATTATTATCTCTGTATCTGTACAAGTTCCAATTCCAATAACAGAATAGCTTTTTCTATCCGCATTTAAAGCAAATGCAAGCCCTTGAGAATAATTTTCGGGCACTTCAACCTTAGGTATGGTTGAACTTTCTTTTTCGCCGCACTCACAATATCTTTCTTTAAGTCCTTCAGCTTCTTCTGTGGGTGCTAAAACTGTTACCCATTCCCCAAAGCTGTGATAATGCTCGGGCTTTTCAACATTCTCAACATCTTCAACATTTTCAGTTTGTTTAACCTCTTCAGAATAGTTGAAAAGAAAACATCCAGAGAAGCACATAATGCTCATTGCCAAAAGCACACAAATACTGATTAATTTTTTCATAATATTTCCCCTTTTCAATTAGTTATGAATCCATTATAACATTGAAATATACATATTACAAGTGTTTTTGTAAAAAATCCGCAAGCAAAACATTGCCTGCGGATATTTTTTATTCAGTAGTATAGTTATCAAAATAACCCTGAATCCAAACGATGGGTGTTCCCTTGTCGCCGGAGCCGGATGTGAGGTCACAAAGTGAACCAATAAGGTCAGTAAGCTGACGAGGTGTTGTACCCTCAGATGCCATCTTACCAACAAGGTTGTCATCCTTCTGAGTGATTCTTTCCTTAATAGCATCCTTAAGAGCATCGCCCGAAAGGTCTGCAAAATCGTTATCTGCAAGATACTTAAGCTTAAGCTCATTGGGTGTACCCTCAAGACCCGCAGTGTATGCAGGAGAAACAACGGGGTCTGCAAGCTCCCAAATCTTACCCACAGGATCCTTGAACGCACCGTCACCGTAAACCATTACCTCAACGTGCTTGCCTGTTGCATCAAACAATCTCTTTTGAATATCTTCAACAACAACCTGGCAATCTCTGGGGAAGAGCTTAACCTGCTCATCAGTTGCCTTGTTTGAACCGAGAAGTCCGTAATTTTCGTTATAACCGCTTCCGTTTACACTCTCAGATAAAATATCGTCAAGTCCGTAAACGATTTCAGCACCTGCCGCTTTAAGTAATCTCTTGCTTCTGTGTCTTGTGTGAATATCACAAGTCAAAACGTTCTTTGTATAAGGAAGCACTGCTCTTGGGTCGTTTGCAAAAATAATTTCGCAATCCGCACCCTCGGTACGAATAAGCTTTTCATAAAATTCAACGTAGTCAACGCCTGTAAATCTATGCTTTTCATAACCAAAAAGCTCTCTGTACTTTTCAAGTGTCAAAACGTCACTATAAGGATTTACTCCCATCTCGTCAACCTTGTCAAGTGATACAAGATGATTTCCAACCTCATCTGAGGGATAGGAAAGCATAAGAACAATTTTTTTAGCACCACGAGCTATACCCGTAAGGCAAACTGAAAATCTATTTCTGCTGAGAATGGGCAAAATAACTGCAACGGTTTCGCCACCGAATTTTGCTCTAATATCAGTTGCAATATCATCAACTGTAGCGTAGTTACCTTGCGCACGGGCAACGATTGCCTCTGTCATAGCAATCACGTCACGATCTCTTACGGGAATATTTTCTTCACGGGATGCTTCAAGAATACAATTTGTAACAATTTCGGCAATGTTATCGCCGTTTCTGATAATGGGCGCACGAACGCCACGGGAAACTGTACCAATAGTACGGCTCATAGTAAAATCTCCTTTATCTTTAGGATTAACAAAAAAAGTATATCACTATTTTTTTATCTTGTAAAGTTATTTTTTCAAAAAAATATGAATTTTATGTAAATTAGGGCGTGTATTCATCAAATATCGTTTCCATATCAAGAATTGTGTTCTTGTTGGGAGGATATTCCTGTGATTTTTCAGCCTTTGCGGTAACGAGAACAAAATATTCACCCGTTACGTTGTTTTTTATGTAGGAAACAAGACAATATCCTGCATTATCCTCAAGTCCACTCTTTGCTGCAACAAGTGTATAATCAGAGCCCAAAACCTTTTGGGGACTTGTACCCATGTTTTGCATTGTTTTGTGAAGTGTAGAATTAAAATACGTCATATCTATATGTGGCAATTTGTAAGAGGTTCCACCAAAAAGCTCGACGCAAATGGGATTATTCATCGCATATATCATAATCGCGGCAACGTCACGGCAGGTTGTTGTATTGTTTTCACTGTCCATTCCTATCGCACCACCGAATACGGTGTTTTGAAGTCCTATCTCTTTAGCCTTTTCATTCATAAGCTGGACAAATTGCGCCATATCAAGGCCAAGATAATCAAGCAAGCAAACTACTGAGTCAGCGCCCGATCTATATGAAATACCATAAAGCAAATCGCGAACGGTGTATTTTGCACTTCCATATTCATCGTAAAGATATTTCATATCGGCAGTCGATTCGTCCCCACCGAGTGTGGATAATACCGCAGGATCAAAAATATAGACATCGTCAAAATTTTCTTCTTTAACAAGATCAAGTGCTGTAACAACTGTCATAACCTTGGTCATTGACGCAGGATAGATTGTTTCGTCAGCATATTTGTGTGCAATTGTAGTCAAATTTGAAGCATTGACTAAAATCGCATACTCCGATGACAAATCAAGCTGATACATACCCTTTCCACCCTCAAGAGGGATGTAGGGTGACTGTGTTGGGGTGGTGCTTTGAGGAGGTTGTTCGTCTTCCCAGCTTGGCAAATTCCATGCAGGCAAGCTAAAATTAAAGCCCCCAAACACCGCAAAAAAGGTGACGGTTACTATTGCAAGAACTAATATTGAGGCAACGATAGCAATTGAGGATTTTTTAGTATCGTTTATAAACGACGACGTAGCGTGTCGATTTTTACTCTCATAGCCAACGTGCATTTCACCGCTGTTATAATTTTTATTATTCATTTTATCTCCAATTAGTTGTTTTTCATTTCATCAAGCTTTGCCTTGATCTGCTTCATATCCTCAAGCATTTCTTCTTTTTTGCGAGGATCACGTAAAAGAAGCGCAGGGTGATATACAGCAGTCATAAGGAAATCACCCTTTTGAATCCACTGCCCATGCTCTTTAGTTATGCGATAATTAGGACTAATAAGGCGCTGCGCAGAAATTCTGCCAAGACAAACAATCATCTTGGGCTTTATAAGGCGCACCTGCTCACGCAAAAAGTCCATGCAAGCATCCTCTTCATCGGGCTTGGGATCACGATTTTTAGGTGGACGGCACTTTAATATATTGGCAATATAAACATCCTCACGCGAAATATCAACTGCGAACAAAAACTTATCAAGAAGCTGACCTGCTCTGCCGACAAACGGAGTTCCTGAAAGGTCCTCCTTTTCACCGGGCGCTTCACCGACAAAAAGGATATCCGCTTCTCTGTTTCCTACGCCAAAAACACAATTTGTTCTTGTTTTATGAAGCTCACATTTGTCGCAAGACGCGCATTCATCGTATAATTCTTCCCAAGTTTTCATATATCGACTCCTAAAAAATCAAATTAAAAGCCCAAAGGCAAATACAAAGTTATTATACCAAATTTTTGATAATTTTTCAATATGTAACAGAATATTTTATCTAATTAATTTTTGGTAAATAATCGCATATACTGACAAATTGGGGTTTAGCGGTGCAAAGCACCGCAACTAAATCCGCCTTCTGCGGAATAAATCCACATTCGTGGATGAAATCGCTACGCGATGAAATCTGCCTTATGGCAGGTTAATAAAAGGCGGATTTGATTTCATCCAAGGCATTAAGCCGAGGATTTCATCCAA
>JAZTYY010000056.1:0-21925 GCA_045637205.1 Eubacteriales bacterium | reverse complement strand
TTGATAGCAAAAGTCTTTAGCCGCTTTTCTTTGACGAAATAAGCGCAAAGAAAAGCTATCAAAAGAAACGCTGAATACAGGGCTACTCGCCCCGTACCCTCGGTCGCTTTTAAAAAAGCTCCGCAAAATTTTTTATCGCCTTGCTTCGTGCGAACAAAGTGCGCGATAAATCCCAATTTATGAAAATTTTGTGTTCCACCCGAATATAATAAACTGAAGGGCGGTGGAGTATGGACAACGAAATAAATGATATGATAAGGAAAGAAAAAGTGCGCGAAAGATTAATACTCTTTTCGTGCATATTGATATATTTTCTTTGCTTTGCGCTAAGTGAGGTATTTGAAAATTGTGCTTTCCCTGAATGGATGCTTGAAACGTACAAAAAGCTCCCGAAATAATCGGGAGCTTTTATATTTTTATTTTGTAATGTGCTTAAGATATGCATTGATAAAGCCGTCGAGGTCACCGTCCATAACCGCTTGGATATTTCCGTTTTCGTGACCTGTTCTTGTGTCCTTGGCAAGAGTGTAAGGCATGAATACGTATGAACGAATCTGTGAGCCCCATTCGATATTTGCCTTATTGCCCTGAATGTCTTCAACTCTTTCAAGATTTTCTCTTATCTTGATTTCAAGAAGCTTGGATTTAAGCATCTTCATCGCAGTTTCCTTATTTTGAAGCTGGCTTCTTTCTGTCTGACAACCAACAACGATACCTGTGGGCTTGTGCAAAATACGAATAGCGGAGTCGGTTTTATTGATGTGCTGACCACCTGCACCACTTGAACGGTGTGCTGTGATGTCGAGGTCTTCCATACGAAGCTCAATAGTGTTGTCATCTTCAAATTCAGGCATTACTTCAATTGATGCAAAGGATGTTTGACGTCTGCCGTTAGCATCGAAGGGTGAAACTCTTACAAGACGATGAACACCGTTTTCACTCTTGAGGTAGCCGTATGCATTTTCACCTTCAACCATGATTGTTGCGCTCTTGATACCTGCGGCATCACCGTCAAGCCAGTCAAGGAGCTTAACTGTGTAATCGTGTGCTTCAGCCCAACGAGTAATCATTCTATAAAGCATTTGTGCCCAGTCCTGTGCCTCAGTGCCACCTGCACCGGGGTGGAAGGAAACAATCGCGTTGTTTCTATCGTACTGACCTGAAAGAAGAATTTCAATTCTCATTCTTTCTTCTTCCTTTTCAACGAATTCAAGCTCAGCCTTTACTTCTTCGGCATAGCCCTCTTCGTTTTCTTCAATTGCCATATCAGCCAAGGCAATTGCATCCTCGAGGCGCTGTGCAAGACCATTGAATTCGTCAAGCTTTTTCTTGCCCTGCTTAATTGCCTGCAAAATTTTGGATGAGTTTATTTGGTCACCCCAGAAATCGGGGTCAAGAGTCTTTTCTTCCATTTCATTTACCTGCTTTGTAAGCTCGGCAATGCGAAGGGAATCGTGGAGCTCCTCAATGTCCTTTCTCATACCAATCAATTTATATTTGTATTCTTCAAGTTCGATAATCATTGTTTATCTCCAATCATCACAAATTAATCCATTTTATATTTTATCATATTTTATCCATTTTTGCAAGTGGAATTTCAAAAAAATACTGACCGAGAAATCGGCCAGTATTTTCTATGTAATTATTCAAGAATTTCAAACTTATAACCAACGCCCCAAACGGTTTTAAGAACCCATTTTTCACTTATGTTATTAAGCTTTTCACGAAGGCGCTTAACGTGAACGTCAACTGTTCTTGAATCACCAAGATAGTCAAAGCCCCAAACCTTATCAAGAAGCTGGTCGCGAGTGAACACACGGTTTCTATTGTATGCAAGGAAATAAAGGAGCTCCAATTCCTTTGGTGGAATATCAATCGACTTGCCACAAAGCTTAAGCTCATATTTTTGAAGGCTGATTTCGATATTTTCAAATTTGATAATCTCGTTATCATTTTTTGTTGTGCTGTTTGAACGCGCGCGACGAAGCACAGCCTTGATTCTTGCTGAAAGCTCCTTAATATCAAAGGGCTTAATAAGGTAATCATCAGCTCCAAGCTCAAGGCCAAGCACCTTATCAAAGGTGTCACTCTTTGTGCTAATCATAATAATTGGCTTGTTAGAAACCTCTCTTATTTCGCGGCAAACCTGCCAACCGTCCTTCTTGGGAAGCACGATATCAAGCAAAACTATATCAGGGTCATAAAGCTTAAAGCTATCAACACCGGAAACACCGTCGTTAACTGCCTTGATTTCATAACCTTCTTTTTCGAAATAATTCTTCAACGTTTCACACATTTGAAGATCGTCATCAATTACCAAAATTTTTGTGTCTAACATTTTTCGCCCTCCTTGCAGGGAATATATCCAAATTTGAACTTTGTCTAAAATTTCACAATGTCAGTCTATCTATAAAGCGTTAAGTATATAAAATTTATGACTAAAATTGCACGATTATTGACAAAAATCGAACAAATTTTGAACGAATTGTTATGTTCATAAAAAATTATATCACATCTTTGATAAAAAATCAACATATTTTGAAAAATAAGTCAAAAAATTAATAAAATAATAAATAAAAATTAACTATTGAAAAATTTTGTTGTATATGATATAATATTAAAGTTAATATGGATAAATATGGTCTGTTAAAGGAGATTATAATAAAATGAAACTTGGTATAGTAGGTCTTCCTAACGTAGGAAAGAGTACACTTTTTAATGCATTGACAAATGCCGGTGCTGAATCAGCTAACTACCCATTCTGCACAATTGAACCAAACGTTGGTATCGTTGCGGTGCCCGACCACCGTCTTGACGTTTTGGCTGAAATGTATAACCCCGAAAAATTCACTCCTGCAGTGATAGAATTCGTTGATATTGCAGGTCTTGTAAAGGGCGCATCAAAGGGTGAAGGTCTTGGAAACAAATTCCTTGACAACATTCGTCAGGTTGATGCTATTTTGCACGTTGTTCGTTGCTTTGAGGATGACAATATCATCCACGTTGACGGCAATATCAATCCCATTCGTGACCTTGAAACAATCAATCTTGAACTCATTTTTTCAGATATGGAAATTCTTGAGCGCCGTATTGATAGAGTTAAGAAGGCAATGAAAGGTGACAAGACACTTGCTGCTACAGTTGAGCTTCTTGAAAGAATTCATGCAACACTTGAAGAAGGTAAGTGTGCGCGCACAATGGATCTTGATGCGGACGAGCTTGAGCTTCTTGGTGATACACAGCTTCTCACAATGAAGCCCGTTATTTACGTTGCAAACGTAAGTGAGGATGAGGCTGACCACGAGCCCACAGAGAATGCTCTTTATTGTGAGCTTAAGGCATTTGCTGAAGCAGAGCGTTCTGAAATCATTGCTATTTGTGCTCAAATTGAGGCTGAAATCAGTGAGCTTGATGCTGAAGAAAAGAAGATGTTCCTTGAGGATATGGGCATTGCTGAAAGTGGTCTTGACCGTCTTATCAAGGCAAGCTACTCACTTCTTGGTCTTATTTCATATCTCACAGCAGGTCCCAAGGAGGTTCGCGCTTGGACAATCACAAAGGGAATGAAGGCGCCTCAAGCGGCAGGAAAGATTCACAGTGACTTTGAACGTGGCTTTATTAGAGCTGAGGTTGTTGACTTTGACGTTCTTACAAAGCTTGGTTCAATGGCAGCTGTTAAGGACGCAGGTCTTCTTCGCAGTGAGGGCAAGGAATACGTAGTTAAGGACGGGGACATCGTTCTCTTTAGATTTAACGTTTAATTAGATAAACAAAAATGCCTGTTGGCATCAAGCCAACAGGCAAATTAAATACGTTTTTAGCCTCTTTCTGATCTAACTGTTTCGTAGAAGATAGCAGTTGATGTGTACATATAGGGTTCAGCCCAATATGAACCACAGCACAAGAAGAGTGTACCAAGGATGAACCAACCAATGTGGCTCAACGTAAGTGTGAAGAGTTTCCAACGGTTGCCTTCCATAAGGCGTTCACTTTCGTCGAAGCAGTGCTTCCAGTTGTAATCGGGGTGATCTCTCTTAACGTGGAATACCAAAGCGTAGCTATATGACATATAGATACCGGGGATTATGAAGAAGCATGACCAAAGAGCTACCTGAAGGATATACATTATTCCAACAACAGCGTTTGATCCAAAGTGTCTGAATCCTGAGAAGAACTTTCTAATTCTAACGCGTTCACCTCTTACAAGGTCAATATAAACCGCTGAGATACCAACCTGAATAGGTCCGATAAATGCGTAGAACATAACCACGGGGAGAATGCATGAAACAAAGAGAATAACAGCACTCCAAACGGGGTAGTCATAGCCGATAATGAGACCGAAAGTTATTCCTACCAATGCCAAGCAGTACCAGAAATAACCCATAAGTACAACAAGGCCATCAATCATAAAGTGTGTAAATGCAGCCTTAAGCCAGTCCTTGCCGAATACGTTATCGTCAAGCAAATGACGCGCATATGCACGAGTTTGAGCATTTTTAATATTCATAAATTGCCTCCAAAAAAACAATTATAATTCTATACACTATATTATAATGCTTTTTTATGCAATTGTCAAGGCATATTTGTCATTTTTTATACAATTAATACACAAATAATAAAAATAATTTGCCAAACTGAGTTGGCAGATTGAAAAATAGTATTATTCGTCATCCTCGTCGGCCTTAAGGTCCTCATAAAAGATTGCTGTTGCCGTGTCGACGTAGGCGTTAACCCAAAAGCTGAAGAAGCCAAGCGTTACAGCAGACAAAATATGCCAACCGATAAAGCTCAAATGGAGCTTAAACAATCTAAGCTTGTGTCCGTGCATTGCATAGGCACTTTCATTCAGGCATTCGCGCCAAGAGTATTCAGGGTGGTCGGACTTAATAAAGTAGGCTAATGAGTAGCTGTAGCCCTTGATAATACCGGGAACTATAAGAAGCATGCTCCAAAGAGCGATAATAAGTGTGTGCATAAAGCCAAGCGCAAGACCGGGCGCAAAATTATAGCAGCCCTCAAACACGGTGCCAAATTTAATGTCATCATCACCTCTTGCAACCTTTAAGCATACGTTATAAAGCCCAATATACAACGGGCCACACAAAAGAATAAAGCCAATTCCAAAGCAAAGGTAGTTGGCGGCCCCTAAAATAAGGGATACCACAAAGCCCATCATGGCAAGCATAAACCATTTGCCACCCAGGGGATTTTTTTCAAGAGCCAATCGCGCTCTTCTTCTGATTTCTGAATTTGAAAGATACATAAACGTTACCTCATAACTGTTTTATGTTAATATAATACAATTTTTCTATAAAAAAGTCAATAGTTGATAAAAAGAAAGGAAGCTATATATATGAGAATGAGAAAGAAAAAACACGGAGCTAAGAGAATTGAGGCGTGCTCACATTTGCTTATTACTCCTAACGAGGAATTCAAGGCAAACCCCCAGTCCACCTTTAATGAAGTGAAGCCAATCCACCTTGAAATTGGTTGTGGAAAGGGCAATTTTGCCGTTGGTATGAGCGCACAGCACCACGACGTAAACTTTATTGCAATGGAAAAGATTGCTGACGTGGCTTGTCTTGCACTTGAAAAGGCTGAAAAGGATAAGGAAAACCGCCCCGATAATCTTCGTTTTATTATTGGAGATGCCAAAAATCTTGTTGAATATTTTCCAAGTCATAGTGTTGATTGCATCTATCTCAATTTTAGCGACCCTTGGCCCAAGGCAGGACACGCTAAGCGCCGTCTTACATACAAGACCTTCCTTGAAATATACAAAACACTTCTTAAAGAGGGCGGAATGCTTAAGCTTAAGACCGATAACGTGGGACTTTTTGATTTCTCACTTGAGGAGTTTGAGGCATTTGGCTTGAAATTCGAGTTCGTTACACGCGACCTTCACAATTCAGAGATGAATGAGGGCAATGTTATGACCGAATATGAAAAGAATTTCTCTGACAAGGGTCAGCCCATCTATTCAGCACACGTTAGATTTTGAGGATTAAAAAATGATTGATAATAAAAAAGAGCCCAACGGCGTGCTTATAATCAATAAGCCTGAGGGAATAACCTCCCATGACGTTGTTGGTAAGATAAGAAAATTATATGGTACTCGTAAGGTGGGGCATACGGGCACGCTCGACCCACTTGCAACGGGTGTACTTGTAATCTTGCTTGGACGCACTGCAAAGGCTGCTGAATACCTTGTTGCCGATAGAAAGACGTATATTGCGCGTTTGACACTTGGCTTGACAACTGATACAGAGGATATCACCGGCAAGGTGCTTACACAGTGTGAGGATATTCCTTCTTCAGATGAAGTTGTATCCGTTTGTGGTGAATTTTTGGGCAAAATCAAGCAAATTCCCCCTATGTATAGCGCACTTAAAGTTGACGGCAAAAAGCTTTACGACTTAGCGCGTGAGGGAATTGAGGTTGAAAGAAAGGCGCGAGATATTGAAATTTTCCGTCTTGACGTTACTCCAACTGACAAGGCAAATGAATATGAATTGCTTGTTGAGTGCTCATCGGGTACTTATATAAGAACACTTTGTGCCGACATTGGCGCGCGCCTTGGCTGTGGAGGTGTTATGAGTGCTTTGCACCGTGTGGTTGCGGGTGGATTTGACATTGAAAATTCCCATACACTTGAAGAGCTTGAGGGTATGGATATTGAGACAAGATATAATCTTCTTGCACCTACCGAGTCACTGTTCGAAGAGCTTGAAGCAGTTAAATTGCATGCTTTTTACGAAAAGCTTTGTAGAAGTGGCTGCGAAATTTATCAAAATAAGATTAAAACTAATATTGAAGTTGGTGTGCGCGTGCGACTTTGCACCCATTCGGGCGAATTTTTCGCACTCGGTGAAGTCCGCGAATACGAAAACGGCACGGCAATTAAGTCAATTAAAATGTTTAGTTTGGAATAAAAAAGAGAGGCAATGCCTCTCTTTTTTATTGCTTCCTCACCCTAAAAATCATTCGTTTAAGAGCTTTTGCATTGAAGGGGATGAGGGGGTAGAGGTATGAGTGTTTACCGTTGAGGGTTTTATTGGTGACGAGCAGGACAAAACATAGAATAATGCCTGCAACAAATCCCCAAATGCCCCAAAACCAAGTGAGAATGAGCAAAATCAAGCGCAAAAATTTGAATGCGTAGCCAAGCTCGTAATTTCTCTGCGAAAAATTGGCAATTGCAACGAATGCGCCATAGACCACCACCTCGGGAATTAGCCAACCGATTTGTATTGAAAAATCTCCCAAAATCAATCCTCCGATGACCGAAAGGGAGTTTGAAAGCATACCTGGAGTGTTCATTGAGGCAAGGCGCAAGCCATCAATGATGAATTCGGCAAGTAGCAGTTGCACTAAAATCGGCAATTTGCCGTTCTCCTCGGGTATGACAAATTCAAGCCAACTTGGGACGGATTCGGGATTGTGCAGGGCTATCAACCAAAGGGGCATAAGAATGAGTGTCATAAAGAAAATTATGAAGCGGAGCACCCTTAAATAGCTTCCTGTGAGGGGCGGAAAATAGAAATCGTTGGTGTCCTGCATAAAGTCTAAAAGGGAGGCGGGCAAAATCATTACCTCGGGTGAATTGTCGCAGATGACAAGCACGTTGCCCTCCATCAGCTGAGCTGCAGCGGCATCGGGGCGTTCGGTGGTGCGCACCTTGGGGAAGGGATTGTACCATCTGCTTGGAATCAGGCATTCAATAAGTGATTGCATACCTACGGTGAGTGCTTCCACGTCAATTTCGGAGATTTTCTTTTTGAGTGTTGCAACGTAATCAAGGTCTGCCTTGTCCTCAATATAGCACACTACAATGTCGGTTTTTGAACGCGTGCCGACCGTCATATAGGACATTTTTAGTCTTGGATCGCGAATGCGCCGACGAATAAGCGCCGTGTTAAAAATCAAGGTTTCAACAAATCCGTCGCGTGCACCCTTTATTACGCGATCGTTTTCGGGCTCGGCAGTTTCACGCGCAGGGTAGGTGCGCGCGTCAATAATAATTCCTCGATTAAGAAATGCCGAGCCGAGCATTATTGTTGCGCCTGAAAGCATCATTTGAACCATTACGTCAATATCATCGGTCACGTCCGCCTCGACGTAGGGCACGTTGTGGAACAGAAAATCCTGTGCGCTCCTGTCGGTGCGCTCACCGAGAGATTTAAGGGATAGAAAGTGCACCATCATCTTTTGCATAACGGCATCCTTAACAAAGCCGTCGATGAAATATAGAGTCAGCTCGTCTTCACCAATGATGAGCGTCTTTTTAAGTATGTCAAAATTGTCCTTGACACTCAAAATTGCATCAAGGGATTCAATATTTTTTTGATAGTCGGTTGATAATTTAATCATAATCTTGCCTTTCGTGCTTGTTATGATTAGTATTGACAAAAATTTGAATGTATATTTGTGTGTTTCAAATTTTGATTTGTCGGGCTGTTCGCACTCACTCTGTGCTGTTGTTTCGTCCACCTTTTCAAAGGTGGTGCTCCACGCACAGTGGCGCGGTCAAGGGCGCGTAGCCCTTGGCACGTCATTTCTTTTGTTAGCTTTTCTTTGTGCCTGTTTTTGCAAAGAAAAGCGGCTAAATGGTTTTGCTATCAAAACGGTTATAACGCTTTTTCTTTTGAAACAAGAGCCCCAAAAGAAAAAGCTTTGCAAAAAGAAAATGGGCGTATTCGTGGAGCTGCGCGCTCCACACCGCGCCAACTTTTTGAAAAAAGTTGGATAAAAACTTTTTTATTGCCTTGGTTCGTGCGAACAAAGTGCGCGATAAACCCCAATTTATCAACAAAATAAAAAGCCCACACTAACCGTGTGGGCTTGAGTTTATTTAGCTGATTGCTTTGCTTTTTTGCGTTCTCTATCTCTATCGCGATAGAATTTTGAACGCTTTTTCTTAATGTATGTGGTGTAAATGGCAAATCCCAATACGCCGGCAATTATAACAAAGCTTGTTACGTGAATCCATGGTTCAGTTGAGTTTTCTGTCTTTAAAGATTCCCAAAGCTCATTTACGTGCTTTTGAATATCAACGCTTTCGTCTTTATAGTAGTCTTTATAAGCAAGATCATAGGAGTAAACGTCCTTATAATCTTCTTTTGTTGTACCATAAAGAATTTCATAAGCATCTATAATGCACTCATCTTCTTCGTTGTAAATGCTATAGTTATAATCAAGCATTTCTTGATAGTATTCGCTGTTTTGCACCGCTTTGTTGGGGGATGCGTAACCGATGTAAAGAGCATTTGAGGTTGCGGCCTCTTCGCTTATCATATAGTTGATATATTCGTGTGCAATTTCGGGATTCTTTGATGTCACGGGAACACACATTGCGTCAACAAAATAGTTTGTGCCTTCACTTGGATAGTAGAAACGAAGGTCGTTATTATCTGCTGCCATTGTCAAAAAATCACCTGCAAAATAGGGGGCAATATAAGCGGATGCGCTCTTCATTTTATTGAAGATTTCATCGTTAACGTAACCCTGAAGAATTGGCTTTTGCTCTTTTAAAAGCTCAAGAGCAGCATTCCAATCAGATGGATTTGATGAGTTAATATCAATTCCTGATTTAAACATTGCAGTTGCGAATGCATCACGTGGGTTGTTAAACTGAAGAATTTTGCCTGAATACTTTTTGTTCCAAAGAAGATCCCAGCTTTTGTTATCCACATCCTCCTCGTCTTTAATGAATTCAGAGTTATAGATGATACCAACCATACCGTAAGTATAAGGTACACTATATTTGTTCTCTTGGTCATAAGGGAGGTTTTTGAAATCTTCACTAATATTTGAATAATTAGTCAAAATTTCATAATTAAGTGGCATAAGCATATCATTGGCAATCATTTTTTGAATCATATAGTCGGACGGAATGACAATGTCATAAGCTACGGCACTATTTGAGAGCTTTGCATACATATCTTCGTTTGTAGCATAGGTAGAGTAGTTAACCTTTACATAAACTTGATATTTGTCTGCAAGATTTTCATTGAAATACTTTTCAAATTCAGAATTTACGTCGATAAGACCGCACTCGTCATCATATTCGTCTGAAATATATTCACCCCAGTTATAAACGTTGAGGCTGATTGTTTCATATTTTTTGTTGCTGTTTTCAACACCCTCGGGCTCATCACAAGAGCAGAGAAGAAGGGCAAATGCCAATATAATAAGGAATAAAAACTTAATTTTCATTATTTTTTACCCCCTTTTCTCACGCGTTTTTCCGTTTTCTTAGAGCTCTTGATATTCGAAATAATAAGAAGTGCAAATACAGTCACGATAATAAGCGTTGAAAGAGCATACATATCGGGCTTAACTGTCTTCTTGGTCATTGAATAGATGTGAAGAGGAAGCGTTTGGAAATTAGAGGGGCTGACGAAATACGAAATAACGAAATCGTCAAGAGAAAGTGTAAATGCCATAACGGCACCCGAAATTACACCGGGCATAATATTGGGGAGCTTAACCTTAAAGAATGCCTGCACCGGTGTGCAACCAAGGTCAAGAGCTGCTTCTGAAAGGGAGTCACCAAGCTCGTTAATTCGGGGAAGAACGTTCAAAATAACGTAAGGTAAGCAGAAGGTTACGTGTGCGATGAGCATGGCAAAGAAGCCAATGTCATCATAGTCCGATATCTTAAAGATTCCAACAACCGCTGCAAAGAAGAGCATAAATGAAACACCTGTTACGATATCGGGGTTCATCATAGGAATATTAGTAACACTGTTTACCACTTTTTTGAACCATTTGCTTCTCATTTTATAGATACCTTCAGCGGCCGCTGTGCCAATCACTGTGGAGATAAGCGCTGATGATACGGCAAGAATCAAGGTGTTACGAAGGGCAATGAACGCGTCTTCGTCTTGAAAGAGCTTTAAGTACCAATCAAAGCTGAATCCTGTGAAGTTTGCGGTGCTCTCACTTGCATTGAATGAGAAGAGAATGAGAGTGAGAATCGGTATATAAAGTATTGCAAAGATAATGCAAAGGTATATTCTTGACGCATATTTTTTCATGGAATGATACCTCCTTCACTATCCTCGGTGAAATAGTTCATAACACCAAGTGAAATAAGGATGAGTACCATCATGACAAGTGAGATTGCGGCACCCACGTTATATGAGCCAGTTACAAACTGACGTTCAATTGTGTCACCGATAAGCTCAAATGTACCTCCACCGAGCTTTTGGGAAATATAGAAGGTGGAAATTGAGGGCACGAATACCATTGTTACACCCGAAATAATTCCTGAAAGGGAGAGGGGGAGAATTACCTTTGTCAAGGTTTGGAAGGTATTGCAGCCAAGGTCGCTTGCAACCTCCCACATATTCTTGTCTATTTTTGATACACAAGTGTAAATCGGGAGCACCATATAGGGAAGGAAGTCATATACCATACCGAATATAACTGCACCCTTTGTTCCAACGATGTGGAAGTTTGTATTAAATAGCGTATTTATAAATCCGCCGTCATCAAGAAGCGCCATGATGGAGTATGTTCTAATAAGAAGGTTTGTCCACATGGGGAGCATAAGAAGCATAATGAAAATCTTTTGATGCTTTGGCTTGCTTCTTGCAATTATGTAAGCCAACGGATAGCCGATGAGAAGGCAGATAAACGTTGCTATAACTGAAAGCTCTATTGAAAGTCCGAATATTGAAACGTAATCTTTAAGTGACTTCACGTTTTCAAGGGTGAATGCACCCTCGGGATCAGTGAAGGCATATGCGATAACGATAATCAATGGAAGAACGATGAATAAAATCGCCCAAAAGATATGGGGGGCTGCCGCAATAGAGCTCATAAATGACTTTTTGTTTTTCATTATTTATGACCATAGCCTCATATAAGGAGGCTTCCTTTGTTTCGGAATTGCAGTAGTGAGTTGTTTATAAAACTCAATTAAAATTCTTCAGCTGCTTCAGCGTCTGAAAGCATATCAAGCTCATCAGAGAAGGATGAGTAGTCACCAAACATACCGGAATACTTAGATTTCTTCATGATATGAATTGCATCGGGCTCGATGTAAAGACCGATAAATTGCTCAGGAGCAACGTAGTCGGTTGATTGAATCATCCACTTAAAGCCCTTGATGTCAACGATTATTTCGTAGTGAACACCCTTAAAGGTAACCGCTGAAACCTGACCTGTGAGCATACCCTTTTCGGGGTCAACAACGTCAACGTCCTCAGGACGAACAACAACGTCAACCTTTTCGTTTGGGTCAAAGCCCTTGTCAAGACAATTGAAGGTGTGTCCTGCAAAGCGAACGCTGTAGTCTGAGAGCATAACGCCGTCAATGATATTGGATTCACCGATGAAGTCCGCAACGAAAGCATTTTTAGGCTCGTTGTAGATATCAGTGGGTGTTCCTATTTGCTGAATTTCACCGTCCGCCATAACAACCACGGTATCGGACATTGAAAGCGCTTCTTCCTGGTCGTGAGTAACGTAGATAAACGTAATGCCAATGCGCTGCTGAATGTTCTTAAGCTCAACCTGCATATCCTTACGGAGTTTCAAGTCAAGAGCGCCCAATGGCTCGTCCAAAAGAAGAACGCGGGGGTGGGAGATAAGCGCGCGTGCGATGGCAACTCTTTGCTGCTGACCGCCCGACATTGTGCTAACGCTCTTATTCTCAAATCCCGAAAGAGCAACCATTTTAAGCATTTCGGTTACTTTTTCTCTTATTTCATTTTCGGGTAATTTTTTAAGTCTTAAAGGGAACGCGATGTTTTCATACACGTTGAGGTGTGGAAAAAGCGCGTATTTTTGGAACACGGTATTGATGTGTCTTTTGTTGGGTGGGAGATCGTTAATTTCCTTGCCCTCGAAAAGAACCTGACCTTCGTCGGGAGTTTCAAAGCCACCGATGATACGAAGGGTAGTTGTCTTACCGCAACCGGATGGACCGAGAAGGGTTACAAACTCCTTATCTCGTATATAAAGATTGATGTCGTTGAGGACTGTTTCACCGTCATATTGTTTATAAATATGCTTCAAGTCAACGACCTTAGTGTCGGTATATG
Source organism: Eubacteriales bacterium (assembly GCA_045637205.1). Classification (GTDB taxonomy): domain Bacteria; phylum Bacillota; class Clostridia; order Oscillospirales; family CAG-272; genus RGIG4608. The sequence goes on along the minus strand of JAZTYY010000056.1, from coordinate 8,873 downwards.
TTACCTTTTGTTTAATAATATTGCCGTTATTTTCTTTCATTCCGCATAATACTCCTACACAAAAAATATTTTGGGGAATGGGGAATAAACCATAAAAAGTTCATTCTTATCCATCATAATATGTATTGTAGCAAATATGAAGAAAAAATGCAATAGGTTTTATAAAAAAAGTCGAAAAAAATCGGCAAAAATCAAGAAAAATTTTGATTATTCTTTGAGGAGTTGAATGATTTCAAAAAAATGATATATTTTCTCGTTTAAACTCTTAAATTCTCTCTAAATCTCCGTTTTTCACACTATGAATAAAGCATTTTGAGAAGAAAATCAGGCAAAAAAAGAACATTGCTATCCCGTTTGAAATTTTCAGCATCATATAAATTGATAAAAACCAAAGTGAAAGCAAGGTCAAAAGTGTGACAAAACGCATAATTTTCTCAGCAATATCAAGTGAAAAAAGCAGACAAAGCAGGCATTTTAATATTCTTCCACCGTCCAGTGAATTGAGGGGAATCAAATTAAATATCGAAAGGCAGAGTGAGAGCAAGGAAAACGGAAATAAGAATGCTTGATAAAATGGAATATTAATGTGTGAAAGAGCGAAATTAAAGGTGAGTCCAAACCCCAAAAATCCTGCAATCGGACCACCGAGAGCAAAGAGTATCTCGTCGGCATAAGATAATTCGCGTTTTGTTTTTATTCTTGCACCGAGCAGGGATAAATCAAATCTTTGAAGCTCAATTTTCAATATTTTTGCACACAAAATGTGACCTACTTCGTGAAGAATCACGGCAAATAGCAGGGGAATTATAAAAGGAGTGTTAGTTAGCATCAAAGCAACTACCCAAATGACGCTCAAGAGTGAGATTTTTATTCTTTTCATATAGACACCTCGATTCAAAAGCATTTTATGCAAAAATGGATTTATTAATGTTTTTATTGAAAATATTTTCAAAAGCTCTTGACAATTTCAATGAAAAGTAATATAATAATTAAGTCGCGTAAGCGGGCCATTAGCTCAGTTGGTTAGAGCTACCGGCTCATAACCGGTCGGTCTTAGGTTCGAGTCCTAAATGGCCCACCAGCAAAAAGGGATAGCCTTTGTGGTTATCCCTTTTTTGCTTTTTGATAAAATATTGTTGACAAAACTCGAAAATTGGGATATAATCTATATTGATATTTTTATTTTTTAAGGAAGTGAATTAATGCATTGGTTTTTACAATTAATACGTAATCCATATTTTTTAACAGCTATGGCTGCTTGGTTTACGTCACAAACAATTAAGGTATTTACACATGCTGTTGCATATAAGGAGTGGAATTTTAAGCGTTTCTTCGGTGACGGAGGCATGCCCAGTTCACACACAGCAACGGTTTCATCAATGGCGTTCTTTATTGGCTTCTCAAATGGATTTGACAGCATTGAATTTGCAATTGCTCTTCTTTTGTGTATGATAGTTTGCCGTGATGCTGTTGGCGTTAGAATGGAAACAGGCAAGCAGACTCTTATTCTTAATGAGCTTAAAAAGTTAATTGAAAGTAAAGAGGTTGCCGATATTAAATTGAAGAAGTTTGTTGGTCATACACCTCTTCAGGTTGTTTTTGGAGTTCTTCTTGGCTTGTGCGTTTCGATTTTGATGTTTTTCGTTGTGTTTAAAGGCGGTATAATGCCTGCATGAGCGGAAAGAAAAAGATTTTGCTGTGTATAGCAGCACTGTTGGTTATTGGAATTATTGCAGGGCTTATATATTTCTTCTTTAACTATTTGCCACAAAAGCAAAAGGAAGAGGAAATGATTAGGCAGTTTAGGGAATATTACGACCAAAAGCTTGTGCTCTATGCCGAGGAAAATAAGAATTACGATGCATTTGAGGTTGATATTGCATTTATCGGTGATAGCTTGACTGACGGCTATGACGTTGAACGTTACTATCCCGAATACGTTGTTGAAAATCGTGGAATTGGTGGGGACACCACACACGGACTTTTGGCGCGTCTTGACGTTTCAGTTTATCAGCTGAAGCCGAAGGTTATCGTTATGCTTATTGGAGCAAATAATTTTGATACTATGTTTGAGGATTATGAGGATATAATCGTTGGCATCAAAGAGAATTTACCTGAAACTCAGCTTGTTATTTGCTCGCTAACCTCTATGGGTGGAGAGCACTGGGGAAAAAACAATCAAAAAGCGGCATTTAATAATGTTAAAATTAAAGTATATGCTGAGAAATACGGTTGTCCCTATGTTGACCTTTATACTCCATTGCTCAATATGGAAACTAATGAAATATATGAGCATTATACCACCGATGGCGGACATCTCACGGCTGAGGGCTATGTTGTCCTTACCTCACAAATTAAGCCCGTTGTTGCCGAAATATTAAAAAAATAATTTGTCGTAAAAATCACCCGCCAATGTGGGTGATTTTTTGTTGACAATATTATTTTCATATGATATTATTAAATTGTAGGGATTACCTATAGAATATTTGGAGGTGAAATGTTATGAAAAAAAGATTTAGACTCGTATCGGTAGTTTTGCTTATGGCATTACTCGCTTCATTAGTATCTTGTGCGATGGCGAATGATGGTGCTGGATCACCATACTATGATAGTAACGGTGGATACTATATGGGTGAATCTGATAATTCCGGAGAAAACTATACCGAAATTGTTGAAAATCCATTTGTTAGTGCGTTAGAAACGCCAAACAGTTATTTTTCCATTGATGCAAATACAGCATCTTACCCCAATCTTCGCAGATATATAAATCAGAATATAACTGATATTCCCAAAGACGCTGTTAGGGTTGAGGAAATGTTGAATTATTTTGACTATGATTATGAAACTCCAACGGACGGCTCAATTTTATCCCTTACATCTTCGATGTTTGATACTCCATATAACGAAGAAACCAAGCTTCTAACCATCGGTCTTGCGGCTGAGGAAATAGAGTTTAGCAGCATACAAAATAATCTTGTTTTCTTGATTGATGTTAGCGGTTCTATGTATTCTGCAGATAAGCTTCCATTGGTTCAGCAATCGTTTTTGCTTTTGTTAGAAAATTTGAATCCTAATGATAGAGTTTCAATTGTAACCTATGCGAGTGGCGATAAGGTTGCTCTTGAGGGCGCTTTGGGTAGCGAAAAACAAAAAATTGCTGCAGTTATAGAAGATCTTGAAGCAGGTGGTTCTACTGCAGGAAGCAAGGGCATTACAGCTGCATATAATATTGCATCTAAATATTTTATTGAGGGCGGAAACAACCGAGTTATTCTTGCTACTGATGGTGACTTTAACGTTGGCATTAATAATACTGAAGATCTTGAAGAGTTCATTTCCGAAAAACGTGAAAGCGGAATATATTTCTCGGTGTTTGGATTCGGTCAAGGAAATATTAAGTCGGACAAAATGGAGTCACTTGCACTCAAGGGAAACGGAACGTTTAGTTATATAGATTCATTACGCGAGGCAAGAAGAGCGCTCGTGGAGGCAATCGGCGGTAGTATGGTCGCTGTTGCAAAGGATGTTAAAGCGGGAATTACCTTTAATTCGGAATATGTTGCTTCGTATCGTTTGGTAGGCTACGAAAATAAGCTGTTGACTCAAGAGGAATTTGAAAATTCGAATACTGATGCGGGTGAGCTTGGAAGCGGACATACCGTTACAGTTGTTTATGAACTGATTCTTACCGATAAAGAATTTGTTGAGGGCGAAAATATTGCTGAGGTCAAGATAAAATATAAGCCCACGGAAAACGTTGGTGGAGATGCACAGAGTGAGCAGGAATTAACGCTTAATATAGGCACGGACAGATATCACGCAGCTCCTGTAGGTGATGAAATATTTATTGCATCAGTAGTTGAATTTGCTCTTCTTTTAAGAGATTCTCAATATAAGGGCAATGCTAATTTTGAATCATTGATTACTCGACTTGACACTGTTGATTTATCAAACGACGAGTTCAAAAATGAATTTAAAAATTTGGTTGAGCTTTATTATTCAAATTTATCAAAAAAATAAAAACAAATCCGATGGCATTTTGCCATCGGATTTTTATGTTGAATGATTTCAAATTTTGATTTGTAGCGCACTTTGTTCGCACAAATTTTGTGCTTTACAAAAGTTTTCGTCCACCTTTTTCAAAAGGTGGCGAGGGTACGGGGCGAGTAGCCCTGTGCTACGCCATTTCTTTTTTGCAAAGCTTTTTTCTTTGTGGCTATTTTGCCAAAGAAAAAAGCGTTAAAAGACTTTTGATAGCAAAACCATTTAGCCGCTTTTCTTTGACGAAATAAGCGCAAAGAAAAGCTATCAAAAGAAACGCTGAATACAGGGCTGCTCGCCCCGTACCCTCGGTCGCTTTTAAAAAAGCTCCGCAAAATTTTTTATCGCCTTGGTTCGTGCGAACAAAGTGCGCGCTAAATCCCAATTTATCAAACGATATTGATTGACAAATCATCAAAATTATGTTAAAATAAAAAAGTTAAAACTGCAAACAATAATAAATAATATTGGAGTGTTGATATGAAAAAGATTCTTCTTATTGCTTCCGTTTTGCTTGCTTTGGCTCTTTTGGTGTCGTGCGATACAACAAATGGAGAACAAACTATGATTGACGACGGAACTCAGGAAAGCGCTAAAATGACTGCGATTGTTAATGCTGTTGGAGATAAAATTGAGGTTGAGGTAATTGAAGGTGATTATGGTGTATCAGGATTGTTTTGGGTGAATTTTTCATCCGATACGGTGTTTGTTGGTGCTAATAATCAAAAGCTGAAGGTATCCGATTTGAAGGCAGGGGATACTATAGAGATTACCTATAGTGGTCAGGTAGCTTTAAGCTATCCTCCCCAAATCTTTGCAAAAAGAATTCAAATAAAATAAAAAAATACGGAGCAATTTGCTCCGTATTTTTATTTCATTTATTTCTTTTGTTGATAATTTCTTCGATATATTCTTCTTCGTACTCTTCGTAATACTCATCAATATCGTCAAGCTTCTTTCTAAGAGGCTTTCTTCTTCTTCTCTGATCAAGAATTTCGGGAAGATACCAATAAAGAACGTAAAGCACAAGTGCAGGCAACGTAAGAACCATGTACCAATAGGGTGCAGGAATAATTGCATACAAGAAATTCAAAAATTCAGTGTTGGGATAAAGAGTTGCCATATAGTTAACACCCTCAGCAGCTGACCAGCCGTTTGTTGAGTTGATAACCAAGTTGGCAACGTGAACTGCTGTGTAAATAAGAATTGTAATAACGGCAGTTGATTTGATTGTTTTAGTATTGCGCTTAACAAGATTCAATTCGAAAAGCAAAATCGGAATACCTGCGCCAAACAAATGCATTGAGAAGTAGGTGATAAATTCAGCACTCATAAGCTCAACGTTTTCCATGCTTGAGTTGAATACCAATGCAAGAATTGAGCCTGCAGACCAAAGAAGCACTCTGTTACAAAGCTTTTTGCCACGAGTGATAATTGCCAAGGGAAGAAGAAGGATGCTTATTGCCGCAAAGCTTAAGGGGAGATTTCTTAAAATATCATCCTTATTGGCAATCATGCCACCCACAACAATTCCAACACTTACAAGTGACAAAGCAAACAAAGCGATAATCTGCTTGGATCGTGACATTCTTTTTAAAATTAAATATATTACGATGTTAAACACAATTGCAAATGCAAGTGTTGACAAGTGGACTGTAGTAAATGAGCCCCAAGGCATACTAAACCCTCCTTTAGAATATTATATATCCGATAAAATAATACATATTAAGCATACAAAAATATGATAGCATAAAAAAGTGGTTTTGTCAATATCGATAGTAAATTTAATGAATAATAATGAAAAAATGTGATTAAAGCCCAAAAATATGTGCAAAATTACATCTTGAAGGGTGTGAGTGCTAAAAATCAACTGAAATTGAGAAAAAAATTTAAAAAAACTCTTGACAAAAGCATAAAAAGGTGGTAAATTAATATCAGAAATTAGCACTTAAACACGTTGAGTGCTAAAAATTAGAAAGGCGAGGAAGTAAAATGAGTGAATTCGGCAAGGAATTAAGCCCAAGAAAAAAACAAATACTTAAAGCGGTAGTCGAAGCTCATATTGCTGCAGGTGAGCCGGTTGGTTCAAAATATCTTGTGCAAAGCAATTTGCTTTCTTGCTCATCAGCTACAATTAGAAATGAAATGGCTGAGCTTGAGGAGATGGGCTATCTCGAACAGCCCCACACCTCCGCAGGACGCGTACCAAGTGAGCTTGGTTATAGATTTTACGTGGACTCACTCCTTCAGCACTATGCGATGACAAATAAGGAAATTGACCAAATCAATTCCTTGTTGAAAATCAAAATGGGTGAGCTTGATAAAATTCTTGAGGTTGCTTCAAAGGTTGCTTCCAATATTACAAATTATACGGGTATTGCAATCAAGCAAAAGCAAAGCTCAATCAAGGTGCTCAAATATGAAATAGTTGGTATTGACGATCATCAGTTTGCTATTGTTATGATACTTTCAACCGGTGCTATCAAGACCAAAAAAGTTAAAATTCAAATTGAGGTTGATGAATTTTTGCTCTCGCGCCTTTCAAGTGCACTTAATGCGTATCTCACAGGGCTTTGCGCTGACGAGATTACACTCACCTCGGTTATGAATCTTGAAAGAGCAATGGGGGACAACTCCATGCTTGTTAACGTGACAATCAAGGCAATTTATGAAACGATGAACGAGCTTGACGGTGGTGAGCTTCACTATAGCGGGCTTAATCATCTTTTGCAGTATCCCGAGTATTCTGACGTGAATAAATTCGGTGAGATTATTAATACATTTGAAGAGAAGGATCAGCTTCTTGAGCTTGTTTCAGGGGGGAATGATGATGACATTAACGTGCTTATCGGCTCTGAAAATAGTGTTAAGGTTATGAGCGACTCTGCAATAGTATTCAAGCAAATAAAAAAGGACGGCAAAACAATTGGTGCAATCGGTGTTGTGGGTCCAAGACGAATGGACTATGCAAGAGTTTTGGCAACACTCAACGAGCTTAGTGACAATATTACCGATCTTATAGAAGATAGAAGATTATTAGAAAACGGAGGAGAAAACAGTGAAGGAAGAAATTAAAAATGCCGAAACAGTTGATGAAACTGTTAAATCCGAAGAAGCAACAAGCAAAAAAGATAAGAAAAAGAATAAAAAATTAGAAAATGAAATTGCTGAGCTTAAGGAAAGCGTGCTTGCAAGGGAAAAGGAAATTGCTGAGCTTAACGATAAATACTTAAGACTTTATGCTGAATATGATAACTTCCGTCGCAGAAGCGCGAAGGAAAGAGAAAGCACCTATTTTGATGCAAAGAGTGATACACTCAAGAACATTCTCCCCATTCTTGATAATATGGAGAGAGCAACTGCCTTTACTGAGGCGGATAAGGTTCTTGAGGGTATGAATCTTATTCTTAAGAGCTTTAACGAAAATTTTGCAAAGATGGACGTTAAGGAAATTGAAGCTCTTGGCAAGACCTTTGACCCCAACGTTCACTATGCGGTAATGCACATTGAGGACGAAAGCTACGGTGAAAACGAAGTAGTTGAGGTGCTTCAAAAGGGCTATATCTGTGGTGACAAGGTTATAAGATACGCAATGGTTAAGGTTGCGAATTAATTTAGTTAAAAATTTTATTTAATATATTGGAGGAAAAATTATTATGGGAAAAATTATTGGTATTGACTTGGGTACAACAAACTCTTGTGTGGCAGTTTTTGAAGGCGGCGAGCCCGTTGTTATCCCCAATCCCGAGGGAGCAAGAACTACACCCTCTGTTGTAGCATTCACAAAGACAGGCGAAAGAATTATCGGTCAGGTTGCTAAGCGCCAGGCAATTACAAACCCTGACAAAACAATTATGAGTATTAAGCGCCATATGGGTAGCGACCACAAGGTTACTATTGATGGAAAGGCATACACTCCTCAGGAAATTTCCGCAATGACACTTCAAAAGCTCAAGGCTGATGCTGAAGCATACCTTGGCGCACCTGTAACTGAAGCAGTTATTACTGTTCCTGCATACTTCTCTGATGCTCAGCGTCAAGCTACAAAGGACGCAGGTAAGATTGCAGGTCTTGAGGTTAAGAGAATTATTAATGAGCCCACAGCGGCTGCTCTTGCATACGGTATCGACAAGGAAAATGACCAAAAGGTAATGGTATTCGACCTTGGTGGTGGTACATTCGACGTATCCATTCTTGAAATCTCTGACGGTGTATTTGAGGTTCTTGCAACCAACGGTGACACAATGCTCGGTGGTGACGACTTTGACCAGCGTCTTATCGACTGGATGGTTAAGAAGTTCCAGGCTGAAAACGGTGTTGACCTTAGAACTGACAAAATGGTAATGCAGCGCCTTAAGGAAGCTGCTGAAAAGGCAAAGATTGAACTTTCCGGCATGACAAGCACAAACATCAATTTACCATTTATCACAGCAACATCTGCAGGTCCTCTCCACTTTGATGCAACTCTTACAAGAGCTGAATTTGACAAAATTACATCCGATCTTGTAGATAGATCCATTGTTCCTACAAAGAAGGCACTTGCTGATGCAGGACTTTCTGTAAGCCAGATTGATAAGGTTCTTTTGGTTGGTGGTTCCACAAGAATTCCTGCAGTTCAGGAAGCTGTTAAGAAGCTTATTGGCAAAGAGCCCTTCAAGGGCATCAACCCCGATGAATGTGTAGCTGTTGGTGCTGCTATTCAAGCAGGTGTTCTTGGTGGTGATGTAAAGGACCTCCTTCTTCTTGATGTTACACCTCTTTCACTCGGTATTGAAACTCTTGGTGGTGTATTCAATAGAATTATTGATAGAAACACAACAATTCCTGTAAAG
>JAZTYY010000055.1:0-13621 GCA_045637205.1 Eubacteriales bacterium | reverse complement strand
CGGATGAAATCAAATCCGCCTATAAATCACCTGCCGTAAGGCAGATTTCATCGCGCAAGCGATTTCATCCACCATTTGTGGATTTATTCCGCAGAAGGCGGATTTAGTTGCGGTGCTTCGCACCGCTAAACCCCAATTTATCTACATTTAAAACAATTATACACCATACTGTAATTAAAATCAATTACATACTTGAAAAAACAACAAAAAAAGTATATAATAATTACAACATAACAAAAAAAGAAAGGTGGAGCTAAAATGCCCAAATGTCTTATGTGTCCGCGTGGCTGCTTGGTTGACAGAAGCGCAGGTGAGCGCGGATTTTGTGGCGCGACAAATGAATACGTCATCGGCTCTGCCGATCTTCATTTTTATGAAGAGCCCTGCATAAGCGGAACACGTGGCTCGGGCGCAATTTTCTTTTCGGGCTGCAATCTTCGTTGCGTTTTTTGTCAAAATAGGGACATAAGTCGCGACGTCGTTGGCAAAAAGTATACCGAGGATGAGCTTGTTTCAAAAATGCTCGAGCTTCAAGACAGGGGGGCACACAATATTAATCTTGTAACCGCCACACCCTATTCCCTTTTTCTTGCAAAGACCCTTGAAAAAGCTAAAAAAGATTTAAAAATACCCATAGTTTACAACTGTGGTGGCTATGAAAGTCTTGATTCCCTTTACGCGCTTGACGGACTTATTGACATATACCTGCCCGACTTTAAATATTTTGATGACGAGCTTGCAAGGGGCTATTCTTTGGCGCCCGATTATGCTAAAACGGCAAAAGAGGCGCTTATTGAAATGCACCGTCAGGTCGGAAGACTAACTCTTGACGAAAACGGAATAGCAAGGCGCGGACTTATCGTTCGTCACCTCGTTTTGCCCGCGTGTCGAGAGGATTCAAAGGCGGTTTTAAAATTCATTTCCGAATTTTTGCCCGTTGAGGACCTCACCCTTTCACTTATGCGCCAATACACACCCGACTTTGCAAATTCCGATGCTCCCAAAAATTTGAAGCGCCGTTTAACGAGCTTTGAATATGAGGACGTTTTAAACTATGCCCTCTCGCTCGGTTTCGACGGCTTTTCACAGGATAAAGAATCCGCAAAAACGGATTTTACTCCTAAATTTGATAAAAATTGATAATTAAAAGTATAAAAAGCCCACTCGCTTGAGTGGGCTTTGTTTTTTTGTGATTAATCAACGCCGAATTCACGTTTGTCAAGTGCTGCCAAGGCAAATTTAAGTGCCAAAGCGCCCTTTTGTCTTTCGTTTTCGTTATCCGAATTCAAAAGTGGCAAAAGTGTTCTATAGACCTCACCGCGCACGGTCATGTCCTTTTCAAGCTCCGCCAAATCAAAGCTTGCAACACTCTCGTTTCTGATTTGCAAAAGCGCGAGCTTGAAGGAAGCAAGCTGATTGCGAATTGCACTCTCGTTTACGGAATAATCCGACGGAATAGCACCACACAAAACAATTCTAAGTGCAATTTCCTCGTCGTACTTTTTATCCTCGATAACGGAAATAATCTGCTTTGCAACCTCTTCGTCACTTGTGAGCGCAGTAATATCAATTCTTTCGATAACGTAGCTCATTGACGAGAGCTTTACGCGTTCAAGAGCCGCCTTTTTTGTTTCAAGATCAATATCAACTATGTAAGCGCCGCCCGCGTTGAGCTCGTCAAAGCTTCTTCCTTGCGCAAATCCACTGTATGCAATAAGGGTATCACCCGAAACAACGGGCTCTTGCTTTGCGTGAACGTGACCAAGCGCCGCATAGGTAAAGCTGTGCTTTGAAATGGCATTTTCACTCATTGGGGCATATTTTGACAAGGGTACTGAAAGCTCGGTGTGGGCGCAAAGAATATTTACGTTCTCATCGGACGTGGGAACTTCACCTGAAAGAGGGTTTTCCTCATATCTGTCCGATGTAAATGCATATCCAACAACACTTATGTGAAGCTCGTCAAAATCGAATCTTCCAAGCTCGGTAGAATTGAAAACAAAAACGTTTTCAGGCAGGCTTTTATCGGCATACGTGCCGTTTTTGTTGTAGTAATCGTGATTTCCGGGGGCAATGACCACGGGGCAACCCACCTCAGCCATCGCGTCAAACACGGTTTTTCTTGTTATTGCGCTGCAAAAAGGAGTGTCAAAAAGGTCGCCCGGAATAAGTATGAGCTTAACCTCCCTTTCCTTTGCGAGCTTCATAGCTCTAACAAAGCATTCGCGCATCTCCTGTCGCTTTTTGTCAGCGGCGTCCTTCTTAAATCCCGAAAATGCGCTGTCAAGATGAAAATCAGCCAAATGCATTATCTTCATACCGTCACCTCCATCTTAAAGCTCAATGACGTTAACCTTGCCAAGCTTCTTTGCAAGTGTAACGTCTCTGTTTTGGCAGGTAAACAAGATGCACTGCGATTCACATGAGTGCTTGTTTATTGCCTTGATTGTATTTTCAGCCCTTCCGTCGTCAAGCTGGGAGAGGCATTCGTCCATATATAAGGGTGGATTTTTGTCGCTCAAAAGCGTTTGCAAAAACGCAAGTCTAACCGAGAAATAAGCCGCGTCAAGACTACCCTTGCTAAGAGAATCAATATGTCTTGTTGCACCGTCAGCAAAAACGGAGAGGGACATGTTTTGATCGATGAAAAGCTCACTGTATTTGCCGTTTGTAACAAGGGCAAGGTTCTTTTGAGCATTCTCGCGAATTCTTGGGGTAATGTCTGATTTAATGCTCATGGAAGCAGTATTTATTGTTTCCATGGCAAGTCTCACTGCATCAAGACGGAGCTTTAATTTATTGTAATTTTCCTGCTCAGCTTCAAGCTCGGGGAAAATGTCATTTGCACTTCTTCTTGAATTGCTTACGGCAAGATTTCTTTCAATTCCTGCCTTGTATTGACTCCATTGGTTAGTTTTAAGGAGTGCAGCGTCGCGCTCAGCCTTGAGAGTTTCAAAGGGTATTTCCTTGATTTTTTCAATGATTTGAGGAGTAATGCGCGCCCTCAAATTGCTCTCACTAAAGCGCTCAAGCTCGGCTTGAAGGAAATGGGTGCGCGCCCTTCTTTCATTTAGCGCATTAGCAAGCTTTGTTCTTGCTTCAAGATATTGCTTCATATCTTCGGAGAGGGAGTCAAGCGCCTCCTTCTTTGAATTGTCGTCAGCCTTTACTCCAAGATTGTGGGCAAAGCGGGCAAGTGCCTCGGTATCATTTTCAAGATTTTCGCGTGCAACGTTCAATCTGAATTTAGCGCTCTCAAGGGCATTTGCGTTCTTTATTCTCAATGCTCTTGTTTCAGAGAAACTGGTGAGTGCTTCAAGAATACCCTCCTCATCCTTGGGACAAAAATCACCGCCAAGACGTCTCATAAATGCTGATATTTCAGCCTTTGCTGAATTTAATTTGCCAAGGAATATTCCCGCAACCGCAAGTAGCACAACACCTATGAAGGCAACGGTCATAGCACCCATGGGTACCTTCATTACAAACATTACAACCGCAGCAAACAGAAGTGACAAAATGCCTGCAATTCCGAATATAGTAAGAGCTAATGCGGATGAGTTCTTCTTTTTCTTCTTTGACGCAAGGTGTGTTACAGCACCTCTTGGTGAGCCGAATTCACCCAAAACGTCGGCAAAGCCCTCGGAATTAACCTCACCAAGTGCCAAAAGCTCATTCTCTGCATTCTTTACTTCGTTTTCAGCATTTTCATACGTTGACTCACTTCTTGTGAGTGCGGACGAAATACTGTTTATTTGAGCTATTTTTTCATAGCTTGCAAGACGGATGTCAAAGGAAGCTCCCTTTTCAAGTGCCTCGATTTCCTTTAACAAATCCTCTTCCTCTTGCTTTATTGCTTTAAGCTGATCAAACTTTTCAAGGCGCAAAACGTCATCGTGAAGGTCGCACATTCTTTGAGCCAATCCGTGCTCCTCGCGAGCCTTTGCAAGCGTTACTTCAACACGGGCAAGCTCGTCCGTATTCTTCAAACGCTCATTTTCATATGCTATTGCCGTTTTGTAATCGAATTTAAGTCTGTCAAGAGTCATTCCGCTTTCGTATACAAGACCGCCCTTGTTGTTGGAGTGCATAAGTCTGCGACGTTCAAGGTCAAGCGTTTTAAGTGCGCCCTGCACGTCCATGCTCTCATCTCCGCTTGAGAGGAGATTATCAATAACTCCCTTAACGGAATCGGCAGCAATGGAGACGGTTTCAAGCTGCTTGATATTGCACATGCTGTCATATGCAGCGGCATTAATGCCAAGAAAATGCTCACCGGGAACTTCACCCGTGAACACCTCTTCACCGTTTTCAAGACTGATGATGCGCGCCTTGTCAACGTAAGCACCCCTTGCGCCCTCTCTACCTGAACGCTCAATGCGATATTTTTTGCCGTCCACGTCCTCAATGGTCAATGAGCCTGCGGCAATGCCAACGTTCCAAGAAAGCGCGCGCTCGCGCTCACCAACGGCAACGGTGGAGATTTTTCTGTTCACACCGTAAAGCGCGAATTTAATAAATCCCAAAAGTGTGGATTTGCCCGATTCGTTGTCACCCTTGACAATGTTAAAGCCATTTTCAAAGGTGAAGCTTTTCTCTTTAAATTTACCAAATTGAATTATATTTGCTTCAATTATTCTCATATTTTCACCTCGTTAGAAGTAATCAAATTTTCTGTGAAGTCTTATAAAAAGGTCGCGACTCTTTTTTTAAGATTGTACTCCTTTTATTTTTATTATTATATCATAATTAAATTAACTTTTCAACGGCAAAAGGGTATTTGTTCACAAATTGTTAATAAAATTAAGTTAAAATGAATAGTCAATGCTTTTATTGTCAATTTTTCATCGAAGGGAGGGCACAAAATGGCTAACGCGCCAAAAAAACTTAGCAACAATACCTATAAAAAGGGCAAGCTTTCAAAAAATGCAAGATTTTCACCCAAGCGCATAAAATGGACACCCATTATTATAATTGGTTGCATTGTTGTGACCTTCATTTTCGCAATGATTTTGGGCAATATCCTTGGCAACAAGGTCGACAAGAATCAAAACGGTGAGTTCAATAAGGACAGTGCTTCTGACATCGTTCCGCCAAGCGTCGAAAAGGTGAATCCAAAGGACAAATTGCACGCCTATTTTGCCGATATGACGAGTGCCGACCCGAAAGAAAGTCTTTCAAATCAAACTGCAAGTGCAAGAGATAGGGGAAATGCCCTTTTCATCGATTTTAAAAATTCAAATAATGAAATAATTTATTCTTCCGACAAGGTGCTTGAGCTTGAATTTATGCATCAAGACAATCTTACACTTTCAAGACTTAATAATCACTTTCAATATTACAGTGATTTTGCAATTGGATATTTTGAGTCCGATTTTTCGGCAAGTCTTAGCGCGGAAAAGTCATTAAAGCTCCAAACAAACGAAATTTTGCTTTTAAAAGAGGCAACCGAAACGGGATTTGACCAAATTATAATTGAGTTTTCGGGCAACGTTACAAGGGATGATTTGATTTATTATCAAGCCTATCTTTTAAACCTTAAGCTCGCGTGCAACAAAACACCCATTGGAATTGTGCTTCCTAAAAGCTTTTTGACAAATTCCGATAATGCGGGAAGCGTGGGCGGTCTTCTTAAAATTGCCGACTTCTTTGTCCTTGATCTTATGGATAGCACCGCGGACGAAATAAAAAGCACACTTGAGCCCCTTGTATATTTTACTGAAAGATATGACTGCGTTATAATGCTTAACGACACGGACGAAGCTGCACTTGAAGAGAAAATTAGCGCGCTTGAGGATAATGGAATAGAAAATTACGTTATAAAATAAAAAAGCAGAGGCAAAGGCATGTAAAATTAGCGGAGAAATCGCAAAATCTTTCACCAAACACGGTAGGGGAGACCTGCGGTCTCCCCTACGGATAAAAATGCTCCGCAGAAAACAAATAATATACCCCGACAGATTTTAAGGTCTGTCGGGGTTTGCTATTCGATAAATTGGAATTTGTTATCTTTTCTTGTATATCACAATTTCGGGATTTTCTCCGTTTTCTTCATAAGTACAGACGAGAAGGAAATCCATATTTGCGGCAATACCAAAGCATCTGCCGCCGAATTCGCTTTCCAGCTGACTTCCGAGGTAGGTCTGTTTATCGTCAAGGAATTTCACTTTTTCTCCGTTAGGCAGAGTGTATTCCATATTGATAAATTCACCCGAAAGTACGTTCAAATGCTCTACCTTGGGCAACCCTTCGATATGTAAAAGCGTGTTAAATTCGTGAATCAACTGTGCCTTAAATTCTTCGAGCTTTTCTTTTCCACCGATTTCAACATATCGCTTCCAAATATCAAGGGTATACTCTCCGTCGGCATAGCACCATTTGCAGTATTCCTCATTAAAATTGCCATCGGTTTCACGGCTCGTGGTGCAATCTTCAAGCGGCATACCGCAACACTTACATACTAACCCTCTCGGAGAACCAAGGAGTGTATTGATGGATACATCAAACAATTTGGATAGGAGTTTGAGAGTATCTATATTCGGAATCGTTTCGCCTGTTTCCCATCTAGACACGGCCTGTCTTGTAACGAATATCTTTTCGGCAAGTTCCTCTTGGGAAAGACCTTTTTTTGCTCTTAATTCGTAGATTATATCTTTCGTTTCCATAAAATCACCACCTTTGTTAGCTGTGATTATATTATAGCACGAGCTGTTGGCATTGACAAGCAACTGTCTGTTGCTATCTGCTCGACAAATTCATATTTATCGTTCTGTTTATCGTCAGTTTCGCCTTTGTATTACAAAGGCACAGGGGCAAAGCCCATACCCCTTATTCCTCTGTGTATAATTCGTCGTAACACCAACGGAGAGGGTTTTCGTAAATATATCGCAAATGCTCATCATGGTCCTGACGGTTGCGAATGATGTGATCATTGGAGCGATATTGCCATATATTCACGCCGTATTCCTTGTTACAAAATCGTTTGAACGTAGATACAAACCGCGACGGAACGGAGTTCTGCACTGTAGGGACCGGCGTCCTCGACGGTCCGTTTCCCTCGCCTTTTACCCAAAGCATAATGTGGATATGATTGGGCATGATCACATAACTTTCAACGGATAGATCCTCGTAAAAGTCGTTCAATTGACGGATGTATTTATCAGCGATTTGTCCGTATTTTGTCAATTCGATCTGCGGACCGTCGAGGACGCCGGTCCCTACAATACGAGAAAGAACACAGCTCCTTTCTTTCGTACATATCGTGAGAAACACGGCCTGATTCCGATTATAGTCCGCACCATTCAAGCGAGTGGTCTTTCGTTTTTTTAAGTCTTCCATAATATCACCCATGCCATTATAACACAAATCGGCAGAGAAAACAAGTTCTCTGCCGATTTTTGTGTTTGCCATTTCTCCGATAAAAAAGCAGAGGCTTGCCTCTGCTTTTTGTGTTATTAATTTTCAATGAATGTGTATTCGGGACAATTGTCAATTGTGTCAAAGTAATATCCTTCAGCCACAAGATAATCAAGAACCTCGGCAAGAGCTTCTCTTGAATAAAAGTTGTCGTGCATCAAAACGATAAGATCAAGATTCTTGCTTTTTGCGCTATTAAGCGTCTTATCAAGCTGAGCAACCAACTTTTCAGGACTCTTGTCTTTCAATTCAGCATCACCTGTAAGTGCCGTCCAGTCGTAAATTGCATAGCCAAGACCTCTTACCGCGCTTATGTATTCAAGTGCTTCAGCATCACTTTCTAAGTAAGAGTTGTTTGTGCCACCGGGGAATCTAATTATCTTTTTAACGGTTGCAAAGCTTTCTTCACCAATGGCTTCAATTAAAGCATTTTCATATTGCTTAATCTCGTCAATAAAGGATTGTGTTGAAGAATATATTGATGAATATTCGTGTGTGTGGGAGTGACACGCGATAACGTGACCGCGATTGAAAATCGCTTCCATTCTGTCGGGATAGCGCTCAACGTCCCTGCCCTCAACGAAAAAGCTTGCCTTGATTCCGTACTCCTCAAGCATAAAGACTATGTCGTTTGTGTTGTCACGGGTCGGGCCGTCATCGAAGGTGAGGTAAACAACCTTATCCTTTCCAACCTCGTTGGCATAAAGCTTGACCTTTTCGTCGGCGTCAATAAGAGTTTTGCCGTTTTCTACCTTGCCCGAATGCTCAACCTTTTCAACTCTGTTGGGTATTTTTGAATTTGTGGGAATAACTTCATAGGAAATATCCATGCTCTCAAGCAACGCCTTGGCCTTTGCGACGTTCATTCCCTCAACGTTTGGAAGCTCAATGTATTCGGGTGTGTTTGTGTTAGATGTGGGAGCTGACTTGGGTGGCTGAGCTATTATAACTATCAACACCACCAAAATTGCCAAGCAAATGGCAAGAACAATGCCAAGAATGACGGTTTCTTTGTTGTTTGTGGGAGCTTTTTTGTTCATTTCAAATGTCCTTTTTGTCTTTTTTTCTATTGTATCATTTTTTCTATAAATTTACAATAGCTTGAAAAAGAAAAATACATGATTTTTTTAAAAAATACAGTTTTATTTTATTATCTATTGCAACGCGAGAAGAAAAGTGATAAAATTAAGATGTAAAAATCATTTTCTTTCTAACTAAACTCTAAACTGTGAAGGGAGAATCCTATGAAAATAAAAAATGCTGAAATTTTATGTGTTGGAACCGAGCTTCTTTTGGGTGAGGTTGTCAACACAAATGCCGCATATATATCACGCGAGCTTGCAAGACTCGGAATTGCCGTTTACCACACCGCCGTTGTCGGTGACAACCCTTCGCGCCTTTCCGACGCCGTAAAGAGTGCGCTTGAAAATGCCGACCTGCTTGTTTTAACGGGTGGTCTTGGCCCAACCTATGACGATTTGACAAAGGAAACAGTTGCTTCGTGCCTTGGTCTTCCCATGGTGCGAGACGAGAATATCCTTTTCGAAATTGAGAGCTTTTTTGCCTCCATGGGCATAAAAATGCCCGAAAACAATAAAAAGCAGGCCGATATTCCTCTTGGCGCTTTGGCGATTCCCAATCACACAGGCACAGCGCCCGGAATTTTCTTGGAAAAGGACGAAAAGATTGTTGTCTTGCTTCCCGGCCCCCCATTTGAGCTTATTCCAATGTTCGAGGAATTCGTTTTCCCCCGTCTTCGCGCAATGAGTGATAAGGTGCTGATAAGTCACAACATTCACATCATGGGAATGGGTGAGAGCGAGGTTGAAACTTATCTTTTGGATCTTATGCAAAACAGCACGAATCCCACCCTTGCCCCGTACGCAAAGGAGGGTGAAATGCGACTTCGCGTCGGCGCACTTGCCTTTAGTGAAGAGGAGGGTGAAAAAATGTGTGCCGAAATGATAGAAAAGGTTAAAGGTACCCCCGTGGGTGAATACGTCTACGCGCTTGATGCCGAGCTTATTGAAAAGCTTGTTGTAAAGCTCTTGAAGGATAAGGGCTTAACTCTTTCATCCGCCGAATCCTGCACGGGTGGATATTTCGGCAAGAGAATTACCGATATTCCGGGCGCTTCGTCCGTATTTAAGGGCGGATTCATCACGTATTCAAACGAGGCAAAAATCGAGCTCCTTGGCGTAAACCCCGAAACCATTGCAAAATATAGCGCAGTGTCAGCAGAAACTGCCGAGGAAATGGCTCGCGGAGCAAGAGCGCGCCTTAAAACCGACCTTGCAATTTCAATTACGGGTGAGGCAGGCCCCCTTCCCGACCCGTCAACCAAGCAAGAGGTTGGAACTGTGTTTATTGGCGTTTCGTGCGCACACAAAACCTTTTCCACAAGAGTGAGCATTGCCCGTCAGCGCGATCGTGAGTATATTAGACGAGTTGCATCCAGCCGTGCAATGAAGGAAATTATTAAAATTCTTGACGAAATTTGATGAATATTTTCATTTTTTGAAAGAAATTATTCAAAAGCCCTTGTATTTTTTTGAATTTTGTATTATAATATCTACATATTAAATATGCAACACTTCTAAACATTTGAGAAAACGAAGGTTACAGTCGGATTTGTTGATTCTATTTTTCATTTTTTCTCTCCTCAATTTCTCCGTCGAGCTTAGTTGCAAATATGCGATTAAGCTAACCTCCACCACCAGTAACGCTTTGTTTTCTCGAATGTCCTTTTTTATATCAAACAAAAAACGAACCGTTAAAAACGGTTCGTTTTTTTTGTATATGTTTTTTATTCTTCGATAACTGTATATTCGGGAACTTCAACCTGAGTTGTGCCTACGTTTGTAATTGTGGCGGGCACATTTGATTCGCTTATCCACATTTCCGCAAGAACGAGAGCTCCGTTTTCGAATTGGTATTTTGCTGAATATTCGCCGTCAGCCCAAGTATATGCCTTGTCGGCTTCGTTGTAAGTCAAGTCGTCGTATACTGTTGCTAATGATTCGTCAAGCAAGGTTGTAAGAGTTGCTGATGCCAAATATGAATATTCGGTATCGGTAACGTCTGCTCCAAGCCAGTTGCCGGATTCATCTCGCATAACCATATATACTGTTTCCCCAATAATGTCAAAGAAATATTGAGGCTGACCGTTGACGTAAGCAGCCATAGCTGTTTCGGTTTTGTATATTACATTCTGTTCTTCTCCATCAAGTGCCGGTTGGAAGGTGAAGTTGGTTGAACTCCACAATGCGCCCCATTCACCCTTGGTTACGGTGTATCTTGTAGTGTCATCTTGTTTTGAGGTTGTTGTAGCACTGTTGCCACATGATGCGAGTGCAAATACAGAAAGCATCATGATACAAGCAAGTGCAAGTGATAAAAATTTCTTCATAGTCGTACATTTCTGTGTATATTATTTGGATTTTGAAAACTAATATAACACAATCACATTATAACATAAAATCGTTAAAAAATCAATTAAAATTTTAAATAATGTCGTACCGTCTTTCGCTTTTTTAGAGAACGCATATAACTTAAAAAATAATTGACAAAACAAATATTTTATGATAAAATAATGTCGAAAACCTTGAAAGGAGAATTTTGTTATGGCAAAAAAACAAAGCTTTAATTTATCGTCACCCTTGCTTTACATCATATTGGGCGCACTTCTTTTTATATTCGGTCTTGAATTGATTGGCTTGCTTATGACCATTGCAGGTATATTCTTCGTTGTGATGGGCATTGTCGACTTGGTAAGACGCCGTGTTGTCAGTGGCGTTGTAAATCTTGTGATTGCAGCAATTATCATCTATTTGGGCTGGGCTATAGGCGAAATCGTTTTGACGATTCTTGGTATTATCATTGTTGCCAAGGGCGTTTTGGATTTGTTCTCTTTGTTAAAGCATAAGAGAGTGAACGTGCTTAACGTTATTTTTGTGGTGCTTACGGTTGCCATCGGCTTGATGCTTGCGGTGTCCCCCTCCGGCTTCCTTCAAACTGCCATGAAGATTGCAGGCGCTCTTCTTATCGTTGACGGTATTCTTGGCCTTATCGGTGCAAAAAAATAAACAAAAAATCGGCGAACCCCACGGGGTTCGCCTTTTCTTTTTTATCTTGCATCGCGTGAAACTACTTCGTCGCTTTCACGGAACAAAAGAGAAATACACCAAATACCCGCAAGGGCAACAACGGTGTAAATAATTCGGGCAAGTAAGGTTGCAGGACCTCCACAGATCCATGCAACAATATCAAATTGGAACAATCCGATACTTCCCCAGTTAAGCGCGCCCACAATAGTCAAAATCAGCGCGATCTTATCAATAATCATAATTTGACCTCCGAATATAAACATATTAATACATTCATATCATTAAGCAGAAATTCTGCTTGAAATTATTGTGTGCGAAATTTTTAAAAATATGCAAAAGATGAAAAAATGAATTTTTAAGCAAGATTTTTTGTGAACACTATTGAAAAATTTTGGGTTTTGTGATATACTGAATTTTAGTGTGTTTTAGATTATTTATATTTTTTATATATATTGGAGATTTATTTTGAGAACAACGTTACAATTGCGCCCGGGCGTTCTTATTCACGCCATAACGGACGAGGCAGCAAGAACAAAACAGTATCTTACGCGTGCCGAACTTAAAAAGTATCATCTCAAATCCACTGCGCTTCCCTGCGCGTTTAAGGAAAATGAGGATGAAACAGTAATTTTCTATTTCAGTCCCGACACCGTTGAAGAAGCCGAAATTGATGACTGGCATTTTACCTACTCTAAGGAGCAGAATGAAATTCTCCCCTCAGGAACAGTGATCGATAGAATGAGCACCCGCCGTGCTGCATCCTACGGATTTTTCAGCAAGGAAAGATTGGCTCAAATTTACTACGAGCCCGTTGAAGAGCCCGTTGGCTTTTCACTTAAAAAGGACGGAACAAAAACCTATTTCTATGACAAAAAGACTTGTATCCGCCAGCCCCTTATGTGTGTTAAGTGTGGCAAGCAGCCAAGATACAAGAAAAAGCTTTGTGAAAGCTGCTATGCAATTGACCTTGCTGAGCGTCGCGAGATAGGTAATGCTTATCGTTCACAGCACTTCGGTATGAAGCGCGAAAACGTTATTTTCTTTGACCTTGAGCTCACCGGATTTTATGACAGAGACGAAATTATTTCAATTTCAATCGTTGACGGTAACGGCAAATTGGTTATGAACACATTTGTTAAGCCCACTCACACAACAAAGTGGAAAAAGACTGAAAAAATTCACGGAATTACTCCCGAAATGGTTCAGGATTCACCCACACTTGAGGAGCTTGTTCCCACAATTAAGGAAATTTTTGCAAATGCTGATAACATTATCGCATACGGCGTTTCAACCGACTATTCACACATCAAGTATATCTACGAAACCGAGCAGGAGAGATTGGCGCTTAAGTCCAAAATCCGTTGCTGCGCATTTGAATACGTAAGATATATGCACGAAAATCACCCCGAGCTTGTACATGCATCCTTGACCGATGCCATGTCCTGCTTCAACATCGAATGGGAGGGCGTTGCCCACTCATCAATTGCGGATACATACGGATGCCGCAAGGTTTGGGAAAAATTGTTCCCCAATTACTATATCGACTAATAATAATCAATTAAAAACCTTCCGATTGGAAGGTTTTTTGTTTTTCAAATTTTGATTTGTCTATTAGTTACTTTTATTGAACAACGGGTCGTCGGGGGTCTCGCCTGCGGGCTCGGTCACGCTCGCGTTCTGACAACACACCGTGTTGTCATTCATTACGCTCACGACACTTTGTGGCGTCGACCCCTACGGTTTGCAAATTAATTTTTTTCACATTTTAGCCGTTTCGATAGCTAAATGTCTGTAATTTTATTATAAAATAATTACAATCATTGTAGGGGTCGGCGTCCCCGACGACCCGTTATAAAAGAAAACAAATTTTGGTTTATGGGGGAGATTAAAGGAATGAAATCGTGGCAAAAGCCACGATGAAATCCAAGCGAGCTTGGATGAAATCCTCGGCTTAATGCCTTGGATGAAATCAAATCCGCCTTTTATTAACCTGCCATAAGGCAGATTTCATCGCGCAAGCGATTTCATCCACCATTTGTGGATTTATTCCGCAGAAGGCGGATTTAGTTGCGGTGCTTCGCACCGCTAAATCCCAATTT
>JAZTYY010000054.1:0-15380 GCA_045637205.1 Eubacteriales bacterium | reverse complement strand
ACCAAATAAATGAAAGCTATTACAATTATATAGAAACTCACAAAAATATTTCTTTGCACGCCAAATTATTAACTATAGGCTATAGTTTAGGATACTATAATTATCTAAGTACTTCTCCAGCCGGGGCTTCTCACTACAATGTAAAACAAGTAATAAAAAAATACATGAAAGATGAGTTGGGATTTGATATTGGTGATGAATATACCATATGTGATATAAAAAACAATTTAATTAATGATAGTAATGATGTTAGGAATTTTGTTATCAATAAAATACGTGATGGACATCCTGTGTTGGTTTCGGTGCAAGATGAAGATGGGGAAGGACATTGGGTAATCGCATATGATTATGATGAGATAACAAATGAAATTTATTGTAATTTTGGATGGGGAGGAAATGCTACCCATCTAACACCAGAAAATTATGTAGAAGAAATAGGATATACAGGAAACAAACTAAAAAATTTTACCGTATACAATACTGCATTAACCATTGAATTTAATATACCGCATAAGCATAGCAATAATTATGCAGTGACTAAAACAGTTGATGGTCAAGAAGTTACAAATTATTATTGCTATGATAGTTCTGAAATTGAGGTTTATAATCTTGATTTTGACATAAGTTATCCTAATCCCAACACTCACAAAATTACTTATCCATGTGGTGATATATCAATTGATGCACACAAATATGGCACTTTCCATATTTGTGAGGAAGATAATTCTAAACATGTTAGAGAGTGCATTGTGTGTGCAAAAGAGAAAAAATCTAATCATATTCTTAACTTTACCTTCATAAATAGTAGTATGCACAATATGAAATGTTCTTCGTGTGAATACGATGAAAATATAAGTCATAGTTTTACATATATTGAAATTACGGAAACAACACATAAGATAAAATGTTCTGATTGTAAATATGAAATAGATATTTATCACACTTTTGAGTATATTTATACTGACGAATCTACACACACAACTACATGTACCATTTGTGGACATACAAAAGTTGAGAATCATTATTTTAATTATAGATCTATTAGTGCAAATCATCACATATTGACTTGTGTTTATTGTGGTGCGACCACGGATATCCAAAAAGCACATAGTTGGAAAGTGGCTAGCAATCCTCAATATGTTGAATGTCAATATTGCGGACACTTGAAGCTTAAGCCAACAGGTGGAGGTGGAGGAATAATTCCCGTATTGCCGACAAAAAATGACGACATTGAGGAAGAAACTGAAAAATTTTAAATAAAATTATCCCCCAAGCGGTGCTTGGGGGATTTTATTATTCACTTACAAAATAATACAAATCAAACCGTTACTTCCCTCGTTAATGATGCGCTCAAGAGTTTCAGAAAGTTTATTGCGCGACTCGTCGGGGATATGCTCAAGCTTGGTGTGAAGTCCCTCATTCATAAGCTCATAAAGAGATTTACCAAACATATTTGACTCCCAAATCTTTTTCGGATCTTCTTCAAATTCTTCAAGTAAATATTTAACAAGATCCTCACTCTGCTCTTCACTGCCAACAATTGGATTGATTTCAGTTTCAATATTGGCACGAATCATGTGAATCGACTGCGCACTCGCACGGAGCTTAACTCCATAGCCCCCTGCTCTTTTCACAATTTCAGGCTCTTCAAGACGCAACTTGGAAGCGTCGGGCATAACAATGCCATAGCCCTTTTCGTCTGCATCCAAGAGCGCCTCAGCAACGCGGTCAAATTCACTCTTTTTAACGGAATACTCCTTAAGCATTCTCACAAGCTGCTCTTCACTGGCAATTTCAAAGCCCGTAAGCTCACTCAAAACCTTAAAGTATAATTCCTTTGAGCATTCAACTGATATTTTTGCCCTTCCACTGCCGTAATCTATGCTATCAAAATTAAATTTTTCAATATGCTCATTCTTAGCAAGTGGCAAAAATGCACCCTTGATTTGACCCATTTTTTCAACGTCGCGCGCACATTTGAAAACACTGTCTCTAATTGAACTTTTTACGGGATGTGAATCCTCAACCGCCTGCATCCACTCAGGTAAAGCAACCCTAATTTCACTGACGGGAAATTCACACAAAATCATTTCAAGTATATGTCTTATGTCCTCACCGTCAAGCTCAAGGCAATTTACAAGTGCCACGGGTGCACCGTATTTTTCCTCAAGCTCATATGCTAAAGCAATACTCTTTTCATTTGATGGATTTGATGAGTTAAGTATCATAGCAAACGGCTTACCCATTTCCTTTAGCTCCTTAACAACTCTCTCCTCAGCATTTACATAGCTTTCGCGTGGAATTTCACCAATAGTACCATCCGTTGTGATCAGCATTCCTATGGTTGAGTGGTCGGTAATTACCTTTTTCGTGCCAAGCTCCGCCGCCTCAACAAAGGGCATTGGCTCCTTTCTCCAAGGAGTGCGCACCATTCTCGGCTGTCCGTCCTCAATCGTACCGAGCGCATCTGGAACAATATACCCCACACAGTCAATCATTTTAACTTGCATGGAAGCACCGTCACCCATGTCAATTGTCACCGCGTTGTCGGGAATGAACTTTGGCTCGGTAGTCATAACCGTGCGCCCACCTGCACTTTGCGGAAGCTCGTCGCGTGCTCTGTCACGGTCATAGCCTTCCTTGATATTGGGCAACACCAAGGATTCCATAAATCGCTTAATAAAGGTGGATTTTCCGCTTCTCACAGGGCCCACCACACCGATATAGATATCACCACCCGTTCTTTTGGCAATATCCTTATAAATTGAATGTTCACTCATATACAGACCTCCAAAATAATCTTCGGTTAATTTTATGAGCAAACACACACTTTTAGAACTATGCTTGTTTTGTTTTTTTACGGACGAGCACACCAAACTGTACAAAAAATCCCACCCGTAAATTCGGGTGGGATTTTAATTAATTCAAGTCATATATATATTTTATCACATTTTTTGAGACAATATCGGAAATATCCTTGCTGTGTGCTATGCGGTCACGTACAACGGTTGAGCTTATTTCACGCGCACCCTCCTCACAGGGCAAAAATACTGTTTGTGCCTTCGGATTCTTCTTGTAATTATATTGAGCCATCTCAAATTCATACTGATAGTCCTTATAATCGCGAATTCCCTTAACTATAGCACAGGCATCAAGGCGCAAAGCAAGCTCCCAAAGCATTCCGTCATCAAAAATAACCTCAACGTTGTCAAGATGCGCAACTGAAAGACGCGCAATCTCAGTTCTTTGCTCGCGTGTGAACATATACTCCTTTGTATTGTTTATCATCACCGCAACAAAAACCTTGTCAAAAAGCTTTGACGCGCGTTCTATTATGTTTATATGTCCAATTGTCATAGGATCAAAGCTGCCGGGTATAACTGCAATTCTCATATTATTTCCTCATTTTAAGCACTGAAATGTGCGCAATTCCGTGTTTCATTGTTTTAATTACTTCAAATCTATTCAAATTTTTCTCGCTCAAAATATCAAATCTATCACTTTCACAAACGATATATGAGGTACTTTTTATTAACTCCTTCTCAAAAAGAAGAGTTGCCGACTCATCAATCAAATTCGTAGCATATGGCGGATCAAGAAAAACAATATCGAATTTTTGCATTCCGTTTTGCTTTTTCAAAAAAGAAATTGAATCCTCACAAAGCGCCACACAACCATCAGAAAGACGACTCTTTTCGATATTCTTCTTAATGATATCGTGCGCTCCCCTGCCCCTATCGACAAGATAGGCACGGCTTGCCCCACGGCTCACAGCCTCAAGTCCCATTTGCCCTGAGCCCGCAAACAAATCAAGCACAACTCTCCCCTCTATTTCAAATTGGAGCATCGAAAATATAGCTTCCTTGCTTCTTTCACTAGTGGGGCGAGTATCAAGCCCATCAAGTGTCAAAAGCTTTGTTCCCTTTGCCCTTCCCGTTATAATTCTCATAAAATTAAACTCCGTTACGATAATAATCTATAATACTTTGAGCATCATTTTTGCTAATACCCTTAACTGCACAAAGCTCCTCAAACTTGGCATTTTTTATAGCTGTAATGCCACCAAAATGAGCCAAAAGTGACTTGGCCTTTGTAGCACCAATACCTTTGATTTTTTCAAGAGTTGACTTTTTTATGGTCTTTGATTTCGCATTGCTCATTTTTGAAACAGTATATCTATGAACTTCCTCTTGAATTCTAAATATAAGTCCATAAACCGCCTGCTCACGCGCAATGCTTATCTCGTCATCCTCGGTGCAAAGTGCACGAGTTTTATGAAAATCGTCCTTCACCATACCGAATATGGGAATGTCAATTTCCATTTCATTAAGTACCTCACGTACTGTTGCAACGTGTGTTTTACCACCGTCAAGCAATATAAGGTCGGGATATTCTCCCATCGAACCCTGCATATCGCTAAGATGTGAAAGTCTACGTCGCAAGGTTTCGCGCATGCACGCATAGTCATCAGTACCGTCAACCTCTTTTATATTAAATGAACGGTAGTCAGCCTTTTTCGGCTTGCCGTCAATATAAACAACCATTCCGCCCGTCTTGTGCTCACTGCCAAGATTTGAGATATCATATGCCTCAATTCTTTCGGGCACACTCTCAAGCTCAAGAAGCTCAGCAAGACGGAAAAGCGTTGTATTATCCTTTTCGTATTCTCTAAGATACGCCTCAGCCTTTTCCTTGGCATTGTTATATACCATTTCGCAAAGCTTTTTCGCCTCGGTACGCTGTGGCATCCAAACGGTCACCTTCTTTGAGCATTTTTCACTCAAAAATGCAGTCAAAAGCTGACTTTCAAGACAAATCGAATCATCAATAACAATCTTTTTGGGAATTGAATCAGTATGCGAATAGTAATCAACCAAAAACGCAGTTAGAGATTCCTCCTCTAAAATCTTATCAGCACCAAAAACGTATTCATTTTTGCCCGTAAGTACACCTTCGCGAATTGAGTAAATTGCAAGACAAGAGCAAAGCTCCTCAGAATATAGAGCAATAACGTCATATTCGGCATCGGGTGAGTCCACTACCTTTTGTCTTTCTCTGATTTTTTGAAGCGCACGTATCGTATCACGGCACTTCATGGCAGCCTCATATTGCTCATTTTCAGAATAAGCATACATCTTTTCTTCAAGTGAAGCAATAGCCCCACGGGTGTTTCCCTTTAAAATATCAACTGCACAAGAAATAAGCTCGTTATATTCTTCCTTGCTAACGTGACCCTGACAAACTCCGCAGCATTGCTTCATTTGATAATAAAGACACTCCCTACCCTTGCCAATATCCTTTGGAAAGTGGAGCTTGCAATTGGGAATCCCCAGGGTTTTATATAGAAGCGACATAATACCAAGCGCAACTGAAGCACCTGAATAGGGCCCAAAATATCTTGCCTTGTCGGCAAGGCGAGTGCGTGTAAACATTATGCGCGGATATTCTTCGTTAGTAATTTTAATATAAGGATAGGATTTTGAATCCTTAAGCCTTATATTGTATCTCGGTGTATATTGTTTAATAAGCGCGTTTTCAAGAGATAGCGCCTCAATCTCGGTATCACAAAGGATATAGTCAAACTCAAAAACGGATGAAACCATTTTCGTTGTCTTTCTATCCTTTTCTCCGTTTTGGAAATACTGGGAAACGCGATTTTTGAGCTTGGCGCTCTTTCCAACGTAAATAACCTTGCCAGAACGGTCACGCATAATATACACGCCCGGACAAAGTGGCAAAGCATTGGCTAAAGATAACAATTCAGCCTTTGTTGACATTAAATCACGCTCCTTTCAAAATATTAACTCCATTAAAGAGTAAAGAGGCGAGGAGATTAACTCCTCGCCAAAATTTTGTTTTTAAAAGCAATTAGAATGCCTGATCTTCAAAACCGTTATTGATGAGATCAGTAAGCCCTTCAATAGCAAGATCCTCATCCTTACCGTCTGCAGTAAGCACGATGGTCATTCCCTTAGCAATTCCCAAAGAAAGAACACCTAAGAGGCTTTTTGCATTAACCTTGCGGTCATCCTTTTCAACCCAGATAGAGCTGTTATAAGTATTAGCCTTCTGAATGAAGAAAGTTGCAGGTCTTGCATGAAGTCCTATTGCATTTGAAATTTTTACCTCTTTAGTAATCATAGTAACGCTCCTAATTTTACTCTACTAAAAATAAACAATTTTTGATTGTATAGTTTCTTAAGTATAGTATAACAAAATCAGTAGACAAAATCAAGAAAAAGTATTTGTATGATTGCATAAACTTTTGACGAATTTTATTGATTTTTTAATGATATTGCACATTTTTTCACAAAATTATGCTTTTTTCTCTTTAATTTTCAGAAACTCCTGTCAGTCTGATAGTCACCTCAAGATGCTCAGTTAACACCTCAAGCTCTTGATCACATTTGATAAAGCTTTCATCTTCAAAAAGAATTCCGTTGTTTAAATAATTTCCACAAACTACTATATATCCACTAATTGAGCATCTTTCCTGTGTATAAAGCGCTCCGTTTTCAGGTAATGGATGTGTTGCCTGCTTTGTTATTTTAGTTCCGTCTTCCATGTTTTCAGTATATGTGTGAATTGCCACTCCACGTGCAAAATCCCCACCAAGAGTTCCAAGTATTTTTCCGTTAGATTTTAATCTTACAGCTTCACCCTCATGTCCTTCAAAATATGTGAAGGAGGAGCTTCTAATATCATCTATTTCAAAATACACACGGTATTCCTTAGCCTTATATACGTTTGTGTTTGACGTTGCCCTTGCAACAATACTGCACACGCATATCACAGCAAGCAAAATGACAAGAATATCCATCACGTTGATTTTATGTTTTTTAACATTTTCTTTACGCATTTTGCCCCCTCCTTACTCCTTAATCTCAAATCTTACACATTTGCCAACAGTATTAAATGCTGTAAATCTAAGCTCAAGTTCATTTCCAATGAGTAATTGCTGGTTGTGTATAAAATAGCCAACGTCCTCCATATAGGTGCATTTAAGCTCAACGGTAATGTAAACGGTATCCTTATCTTGATTTGTAACAAGCACCATCTCCTCACCGTTTTCAGAAAGCTCCCAGCTTGAAGACGCTACCTTATTCACCTTAAGAATTTTACTGATGTCAACGCCGTTTGTAACAATAATTACGTCATTTCCCTTTTTGATGCTTTCACTTTGCAATTTGTCCATATCGTCAAGTTCAATTACGCAAATAATTGTTTCTTCTCTTGTTTCGGCTTCAGTCACTCTAAGTCCAATGGGGTCAAACCAGAAAAACGCACCAACCGCAACTGCCAAAACGATCAAAATTGCAACCATATCAAAGATATTGAATTTATGCTTTTTTTGTGTAGCTTGATTTGTTTTATTATTATTCATAATCTCCTCCAAATCATATCAGCGGTTAAATTCAATATCCGCACTTGTCATATTGTTAGTAACTCTCATTAATTCCCTCTCTCTTACATTGTTTTTGCTAAGAGTAACCGTAAGAGCAACTACAATCCAAAACATCATAAATACGCGATAGTTATACCAAATATTATCAGTAAGTCCCATAACCATAGCACCACCGATTGAAGCCATTCCAGCAGCTATCATTGTTCTTGATTTGCTCTTTTTTGTTCCGTTCTTAATTTCAACGGCACTTTTTTGCCAGAAGGTAAACATAATCAAAGCAAAAACAACAAGCCCAACAATACCAAGCTCTAAAAGTATTTGCAAAGGCAAGCTATGTGAATGTACCGCACTCTCAGCACCTGCTACTGCATAATCGCTATAAGCCAATCTAAAAGCACGTTCACCAACGCCTATGCCCGTAAGCCAATTGCTCTTAGCCATATCCCATGCGCCACTCCAAATATTCAAGCGCATTTGTACGGATGTGTCAGCCATTGTGAATATACTTGAAAAACGATTTACAATGTAATTGGGGAGGAAATAATTCCACACAGGCACCAAAGCAGCACCCAAAAGTACAATCCATATGTTTCTGAAATTGTAAATTAATAAGAAAAGAACAAGAGTAACAATGATACCAATCCACGCGCCTCTTGAACCTGTCAAAACAGTACAAGCAAAAATCAAAGCAGCCGCGATGAAATAGATAAGCTTAATTATCTTCTTTTGGCTAACCTTCATTTGACCAAGTGTCAATGGGAAAACAATAACAAGATATGCACCAAGCATATTGGGATTACCAAGGAATACACTAACTCTACCAGGCAAATCACCAAACATTGACAAATCAACCCATGACTCGTTAATCGCGCCACCGCGAATAATTCCGACAATAGAAACTATTGTCGCTGTAACTATAAGAATTTTAAATGATCTGTGTATTGATGACTTACTGATATACATATTTCCAATCAAAAAGTAAATCAAAATGAAGCCACAATACATTGCTGCTGAACCAAGTGAGCTTATACCTCCGTGTGAGAAAACACCGCCAAACAACATAAGTCCGGTAAAGGCGCAAACTAAAACGTCGATGAGCTCAAGTCTCATAACTCTTTTAGCTCTAAGCAATTTAACCATAAATCCACAAAATGAAAATCCAACAAGCACCAAAATTGCAATAGAAGGATTTGAAAATACATTAGCAAAAGGAAGTGCAATCATTGTAAACACAGGTCCAAGCTCGGGGAAAGACATCAAAAGTGTGAAAAGCATCACAAGCAATGCTATTGAAATTACAACCATAGGATCTATGAAATAAGTTAGACATCCAACCGAGGTTGCAAACAAAATCGCAACAAAATAGCTTCCCTCAAACGTTGTTTCAGATTTTTCAAATCTTGTTGTATTAAGATTCAACACTTGGGTTATTACGTATTTTGTAAGTTTTCCCTTAAGAAGCGCCTCGCCAAGCTCTTTTTTTGAAATGATGAGTGGGAATGAAAGCAATGCAATCAAAGCACCTATGATGAAGGATCCAAATACAAACTCACCAAAGAAATAGTATTTCACCATTGCAATTGCAATAACTGCAAACGCGAAGAACAAAAGCGCCACACCCCAAATTCTCAAATTGGAGTGAACCACTTCGGTGGAAAACGTTGATATTTTATTACTAAGCAAGCTATCCTCATAGATGTGCGCCAAGGTTGCGCGCTCTCTCATTTTTTGCTTTCTGCGTCTAAAAAGGTTGTATACAAACCCATTTTTCCATTTTTCGTTACATTTTGTATAGAGATCGGCAAAGAAAAATCCGATAGGACCTCGATTTACCACTCTGACAATGGCATCGGCAATTCTGCCAAGCCAAGCAAGTGGGCCACGTCTTTTTTTAGCCGTCTTTTTATTTGTTATCTTGTTCTTTTTCAAACTAATCCCTCCCGTAATAACGGAATCATATTATTTTAAAAGATCCGGTCTTTTTTTCTTAGTTATTTCAATTGATTGTTGCATGCGCCATTTATCAATTTCAGCGTGATTTCCTGAAATTAATACGTCGGGCACCTTTTTGCCGTGAAATTCATATGGGCGCGTATACTGTGGATATTCAAGACGTCCACAGGAGATGCTTTCATCCTCGTGGCACTTTTTGTCCGCAAGTACACCCTCTTTAAGACGAGAAACGCAGTCAATGAGCACGCAAGCGGGCAATTCACCACCGGTCAGAACGTAATCACCGATTGAAATTTCCTCGTCAACGATTTCCTCAAGCACGCGAGAATCAATTCCCTCATAATGTCCGCAAAGGATGATGAGGTTATCGTATTCTGAAAGCTCCTGCGCCTTTTCCTGCGTGAGAACCTTTCCCTGTGGGCTCATATAAATCACCTTTGATTTAGCATTTTCACCAAGCTCTGAAACAACCTGCCCCTTAACGAATTCATAGCAATCATAGACGGGTGGCGCCATCATGAGCATCCCGAACCCGCCACCATAGGGGGTGTCATCCACCTTATTGTGCTTGTTATTTGCAAAATCGCGTATATTGTGCGCGTGAACGGAAACGTAGCCCGCCTTTTGCGCTCTACCTATTATGCTCTCACCCAAAACCGATGAAACAAGCTCGGGGAAAAGCGTCATTATATCAAATCTCATAATCAGTCAAGCATTCCTTCAATAAGTGATACGAAAATTCCTTTTTCAAGGTCAATTTCCTTAATAAATTCGTCAACCGCGGGAATGAGCTTCTTTCCCTTTTCGGTATCTATTTCATAGAGATCACTCGCGCCGAGGTTCAAAACGTCAGAGAGAGTTCCAATTTTTTCACCGTTTGAAATATCGAAAACGGGCAAGCCGATAATGTCGGCCAAGAAGAAGGCGTCCTCGTCGATTGAAATATCATCTCTATCAGCAAAAACTATTCTGTTTTTAAGTGTCATTGCGGTATCGATATCGTTAATACCATCAAGCTCAAAAAGCACGAACTGCTTAAATATAGAAGCCTTTTTCACCTTATAGCATTTGTACTCAGCACCGTTTTTAAGAAACACCTTTTTCAAGGATGCAAGGTCCTTTGGTGTATCGCACCATGATTCAAGCTTAAGCCCACCGCGAATACCGTGGGTATTTACGATTTTTCCGCATTCAAGAAACTGTGATTTTGCCATTGTATATATCCTTTTCTAAAAAATTGCATACTTATTTAGAGTAGTATACCACATTTTATCAACTATTGCAACAAAAACGGAATTTTTTTATGTGTTTTATGCAAATAATTTACTATTTTTCATTAATTTTTCAAAATTATGGAAAAAGTATTGCAAAAATGGAAAAAATAATGTATAATGGTAAAGTTAGTAATAAGAATATTGTTACGGAGGTAAACTATATGGAACTTCTTCCAATTATTTTGCTCGTTGTTATGCTTGTAGCAATGTACTTCCTCACAATCAGACCTCAGAAGAAGGCTGAAAAGGAAGCAAACGACATGAGAAATAACCTTGAAATTGGCGACGAAATCACAACAATCGGTGGCATCATCGGTAGAGTTGTTAGCATCAAGGATGAAACATGTGTTATTGAAACAAGTAAAAACGGCACAAAGATTCGCATTCTTAAAACAGCGATTCGCAGCGTTGACGTTAAGGCTGAAGACGCACAGTAATTGATAAAATAGCACCGAGCAAGTCGCTCGGTGCTATTTTTGTGAACAATGTTAATATAATATAAATTTTATTGATATTTTTTTAATTTACTGTTGATTTGTTATAAAAAATGTGCTATACTATCATTAATTGTATATATAATATAGTACAAGTAAATATTTTGTCTATACAGAAAGGAAACGTTATGAAGACAAACTCTATTTTCACAAGAGTGCTTGCGCTTGTTCTTTGCATGATTATGGTTGTAAGTATTATGACTGCGTGCTACCAGCCATCAAAGAACGATGAGATTGCTGGTGGTATCACAGAAGAAGGTAGCACAGACGATTTCATCACAGTAATCAAGCCCGGCACAGTTACAAAACCCACAGTTACAGACCCTAATCATATTTATGCGGGATCTACAGAGCTTGCCGACAATTCACTTATTCTCGGCACACTCACTAATGACGTTGTTATTGGTGATGAAGAAGGCATTGCTGCATTGATCCCTGCCGACGTTAAGGTTGACGTTGGTGCAACATCTCTCGCTCTTTCAATAAAGAACGTTGAAGATAACGGAGCTGACTTTGGCGATGCTGAAATCCTCAACAATTTGGACGTTCACATTTCAGGTGTAGCTCTTGATAACAAAACACCCATGACAGTTAAGCTTGGTGCAATTCTCCCAATTGGCCTTGCAAACACTGAGCTTAAACTTTACCATCACGAAAATGGTGAAGCAGTTCTTATGACAAGAGTAAATAGCGCAAGTGATTTTGCAATTCACAATCAGTACGTGTATAACGAAGAAACAGGTGAAGTTACAATCTACGTTGCTTCTTTCTCAACCTTCTCTATGGTTAAGGCAGAAGTTGATGTATTGACTGCAGAAACAGATGCTGATACATCTTGGTATACTGCAAACACTGAAGCTGATGAATTCACACTTGATTCTGCTGCAGATTTCATTGGATTTAGAAATCTTGTTGATGCAGGTACTACTTTTGCAGGCAAGACAGTAAAACTCGGTGTTGACATTGACCTTAACAACATCAATTTTGATCCTATCGGATATGGTTATACATATAACAAAGATAGCAATACAGCTTTCATGGGCACATTCGATGGTCAGGGACACACAATCTACAACCTCTATGAACAGGGTTGGGACCTTGAAAGTGCAACCGACAAGGACTACACATATTCCACCGCAGGTGCTGGTTTGTTTGCATCTATCGAAAATGCAACAATCAAAAACCTTGTAGTAAATGGCGCAGACATCAAAATGGAATGCGTTGATATGGGTATCGTAGTTGGCTATGCGCAGGGTACTTGCCACTTCGAAAATATCGTTGTAACAAATTCTAAAATTGCTAACTATCAGCGCGCTACAGGTGGCGTAGTTGGTGAAGTTTGCTACGGTCCTTACGGAACAGATATTTCCAAAGGTTATAGCCACACATTTAAGAACATTGTTGTTGACTCTACCGTAACAGTTGGCTCACTTTGGGGTGACTTTGACAACTTGTCCGGTGGTGTTATCGGTGGTAAGTGGGGCGATGCAACAGTTAAGATGGAAGACGTTACAGTTGCAGTAAGACTTGACGTTTACTCTGACGTAACAGCTGCATATCAGTGGTATGCTTACCGTCGTTGCGGTATGCTTATCGGTCATACAGAGCAGAACAGTCCCAAGAGCGCATTGAATGCGGCTGCTCCTTTCTTGACATGTGAAAACGTAAATGTTTACTACGGTGATTGGGTAAACTACACATACTATCAGTTTGCAAACCAGGAGAGTGGAACAGGTCGAAGATATCCTTGGGTAAGAGCTGAAGAGGGCTTAAATAATGGAGCTTTCTCCAACCCCAGATATGGTGTTCCTACACATAAGGATGGAGAAATATCTGTTCCTGTTACTAGCCTTACACAAGAACAACTCAAAGAAGTTGCTACAGACTACACACCCATCGTATTCAACCAGCTTTACGGCGGTGGACAGGGTGTTTACGGTTGTGCTGAACACGACGGCGTTACAACAAACAGCAAGAACGGTAAGATAATTTATGTTCACAATAATGCAGGTTGGACAAATCTTAAACTTCAGTATTGGTTCGCAAATGGTAACGACAGATGGACAACAATTATCGACGGTATCGACATGAGTACAATGCTCGTTGAAGGTAACACTTATAAGATTCAGCTTCCTAGCGGAGCATACGCATTCAAGATTGTTGCTGATCAGGGTGCAAGCGATGAATTCATTCTTGCAAACTACGAAAACAACGGAAAAGTAACTCTTGGTGACACATCTTGCACACACACATCAACTACAATAGTTGAAGAAAATATCGTGAATGCAACTTGCACAGCAAACGGTTCTTATGATAAGGTAACCAAGTGTGCAGAGTGTGGCGAAGAAATCAGCCGTGAAACAATCACTACTGAAAAACTCGCACATACACATGGTGAAATAGTAGTTGAAAATAACGTTGCTTCCTCTTGTACAGATAAAGGCTCTTACGATAACGTAGTTTACTGTACAGTATGTAACGCAGAAATCAGCCGTGAAACAATTACAGTTGATGAAAAGGGTCATACACCTGGTGATGCTGCAACATGTACAACAGCTCAGACATGTACAGTATGTAGCGCAGTAATTAAAGAAGCTCTTGGTCATAAAGAAGTGACAGTAGCAGGCAAAGATGCAACATGTACAGCAACAGGTCTTACAGAAGGTAAGAAGTGTTCAGTATGTGGTGTTACAACAGTAGCACAGACAACAATTGCGGCAAAGGGTCATACAGAAGTAGTTGACGAAGCAGTTGCAGCAACATGTACAACAGCTGGCAAGACAGAAGGTAAGCATTGCTCAGTATGTAATACAGTTCTCGTTGCACAGACAACAGTTGCAGCTAAGGGCCATAAATATGACAATGCTTGCGATAAAACATGTAACACATGTGGTGCAACAAGAACAGTTGGTGAACATCAGTGGTTCAACACTAATTACACTTGTACAGTATGTGGTGCAAAGGCTCCAACAAAGACAATTTACGTACAGAACAACTGGTTGTGGGATGATGTAAGAATTTATTATTATTGGGGAGCTGAAGGTTCTTATAATGATGCATGGCCAGGCAAAGCAATGGAACTTGTAGGTTATGATGCTACAAATGCAATCGAATACTATAAGTTAGAAATTCCTACATATGCAGAAACCTTTGTTATTAGCGGACTTTATAACGACGATAACACTAAACGCGATCAGACAGCCGACTTAGACTTTACAAAGGTTGCTACTGACACTGTATACAGTTGCTCAAGTCGTGGTTCAGGAGATAATTATCATAAAGTTACTATGACTACTAAGGCATTGTCTAGTTGCAAATACGATGATATTAGTAATTATATGCATATTTATTTGAAACCCAACAGCAACTGGACACAGAGTAATGCAAGATTTAGTGCTTATGTATGGGCTAATGGTGTATCAGCAGTTTGGTATAATATGAATGACAAAGAAGCAGACGGTACTTATTCTTGTTGGATCCCTAAAGACAAATATACTAGTATAATTTTTGGTCGAATGGATCCCAATAATTCAAATAATAATTTTGATAATCCACCTTGTTGGAACCAAACTAGTGACTTGACAATTCCTACAAACGGAAATAACTGCTATACAATAGCTGCAGGTGCTTGGTCTAAGGGCTCTGGCTCTTGGTCCAAAAAATAACCCATAACAAACTAAACTAAACTAAACTAAACTAAACAAACCTCAATCCCCCGTGCGATTAAACGCGCGGGGGATTTTTTGCTCCTTTGTTTTTTGCTAAATAGGGATTTATCTGTGCCTTCCCCAGCGGGGAAGGGGGACCGCTTGCGGTGGATGAGGAGAACACGGTTTGTGAAAACAATGGTCTTTCTCAACCAAATTTCGTTTATTAACATAAAGAAATTACTTAAAAAATCAAGGTTTTTGTTTTATGTTAAATTTCTTCATTTATACTAAATGGTGCTCTCCTCATCCGTCACCTATCGGTGACACCTTCTCCGCTGGAGAAGGCTAATAGAGAGATAAATCAAAATTTGAATGATAAATTGGGGGTTATAGGTTAGTTACTTTTCTTTTATAACGGGTCGTCGAGGACGTCGACCCCTACAATGATTGTGGTAATTTTTAAGTTGTATAATAGCCATATTGCTATTAAAATGGCTATAAATTAGCAAAAATCAACTTACAAACCGTAGGGGTCGACGCCACAAAGTGTCGTGAGCGTAATGAATGACAACACGGTGTGTTGTCAGAACGCGAGCGTGACCGA
>JAZTYY010000053.1:0-2086 GCA_045637205.1 Eubacteriales bacterium | reverse complement strand
AGATTTACCAAAATTCGAAAAATATTGGTCATAGCCCATATATTTGTCGATTTGGTCAGCTATCCCCTCATTCGCTATCATATCAATCACAAAGTTGATGTCATTTGCATAATTGAATTCGTGATGCTCAAAATGTGCCCTGTATACATGGAAGAACTCATGAGCAAGAAAATTGATTCTTTCCTCTTCAGTCATTTTATAAATCAAATTTAAATCAAGGACGATAGCATTATCCAACTCTTTTCCGTCTTGACTCAAGAAGAAAAAATACACA
Organism: Eubacteriales bacterium; assembly: GCA_045637205.1. Lineage (GTDB taxonomy): Bacteria > Bacillota > Clostridia > Oscillospirales > CAG-272 > RGIG4608. The sequence goes on along the minus strand of JAZTYY010000053.1, from coordinate 1,812 downwards.
GGTTTCCATTTTACAGATGCATCCAACTGTTCACATCCTAAAAAAGTTTGTAATCTCAATTTTGCATTTGAAATCAAGAATTCGAAATCATAATTATCACGGAATTTTCTTATTTCTGAGTAATTTTTCTTGATGTCTTCATAGTTTGCTCTAACGGATGTCTCAAGCAAGCTGCCATTTTGGTTTTGTCCCTTGATGTCAGGACATCCAAAAATATCCTGCATAGCAGCCTTCACTATATTGAGAATAGTATTGTCTTTGGAATTTGAAAATAGAGAATATGCTGCAGAACTATCAAACTGATTCCATTGTTCCATATTGACTTCCTCTCCATTTTTGAGAAGAGTAGTTATATTAAGAAATTCATCAACTGAAGACAAATCTACATTCTGCGCATTTGAAGATATATTAAACGCAAGCAGAATCAAAAAAAGTGAAACTATATTTTTCATATAAATCCTCCATACCAAGTGCAAAGTTAATAGAAATTTCCCAAATACGCCTTTGCACCGACATAAAAGTGTGTTTTTATGATTTATCGTAATGGTGGTTGCTTGGTTGAGTAGTCGCCATATATCTATCATAACAAAACTAAACACATATTCTTGCCATCATAACCTATGTGGTTTTATTTCGATGTTGTTAATACAAAATCTACCATGTTAAAACGAACTTTGTTAAAAAGCATCAAGGATTTTAAGCCTAAGTTACAATCGTATCCAAACGTACCACCCATATTGTCTTGTAAAACAACAACTATTTCAGCTGCTTTTATTTCATTATTTCCCAATTCAATAGATAGATTAGGGACACGATAACATTCTGATACATTTACTCCACCAATTCCTGCGTTTCGGATAGTATCTAATTTACAATGAGTAGTGATATATTCTTTGTTTTTCTCAAAAAAAACTTTACCTAATGAACCGTATGAAGCATCTCCTGTATCAATGTTCATTAACATTTTATTACCTTGCACGACGCCTTTGCTCAATAAATTCATACTAGATGAAAAACACATATTTGCAGATGTCTGGCTTCGTTTTGGAGCAACCAATGGAACTGTAATATTTTGATTAACAAAATCAACAGTCAAGTCTTTGAGTTGCAACATCAGTTCGCTACCGACAACAATATTGAAATTATCAACATATTTGTCTGCCTCTTCATTATTGGTGGTTATATTTATTACATAAAATGGGACATCACTAACAATTATATCTCCGATTTTTAACTCCTTCGCTATAGCATAACTTCCATTTTGTATATCGACTCCACCAACAGTACTTGATGCATCAAGTGGAATTAAATTATATTTAAGAGCTAAAGATTCCGAAATAATGTTTACTCCAGCTCCTGTATCAAAAGTAACATCAGCATCAATACCATTAATCGAAGTTTTTCTTAGGTGCATCAATACAGAATTATTCTTTTGTGGACCAACAGGTACAATCTCGAAAGGAATAGTTCCTACAGAATTTTCAAATGTTATTTTATATGGGTCGTATTTAGATAGAGCTTCGTATTGATTAATAAATTGCTCAACACCAGCTATTGTTGCACTATCAAGATGCGTGCGTACTGCTTCAAGATTTAAAGATAACATTTTTGCAGCTGTCTTATTATCTCCAACCCTGCTTAAATCCATTGCATACATCATAGATGAGTTGAGCATATTGCCTAAGTCAAGGTTTGCTGATTGAGTATTGAATAATTCCGCAAACGCAGGGATAGAGACATCGGGGCGGTTTAGTCTGTTACCAATAAGGCAACGAGAAAAAATTTCAAGAAATTGACTTATTGAATCTTTGG
>JAZTYY010000052.1:0-4847 GCA_045637205.1 Eubacteriales bacterium | reverse complement strand
TGCCTTCCCCAGCGGGTAGCGAAGCGGCACGAGGGTCTTAAAAAACAACACGGTGTGTTGTTTTTCCCCGAGTGTGACCGAGCCGCAGCGAGACAAGGGGGACCGCTTGCGGTGGATGAGGAGAACACGGTTTGTGAAAACTATCGTCTTTCTCAACTAAATATTGCTTGTTAATTTTATGAAATTACTTAAAAAATCAAGGTTTTTATTTTTCAAGAGAGCCGTTAGCGTAAACTAAATGGTGCTCTCCTCATCCACCATCAAAGATGGTCCCCCTTCTCCGCTGGAGAAGGCTAATAGAGAGATAAATCAAAATTTAACCGACAAAATAAACTCTTTACAAAATAGTTATTATATGATATACTTATATTGGAAAACCATCTAATTCTATAAACTGAAAGGAAAAACTACTATGGAAATTAAAGACATTCTCTCAAAGGTTGACCACACTTTGCTCGCTCAGGGAGCAACTTGGTCTGAAATTAAAGCTATTTGTGATGACGGCATGAAATATGAAACCGCATCCGTTTGTATCCCTGCTTCTTACGTTAAAGAGGCGAAGGAATACGTTGGTGACAAGCTCGCTATCTGCACAGTAATCGGCTTCCCCAACGGATATAGCACAACTGCAACCAAGGTTTTTGAAACCGCTGACGCAGTTGCTAACGGTGCTGACGAAATTGATATGGTTATCAATATCGGTTGGCTCAAGGATAAAAAATATGACGAGCTTCTCGCTGAAATTAATGCAATTAAGGACGCATGCTCAGGCAAAATTTTGAAGGTTATCATCGAAACTTGCCTTCTCACCGACGACGAAAAGGTTAAAATGACCGAAATCGTATCCGAAAGCCGCGCAGACTACATCAAGACAAGCACAGGCTTCTCAACTGCAGGCGCAACTCGTCACGACGTTGAAATCTTTGCTCAGCACGTTACAAACGGCACACTCATCAAGGCAGCAGGCGGCATTTCTTCAATTGCCGACGCTGAAGATTTTATCAACCTTGGCGCAAGCCGTCTTGGAACATCAAGAATTGTAAAAATCGTTAAGACAGGAGAACAAAACAATGGCGACAGCTCATATTAAAGCAGAAATAGGCGATTTCGGTAAGACCGTGCTCATGCCCGGCGACCCCCTTCGCGCAAAATTTATAGCAGAAACTTTTCTTGAAAATCCCGTGCTCGTTAACAACGTTCGCGGTGTTCAGGGTTACACAGGTACTTACAAGGGAGTTAAAATCTCCGTTATGGCAAGTGGTATGGGTATGCCCTCAATAGGCATCTACTCATTCGAGCTTTACAACTTCTTCGGTGTTGAAAACATCATGAGAATCGGCTCTGCAGGTGCTTTGACAAACGATATTCAGCTTCGCGACATCGTTATGGGTATGGGCGCTTGCACAAACTCAAATTTTGCTTGCAACTTCAATCTCCCCGGCACTTATGCGCCCATTTGCGACTTCACAATGCTTCGCACCTGCGTTGAAACTGCTGAAGAATTGAATCTTAAATATAAGGTTGGCAACATCCTTTCTTCCGATACCTTCTATCGCGATGCACCCTTGCGCGAAAACGGTGCTCTCCCCGACTGCGAATGGGGTGAAAAGATGGGCGTTATGGCAGTTGAAATGGAAGCAGCAGCTCTTTACATGAACGCGGCTCGCTACGGCAAGCGCGCGCTCGCAATCTGCACAATTTCCGATAACCTTATCGAGCATACAGGCTGCACAGCCGAGGAAAGACAAAATTCCTTCACCGATATGATGACTCTCGCTCTTGAAACTGCAGTTAAGTTGGAGAATATATAGCCTTCCCATTGAGGGGAAGGGGGACCATCTTTGATGGTGGATGAGGGGAACGAAATCTGTTCTGCACGAATGGATTTCCCCTCTAAATAAAAAACAAAAATATGGCAATTTATCACAACAAAAGTTATGTTCCGTTAGCACAGCAATTAAGAAAAGAAATGACACCCGAAGAAAAGCATCTTTGGTATGATTTTCTTAAAAATTTACCGTGCACAGTGAACAGACAGAAAAATATAGGCAATTTTATCGTTGATTTCTATATTGCAAGTAAAAATGTAGTAATTGAGATTGACGGACTTCAACACGATATGCCCGAGCATAACGAAAAAGACAGCGAAAGAGATTTTGAACTTTCAAAACTCGGTATTAAAGTGTTGCGATATACAAACAAAAGTATAAATAAAAATTTCAATGATGTGTGTAATGATATTCTTACACACTTGGGATTGACTTGGGATGATTTGAAACAAAAGTGATGAGAAAGACGATAGTTTGTACAAACTCCGTTCCCCTCATCCACCGCCATCGCGAACCCCCAAAACTGCGCAATGCTCGTTTCGGGGAACCCCGAACGCGGTCCCCCTTCCCCTCAATGGGAAGGCTAATTGTTTTGTAACATAAAGGAAAAATTAATGAAAAAAAGAGTATTTTTAATTGTTCTTGACTCGTGTGGGGCGGGTGAGATGCCCGACTGTGCAAACTTCGGTGACCACGATTGCCACACGATTAAAAGAATTTCAACCTCCGAGAAATTTTCCTGCGAAAATACATGGAAAATGGGTATCGGAAATATAGACGGCCTTGAGTTTCTTGGCACAAATGACAATCCCACGGCACGCGTTGCGCGTCTTACGGAGCGTTCAATGGGCAAGGACACAACCATCGGCCACTGGGAAATTGCGGGAATTGTAAGTGAAACTCCCCTTCCCACTTATCCAAACGGATTTCCACAGTCACTTCTTGACGAATTTACCGCAAGAACAGGAAGAAGAGTAATCTGCAACAAGCCCTATTCGGGCACTGACGTTATTCGCGATTACGGAAACGAACATATGCGCACGGGTGACCTCATCGTTTACACAAGCGCTGACTCCGTTTTCCAAATTGCTGCGCACGAGGATGTTGTTCCGATTGAGCAGCTCTATGAATACTGTCGCATCGCACGTGAAATTCTCACAGGGGAGCATAGCGTTGGTAGAGTAATTGCCCGTCCCTTTGAAGGAGAATATCCATTTAAGAGAACGGCAAACCGTCACGATTTCTCACTTGAGCCCTACGGTCAAACTGTTCTTGATGCCATCACCGAGCAAGGCAAAACGGTTTATGCGATTGGCAAAATTTATGACATATTCGCAGGCAAGGGCGTAAGCTACAAGACTTTTACACACTCAAATAAAGAGGGTATGGACCTCTCACTCGACGCGCTCGACCACGATTTTAACGGTCTTTGCTTTATCAATCTTGTTGATTTCGATATGCTCTACGGTCACCGTCAGGATATCGACGGCTATGCAAACGCGTTTGCAGAATTTGACAGATGGCTCCCATCATTCGTTGAAGGCATGAAGGATGACGATATTCTTATCATCACAGCCGACCACGGATGCGACCCCGGTGATCATCACACCGACCACACAAGAGAGTACGTTCCCTGCATTATGTACGGCAAGAATATTACCCCCGGTAACCTCGGCACACGCATGACCTATGCCGATATTGCGGCAACCGTTGCCGATTACCTTGAAATCGATTACGAATGCCCCGGTATATCAATGCTTGGGGATGAGTAAGGAGAACTAAAATGACAGAAAATAAAATCACTTCTCGCGCTCTTGCCCTTGCGGCAATTGAGGCAATGAAAAAATCATATTCACCATACTCACATTTCACGGTTGGTGCTGCGCTCCTCACTAAAGAGGGCAAAATTTACACAGGCGCGAATATTGAAAATGCCTCCTACACCCCCACAGTTTGCGCAGAACGAAATGCAATCTTCACCGCAGTACACGAAGGTGAGCGCGATTTCGAGGCAATAGCGGTAGTTGGTGGGCATGAGGGCAACGTTAACGGTGTAACTGCTCCCTGTGGCGTTTGCCGTCAGGTAATGAGCGAGTTTTGTCCACCCGATTTTAAGGTGATTTTAGTTACCTCAAACGATGGTGACTACATTGAAGAAACACTCGGCAGCCTTTTGCCCTATATGTTCAAATTGTAATTTCAAATTTTGATTTATGGGTCACTTTTTTTGAAAAAAAAGTAACCAAAAAACCTTTTATAGAGCTTCGCGCTTTTCCCCATAAAGCAAGCTAAAACCGTAGGGGTCGACGTCCCCGACGACCCGTTATAAAAGAAAACAAATTTTGATTTATGGGGGAGATAGTTTTGTTGAACAACTCAATTTATAAAAATCAATATAAAATCTTCAAAGGAGAATAAATATGAAAATAGCACTTATTGCCCACGATAAGAAAAAAGATGCGATAATCGAGCTTGCAAAATCCTATAAAGACGTCCTCTCTGATCATGAGCTTTATGCAACAGGCACAACTGGTACTCTTATTATGGGTGAAACAGGACTTTGCATTCACAGAATGAAATCGGGCCCACTTGGTGGTGATCAGCAAATTGGTGCAATGCTTGCAAACGGTGAGCTTGACCTCGTCATTTTCTTGCGCGATCCACTCACGGCACAGCCCCACGAGCCTGACGTTTCAGCGCTTCTTCGTCTTTGTGACGTTCAAAAGATTCCTCTTGCTACGAATGCATCAAGTGCGATTATCATGCTTGAATCCCTTAAAAACGGAATTTACTTTAAATAATGTAATAAAAAGGACTCGCAAGAGTCCTTTTTGCTTGATAAATTGGTGGTTTATAGAGGAGTTTGCAAAAGTTAGTTTGCGTTCAAAGCGGACCGTCGAGGACGTCGGTCCCTACAGGGACTGCGCTATTTTTATGGCAAAATTGTAGCCATATTACTATCAAAATGGCTACGAATACACAAAATTTACTTGCAAACTAGTAGGGACCGACGTCCTC
>JAZTYY010000051.1:0-4068 GCA_045637205.1 Eubacteriales bacterium | reverse complement strand
GACGAAATAAGCGCAAAGAAAAGCTATCAAAAGAAACGCTGAATACAGGGCTACTCGCCCCGTACCCTCGGTCGCTTTTAAAAAAGCTCCGCAAAATTTTTTATCGCCTTGGTTCGTGCGAACAAAGTGCGCGATAAACCCTAATTTATCTAATACCGTATTTTTCGATAATGTAATCCATGTCCTTGTCGCCCCTACCTGAGAGATTGATAAGAACCGAGCCTCGTCCCATGGTCTTTGCAAGCTTAATACCATAGGCAACGGCATGTGCGCTTTCAATTGCAGGAATAATACCCTCAAGACGTGAAAGTGTGAAGAACGCATCAAGTGTTTCTTCGTCAGTAACAACGTCATATTTTACTCTGCCAACGTCGTGCAAATACGCGTGCTCAGGGCCCGATGAGGGGTAGTCAAGTCCACTTGCGATGGAGTAAACGGGAGCAGGCTCACCATTTTCATCCTTGAGCATAAGACTGTTAAATCCGTGCATAATGCCCTCTGTTCCATAGTTAAGACTTGCCGCGTGATCACCAAGTGCCATTCCTCTGCCAAGTGGCTCAACACCATAAATGTCAACAGGGTCATTCAAAAATCCCGCAAACATACCCATTGAGTTAGAACCGCCACCAACGCAGGCAACAACTGCATCGGGAAGCTCACCCGTCATTTGCAAGAACTGTTCTCTTGCCTCGATTCCGATAACGCTTTGGAAATCGCGAACCATCATGGGGAAGGGATGGGGGCCTACAACTGAGCCGATGCAATAAATTGCATCCTTATATTCTCTTGCATAAGCCTCAAACGCGGCATCAACTGCCTCCTTAAGAGTTGCAAGTCCGTGTGTTACTTCAATAACGTTTGCGCCAAGAATTTTCATTCTTGCAACGTTGGGCGCTTGCTTTTTAATGTCAACTGAGCCCATGTAAATGTCGCACTCGAGTCCAAAATATGCCGCCGCCGTTGCAAGAGCAACACCGTGCTGACCTGCGCCCGTTTCGGCAATTACTTTCTTTTTACCCATATATTTTGCAAGCAATGCCTCACCCATACAGTGATTGAGCTTGTGCGCGCCCGTGTGATTCAAATCTTCGCGCTTAACGTAGAGCTGCACGTTACCAAGTGAGGATGAAAGGCGCTCAAGGTGTGAAATGGGAGTGGGTCTGCCCTGAAATTCGCGACGAATTCTGCGAAGCTCACTTATAAATTTACTCGATTTGCAAATTGTGAAATATGCCTCAGTAATCTCGTCCATTGCCTGTTTTAAATTTTCGGGAATATATGCACCGCCGTATTTACCGAAGTAGCCGTTTTCGTCGGGCATATTTTTCAAATATGTATCAAATTCAATATTATTGTGCTTCATTTTTTCATTCCTCCGAAGGATAATTCATTTAACAATTATGAGTCATATCCGTTGAAGCCAAAGTGTTTAATCATCGTTGGGTAATCCTTGAACGCGTAATTCACGTCACACATTCCGGAAACCGAACCGTTAGCATAGCCCTCCACGTTGCCTGCATATTGCCACATTGAATACTTTTCGCTATATTCATCAATAAGAGCATCGGTTGGAGTGGTGTAACGGGCATACCAAACGTCATAAAGTCTAAGTGTTTTTTCGTTGTTGAAAACGTTATACAAGAAATTATTGTTTGTGTAAAGACCGGGATAATATCCGTGGTCAACCATTGTGGTCATAAAGGTGTGGGCAATTTCCATTATTTGCGCCTCCGAAAATTCGGATGGTGTGTAGCCCGAATAGTAGGGGTCGTCCTCCACGTCATAGAAAATGGGATATTCAAAGGTTTTTCCATCAATCCAAGCGGCAACGCGATCGGCATCTGCCTTTGCTTCCTCCTTGTTTTCGGCAAGAGTGAAGAAGTAAACGCCTATATCAAGTCCAGCCTCGCGAGCTGCGGCATAATATTCTTCAAATCTTGTGTCAAGCGCGGTGTTATAGCCAACGCGAAGAATTACAAAATCAACACCCGACGCCTTAAGTGCTACAAAGTCAACGTCATCCGAGTGGTGAGAGAGGTCAACACCCAAGGCAAGTGAGCCCTCACCCTTTCCTGCCGAGCCCGTAAAAATATCGGAATAGAACACAAAATCAGCCTCGTGCTTGCTTTTGCATACGGTACATTCATATATTGTATATCCCGTTTGTTCAATATTTGGACGAACGTAAGTCCTTGTATAAGTGTGTCCTGTGGGGGCAACTGCGTTTGATCTATACTGATAATCACAATTATCGCAATCGTATGTAGTATAGCCCTCAGCTATACAGGTGGGCGCAGTAACTCGACTTGACATTCTATGTCCTGCAGGATTTGTATAGTCACTTACGTAAGCGTAGTCACAGTTTGCGCATTCGTAATTGCTATAGCCACCGGTTGTGCACGTTGGAGCAACGGTTGTTGTCTTGCTGACACTGTGTCCTGTTGGGTCAAGATATGTATTAATATATTCATAGCTACAGTTTTTGCAAGAATTTATTGTGTAGCCTTCATTTTCACAGGTGGGGGCAATTACCCTTTGCTCCTCATCGTGACCGACGGGGGAGGTGTAATCACTTCTTGTTTCAAAATCACAATTTTTACAGGAATTTATTGTGTAGCCCTCATTTTCGCAGGTGGGAGCAACCACACTCTGTGTATAATCGTGCCCGTTGGCTGAAACAAAGGTATCGTTTTCAACCTTTTCACAAACCGTGCAGGTGTGAACGGTATATCCCTTGTCTTCACAAGTGGGCGCAACAATCTCGTCGTTATACTTGTGTCCCGTGGGGGAAACGAAATCCGCTTCAAACTCGTAATCACAGCTATTGCATTGATAGAGGGTGAAGCCCTTTTCGTCGCAAGTGGGATCGTTTACGGTTTTATCACAAAAGTAATGCTTACACTCCTTTGGAACAAGGGAATAAATTAAAATTCCCAGCAAAGCCAAGCATATCACAAGTATCACAGCTAGTATTATGGTGACAAGTTTTTTTCTCATATATTCTCCAAAATTAATTATTTAATCAAGTCCTTAATGACCTCACCTGCAAGAATAAAGCCCGCAACGGGAGGGACGAACGAACAAGAGGCAGGGGATACTCGTCCTGCTGTGCCTTTTTGCTCCGCACCGTCAATTTCGTGGGGAGTTGTGGGAATTTCCTTGGAATAAACAACCTTAAGGTGCTTAATTCCTTCTTTTTTACAAAGTCCGCGCATGACCTTTGCAAGTGGACAAACACTTGTCTTGTGGATGTCGGCAACCTCAAAGGCAGAGGGGTCGAGCTTGTTTCCCGTACCCATTGAGCAAATAATGGGAGTGCCAACCTCGTTTGCGCGTTTTACAAGCTCCATTTTACCTGCAACCGTGTCAATTGCATCGATTACGTAGTCATAATTTGAAAAATCAAACTGATTTGCAGTTTCGTGGAGATAGAAAATGGGATATTTATTAATTTTCACGTCGGGATTAATCTCTTTTGCGCGCATTTCGGCAACGTCAACCTTTTTCTCACCCACGGTTTTAGTGGTGGCAAGAATTTGACGATTGATGTTTGACACAGAAACGGAATCGGAATCAATAATATCGATTTCACCCACTCCTGCGCGAACAAGCGCCTCAAGTGCATAGCCACCGACACCGCCGATGCCAAACACAGCAACGCGAGAATTTTTCAATTTTTCAACGGCTTTAGTGCCGAGTAGCATTTGAGTTCTTAAAAATTTTTGCATTGACTAATTCCTTTTATATTTCAAATTTTGGTTTATCTCTCTATTAGCCTTCTCCAGCGGAGAAGGGGGACCATCTTTGATGGTGGATGAGGAGAGCACCATTTAGTTTACGCTAACGGCTCTCTTGAAAAATAAAAACCTTGATTTTTTAAGTAATTTCTTTATGTTAATAAACGAAATTTGGTTGAGAAAGACCATTGTTTTCACAAACCGTGTTCTCCTCATCCACCGCAAGCGGTCCCCCTTGTCTCGCTGCGGCTCGGTCACACTCGGGGAAAAACAACACACCGTGTTGTTTTTTAAGACCCTCGTGCCGCTTCGCTACCCGCTGGGGAAGGCA
>JAZTYY010000050.1:0-2071 GCA_045637205.1 Eubacteriales bacterium | reverse complement strand
GACGGTCCGTAACAAAAGAAAAGTAACTAACCTATAACCCCCAATTTATCATTCAAATTTTGGTTTATCTCTCTATTAGCCTTCTCCAGCGGAGAAGGGGGACCGCGTGCGGTGGATGAGGAGAACACGGCTTGTGCAAACAATCGTCTTTCTTATCAGCAGATAGCGTACAAATAAAAGAAATATCTTGAAAAACCAAGGTTAAAGTTTTTCGAGAGAGCCGTTAGTACTTACTAAATGGTGCTCTCCTCATCCGTCACCTATCGGTGACACCTTCTCCGCTGGAGAAGGCTTATTTAACTCCCCTATAAACCAATCATCTATTCAAACAAAAAGCACGCGCCGGAGGGCGCGTGCCAATTTTTATTAATTATGCTTCGGGGTTGATTGTGATTTTCTTGATTTGACCCTGCTTAGCAAGGGATTCAATTGTAAAGCTATCAACCTCTTCACTAAGAACGATAGTTACTACTCCACTATTAGCGGAAGCAGATGCAACACCGGGCTGACCATTGAAACAGTTGCTAACGTATGTACCGTATGTTGTGTTACCTGTTTCAATAACGATAGTCTTAATACCTGAGCCTTCGATTGTAAGAGAACCCTTTGAAGCAAATGTTATGGGAGCTTTGTCGGAATAAGCTGTGCCCTCACCTCTCTTGAGTGTGAGTGTAATACCATTCTGAGACCAAACCTGTTCCTCAGTTGAGAAGGAAACACGGTTGTCCTTTGTTGTGCAGTCAAGAACTGCGTTAGAAAGTGCGGGTTCTTCGGGCTTCTCATATCCAAATTCTACACCCTTAATCTGAGTTGTAGAACCGGAATTCACCAATGTAAGAGTTTCAAGAGCGCTTACTTCAAAAGTAATTGTGAAGTTCTCTTCATTTTTTACGTATGTGTAACCAGTGAGGAGCTTTTCGAAGTTAGCAACCTGAGTTGCATTTGTTACGTAAACAGTGATTGTCTTAACCGCAAGACCGTTCTTGTTCACAAGAACGAAATTGTTGCCCTTATAAACTCTCATGTGGTCCTTTGCTGTGGAGTAAAGCTGTGAGCTTGTTCCTTTGAGAACTTGAATAGCAAAGTTTCCGTTTTCCCAAGTGTATGTTCCTGCTGCTGTATCAATTACACCGCTTTCATTATCTGTTCTGATTTCAACGTATTCATATGCGTAATTTACGTTTCTTCCGCAATCGTCACAAAGCTGGTCGTCATCTGTATCAGCGCATCCAAGAGGTTTACCCTGACTCTGTCCACACGCACAGTAAGCGGGTTCGCTGCAAGTTGCAGGTTTAAATGTAAAGTCGTGAGGATGCTGCTCAAGAACTGTTACAACAGGCGCCTGCATTGCGGGCCAGTACTGACCGTTGGGAGCATTTGAAGCTGTGAATTTATTGATCTTACCGTAAATCTGTACCTTATCTCCAAGAACAAGCTTGATTGTCCAGTTTGCGTGAGATACGCCGTCCGCATTAACAGGAAGTCTGAAATAGAACTTTTCACCTGTGCCGTCATCAACAAGGAATATACCGTTTCTAGCATCAAGAACTTCTACGATTGTACCTACAACGTAGTACTTACTATCTGTAGAAAGCTTTGAACCGAGATTGTTAGCTGTGAAGTTTGAAAGAACTGAATCTGCAGGAGGAGCAACCTTAGATGTGCATCCTTCTCTGTCACATTCAACGTCAAGGTTTGCATCAACGTGACCAAGCTTTGCTACAAGTACTTCATTACATACTGTACAAACCTGTGCTGTTGTACATGTTGCTTCAGCGCCGGGTACGTGACCACCAAGAGATTCACCTTCTGTGTGACCGCAAACTGAGCATGTAGCAGGTTCTGTGCATGTTGCATCAGCCATTTCGTGACCGGGAGCTTTAACAGTTTCCTTACCTTCTGTGTGACCGCATGCACAAGCTGTGTGAGCTGTGTAGCCGTCTTCTGTACATGTAGGAGCAAGAGCTTCTACTTCTTCCATTTTGTGACCGGGAGCTACTTCTACGTGGCCACAGTTGTTAAGACATACTGAATCTTTTGTGCAAGAGCCTTCTGTCATGTTATGGCCTGT
>JAZTYY010000049.1:0-11559 GCA_045637205.1 Eubacteriales bacterium | reverse complement strand
TATTATATCACAAATTTCAAAAAAAGCAATAGAAATTTTTAAATTGGGATTTATCTCGCACTTTGTTCGCACAAACACAATTTTCAAATAATTGTAACCTTGTAGGGACCGGCGTCCCCGACCGTCCATTACAAAATAAAGTAACTTTTGAACGAAAATATTGGATTTTGCTTGTACGAAGCCGTAAAAAAATTGTATTTATCGTTCGTGGTGGACCGTCGAGGACGCCGGTCCCTACAAAAGGTAGTTTTTTGTTAAAAATAAATTTCAAACATCTCTACAAACCAAAATTTGAAATCACAAGCCCGCGCGATAAATTGGGATTTATAGGGGAGTTTGCAAAAGTTAGTTTGCATTCAAAGCGGACCGTCGAGGACGTCGGTCCCTACAGGGACTGCGCTATTTTTATGGCAAAATTGTAACCATATTACTATCAAAATGGCTACGAATACACAAAATTTACTTGCAAACTAGTAGGGACCGACGTCCTCGACGGTCCATTGTTCAACAAAACTAACATCTCTATAAATCAAAATTTGAAGTCATTTTCTATTGACTTTTATATTAAAAAGTAGTATAATATCCCTCGGTGAGTTCGTAACCATCCTCACCTAAAACAAAACTAAGGAAGTATAAAAAATGAAAAGAAAAAATCTTCAAAGAGTGCGATTTATCACTCTATCGGCAATAATTGCGGCTCTTTACGTCGTATTGACGCTTATTTCGGCAGCGGCAGGACTATCATCCGGCGCAATTCAAATCAGAATCTCAGAGGCACTTTGTGTTTTGAGCTTCTTCACTCCTGCGGCAATTCCGGGACTGACCATCGGGTGCTTCATTTCAAATCTTATCACCTCGGGTGAGCCACTCGATTTGATTTTCGGCACACTCGCAACGTTTATCGGTGTATTTGGCGGCTATCTCCTTCGCAAAAACAAGTGGCTCATAACCTTACCCACAGTTTTGGCAAACACAATTATCATTCCTTTTGTAATTTATTACGGCTTTGGATTTACCGATATGGCTGTTCCGTGGCTTATGCTCACGATTTTTCTTGGAGAATTCATTTCAGCAGCAATTCTTGGAACGGGCTTGCTCGAAATTTTAAAAAAATACAAATTTAAATGGAATTAACAAAAAAACTCACTCGAAATCGAGTGAGTTTTTATTTTATTATGCCAACATAGTTCTATCGTTTGCAAATTCCTTGCCACTTGCCTTATTGAACAAGCCAAGAAGGTCTTCAACGGTGAGATTTTGCTTTTCTTCACCACAAACGTCAACTATTATCTTACCCTCGTGCATCATAATAAGACGGTTGCCGTGCTTAATGGCATCGCGCATATTATGTGTAATCATAAGGGTTGTGAGATGATTTCTATTTACGATATCCTCAGTAATTTCAAGCACCTTTTCAGCAGTCTTGGGGTCAAGAGCGGCTGTATGCTCGTCAAGGAGCAAGAGCTTTGGCTCAGCCATTGCAGCCATAAGAAGTGTTACTGCTTGGCGCTGACCACCCGAAAGAAGACCAACCTTACTTGTCATTCTGTCCTCAAGACCAAGTCCCAAGGTTGAAAGGAGTTCTCTAAATTCAGCCTTTTCTTTTTTGGAAATTCCCCAACCAAGACCGCGAATTTTTCCACGTCTTTTTGCCAAGGCAAGATTTTCTTGAATTTCCATATCCGCTGCAGTACCCATCATTGGGTCTTGGAATACTCTGCCAAGATATTTTGCTCTCTTGTGCTCAGGGGCATGAGTTACGTCCTTACCACCGATAACGATTTCTCCACAGTCGACCTGCCAAGTACCGCAAATTGCATTGAGGAGAGTGGATTTACCTGCGCCGTTACCACCGATAACGGTTACAAAATCACCTTCATTAAGTGTTATAGAAAGGTCGCGAAGCGCCTTTTTTTCATTTATTGTTCCGGGGTTAAAGGTTTTTGAAACGTTACGAATCTCAAGCATCTTTCTTTACCCCCTTTTTACGTCTTATAATGTTAATTTTTTCAATCAATTTATCTTTGAGATGAGGAACACCAAGGAAGAGAGCAACAACTACCGCTGAAAGCATCTTAAGAAGGTCTGTGTCGATTCCCAAGAATACGATTACCTGGTAAACGAGGTAGTAAACTATACCACCAACCAAAACACCAAGCAAACGAACAGCAAAGTTACGTGCCACTCTTGCTTCACCAATTACAATTGCCGCAAGACCGATAACTATTGCGCCACGTCCCATATTGATGTCAGCAAAGCCCTGATACTGTGCCAAAAGTGCACCTGCAAGAGCAACGAGCGCGTTAGAAATCACAAGGCCCAAAACCTTATTGAGCTCAGTATTGATACCTTGCGCACGGCTCATGTTAATGTTACAGCCTGTTGCACGGATTGAGCATCCAAGTGAAGTGCCGAAGAACCAGTAGAGAATAGCAACGATTGCTGCCGCAATGATTGCAAGCATAATAATTGCCTCGGTTGTATTCATCTGTGTAACAATAACGTCAAATTTTCTTGCGGACAATGGTCTGTTTGACATACCCATTATTTTAAGGTTGATGCTCCAAAGAGCAAGCTGTGTCAAAATACCCGAGAGGATTGCGGGAATATTAAGAACTGTGTGCAAAAAGCCTGTTACAAGTCCACAAAGACCGCCTGCCACCATCGCACAAAGCATTGCGATCCAAGGATCAACGCCGCCCGTGATGAGCATTGTGCACACCGCAGCGCCCGTGCAAATACTACCGTCAACCGTAAGGTCGGAGATAGCAAGTATTTTATAGGTGATATAAACACCTATTGCCATTATACCCCAAATAAGTCCCAAGGACATCGCGCCGGGAAGCGCATTAATTAAATCTTGCATAATTAATTCCTTTTAAAACTAAATTTTACTCTATTTCAATGTAGCCCTCGGGAACAACGATACCAAGAAGCTCACACATTGCTTTATTATATTTCTTTGTTGCGGGTGCATATTCAATCTTCATTGTAGAAATATCAGCTTCACCCTTAAGAATTTTAGCAGCCATCTTACCGGTTGTTACACCAAGATCATAATAGCTGATTGAAAGAGATGCAATGCCGCATCCTTTTGCTGTGTTTTCTTCTCCTGCAAATACAGGAACCTTATTTTCGCTGACAATGTTTCCAATTGTTTCAGCACAAGAAGCAGCTGTGTTATCTGTGGGAATGTAAAGAGCTTCACAGTCACTGCATGCTGCAGTTACAACAGCAGCGATATCGTTGGAGTCTGAGAATGCATATTCTTTAACCTCAACACCTCTGTTACCAAGAAACCTTTTCATTTCAGCAACCTGGTAAGCCGAGTTTGCTTCAGCTGAACAGTAAACAATACCAACCTTTTTAATATTGGGATAGAATTCAAAAATCATATTTGCCTGCTGCTCAAGAGAAGCAAGATCACTTGTACCGGAAACGTTGCCACCAACAACACCGTCATTGAGAGTTACGTCAAGCGCAACGCCATATTCTGTAATGGATGTACCAAGAATCGGAATAGTTGTTGTCGCATTATACGCAGACTGAAGTGCGGGAGTAGCATTTGCCATAATAAGATCAACGTTTTTACCTACGAAGCTGCTAACGATTGTATTGCAAACGTTTGTATCACCTGATGCATTTTGAACGTCGATTTCAACGTTTTCTTCACCAAGCTCATCCTTAAGAGCCTTGATAAAGCCCTCAGTTGCCTGGTCGAGTGCAGGGTGCTGTGTCAACTGACACACACCAACTACATACTTTTTATTTGTATTGTTATCAGGACAAGCTGTCAATGAAAGACAGGTCGTTGCCAAGATAACTATTATAAGCGCCATAGATATTATTTTCTTCATAGAGAGTTTCCTCGATTTCCTATAGGATTTACTTAAGAACGTTGACGTTTATTTTTCCATTTCAACGTATCCTGCAGGAACTGTAAGACCGAGAAGGTCGCACATTTCCTTATTGTACTTCTTTGTTGCAGGTGCATATTCAATCTTCATTGTAGAAACGTCTGCTTCACCCTTAAGAATTTTAGCAGCCATCTTACCTGTTGTTACACCAAGGTCATAGTAGCTGATTGTGAGAGAAGCAACGCCGCAAACCTTAGCAGGATTTTCTTCACCCGTGAAAACGGGAATTTTATTTTCGCGAACGATGTTACCAATTGTTTCAGCGCAAGAAGCAGCTGTGTTATCTGTGGGAATGTAAATAGCCTCACAGTCGCTGCAAGCTGCAGTTACAACTGAAGAAATATCGTTGGAGTCTGAGAAAGCATATGGCTTAACCTCAACACCCTTAGCATTCAAGTGCTTTGTCATTTCGTCAACCTGGTATTTGGAGTTTGCTTCAGCTGAGCAGTAGATAATACCAACAGTTTTAACGTCGGGCATAAATTCAAGAATCATATCGGCCTGCTCATCAAGGGGAGCAAGGTCACTTGTACCGGAAACGTTGCCACCAACAACACCGTTTGTGAGTGTTGTATCAAGTGCAACACCGTATTCTGTAATGGATGTACCAAGAATCGGGATTGTTGTTGTTGCGTTGTACGCGGCCTGGAGTGCGGGAGTAGCGTTTGCCATGATAAGATCAACGTTTTTGCCCACAAAGCTACCAATGATTGTATTACAAACGTTTGTATCACCTGATGCATTTTGAACGTCGATTTCAACGTTTTCTGCACCAAGCTCATCCTTAAGAGCCTTGATAAAGCCCTCAGTTGCCTGGTCGAGCGCAGGGTGCTGAACGAGCTGGCATACGCCAACCTTATATTTTTTGTTTGTATTGTTGTCAGTACAGCCTGTGAATGCAAAGCAAGCTGTTGCTAAAATTGCCAGTGTGAGAACGAGTGCCAATAATTTTTTCATAGTGTTTTTCCTCCTGCCGTTTTCGGCTTTTCAAAATATTGTTTGATTGAGAGCAACAAAAAACCCCTCCATCCATAACGGATGCAGGGACGAAAAAGACCGTGTTACCACTCTGCTTCAGTCAAACCTCACGATTTGACCCTTACCGACTTCCATCAAAGTCTACGTCCATAACGGGGACCACCGTTGCGCCTACTTTTCATAAGAGGTTCAACGCACAACTTGCAAAACGTACGCCACAAAACTACTGATTTACGGCTCACACCAACCGCCGATTCTCTGAAAACATTTCATTCTGCGCTCTTTTTGCTCAAACGTCTTTTTGATTTGAATGTATTATAGCACCATTTTTCTCACTTGTCAATAGGTTTTTTGAAAAAAATCGAAAAAATTATTATTGTTAATTTTTGGTGATATTTCTTAGATGACAATATAATAAACAAAGTGAAACCAAAGCCAAAATTTCAAGCACAAACAAAAAAGAGCTTCATTGAAGCTCTTTTTTTGCTATTTCTATCAATATTTCTTTTTTATTTAGCTCGGGGTTATCAATTACGCGCGCCAAAAGCTTTTCAAGTGTTTTTCCAACCCTTGAAAAATCACCCTCACAAAGAGAAAGAAGGTCACCGCCCTTTATATCGAGGTCGGCAATTGTTAGGGGGTTGTTCTTTGCCAACTCAAATTCAAGAGCGCACAAGAACGCGAGAGGAATATCCTCATTGAACAAGGCAAGCATTTCCTTTGCTTCGGCATATATATTATTATATAAATGAAGAAAACGTCGTGCCAAGGCATAAAAATTTGTTTCATTTTGCTGAACGTCAAAGTCCTTCACGGTGCAAAGGCGCAAAACGAGCTTCTTTTCGGCATTTGATAAACGAAGAGATGTCAAAAACGCATTTTTTTCGTTTTCGTCATATTCGGAGACAATGACAGCAAGACGAGTTGCAAAATTTCCGTTTTGAAGTGAAGATATTTTTGAAATTATTTTAGAGCTTGAAAAAGAAACGTCAAAAAGATTTTGCCAAACGTCAATTTCAATCATTTTTTGCAATGAATATTCCACACCGGGTGAAGCGAGCAATCTTTTAAACTCAACTCCTACGCGCTCGCGCGCAATATTTTTGAGCAGGGTGGCACATTTTTGTGCGCCCAAAAGAGTTTTTTCTTCAATCTCAAACTCAAGCTGAGCAGAAAAACGAAACGCGCGCAAAATTCGAAGCGCGTCCTCCGAAAATCTCTTTTCGGGGTCACCAACAGCACGAATAATACGATTTTGAAGGTCTTTTTGACCTTCAAAGGCATCAATCACGCCCTCTTTTTCGTTGAAAGCCATCGCGTTTACTGTGAAATCGCGACGAGAAAGGTCATCGCGCACGTCCTTTGAAAACTCAACGCTTTCGGGATGACGAGAATCGCGATATTCACCATCAACCCTAAAGGTTGTAATTTCAATGGGAATATTTTTTTCGTCAACTGAAAGCAAAACAGTGATTGTGCCGTGCTTGATTCCCGTGGGAATTGTGCGAAAATTCTTAAAAACTTCAAGCATTTCGGTTGGAGTTGCACTTGTGGTAACGTCCCAGTCAGAAGGCTCCTTACCAAGCAAGCCGTCGCGAACCGCGCCACCAACGGCATATGCTGAATATCCCGACGCTTCGAGCAAATCTATGCAATTTTTAACGTATTCGGGATATTTCATAAGTTTCTCCTGAAAATTAATTTGTTTTTAAATTTTTGATTTATAGAGATGTTAGTTTTGTTGAACAATGGACCGTCGAGGACGCAAACTAACTTTTGCAAACTCCCCGATAAATCACAATTTATCGTTATTATTCTGCTGCTTCGAGATATGCCTTTTGCTCGTCGGAGAGGTAATCAATTTTAATTCCGTTTGAACGGAGTTTTAATTCTGCAACCTCGCGGTCGATTTCCACGGGCACGGCATAAACCTTATTTTCAAGCTTGCCGCGATTTTTAGCAAGGTATTCAAGGCCCTTTGCCTGAATTGCGAAGGACATATCCATAATTTCAGCAGGGTGACCGTTACCTGCGGCAAGGTTTACAAGACGTCCCTCGGCAAGAAGGTTGAGAATTCTTCCGTCAGCCATTCTATATCCACGGATATTGGGCTTTCTATCCCACTCCTCAACTGCCATATCAGAAAGTGCAATTTTGTCGATTTCAACGTCGAAGTGACCACTATTTGAAAGAAGAACACCGTCCTTCATTACTTCAAGATGCTCGCGACGAATAACGTCCTTACAGCCTGTAAGAGTAACGAAAAGGTCACCGATTTTAGCCGCCTCGTCCATGGGCATAACAGAAAAACCGTCCATTGTAGCTTCAAGTGCCTTAATGGGATCGATTTCAGTAACAACAACGATAGCGCCCATACCCTTTGCGCGCATAGCCATGCCCTTACCACACCAGCCGTAGCCTGCGATAACAACAGTTTTGCCTGCAATAATAAGGTTGGTGGAGTTCATAATTCCGTCAAGAGTGGATTGTCCTGTGCCGTAACGGTTATCGAAAAGATGCTTGCAATCGGCATCGTTAACGTCAATCATGGGGTAGTCGAGAAGACCGGCTCTTTCGCGCGCGAAAAGACGGTGAATACCCGTTGTTGTTTCTTCACAGCCACCGATGAGATTTTTTGCATAATCACGGCACTGACCGTGAATAAGGTGAGTGAGGTCGCCACCGTCATCAATCATAAGATCGGGGCAAAGTGAAAGAGTTTTGATAAGGTGCTGCTCGTACTGTTCATTAGAAACACCGCGCCAAGCATTTACCTCAAAGCCATCCTCAACAAGTGCAGCTGCAACGTCATCTTGAGTTGACAAGGGGTTGCATCCCGTCACCCAAACCTCAGCGCCACCTGCCTTAAGTACCTTTGCAAGATATGCAGTTTTTGCTTCAAGGTGAATGGACATTGAAATTTTAAGTCCCTTAAAGGGCTGATTTCGGGTAAAATCCTCTTTAATTGTGTTAAGAATGGGCATATATGACGCCACCCAGTCAATTTTATCGTGACCGGAGGGTGCAAGCTTAATATCTTTAATATCGCTCATTTTCTTTTCTCCTTTTAATTTATAAGTACATACATAATATTTTATCATATTTTTAGCTTTATTGCAATAGGGAATTGATAAATTGGGATTTAGCGGTGCGAAGCCCCGCAACTAAATCCGCCTTCTGCGGAATAAATCCACAAATGGTGGATGAAATCGCTTGCGCGATGAAATCTGCCTTACGGCAGGTGATTTATAGGCGGATTTGATTTCATCCGAGGCAATTTGCCGAGGATTTCATCCAAACTTGTTTGGATTTCATCGTGGCTTTTGCCACGATTTCATTTCTTCAAATCTCCTCGATAAATCAAAATTTGTTTTCTTTTATAACGGGTCGTCGGGGGTCTCGCCTGCGGGCTCGGTCACGCTCGCGTTCTGACAACACACCGTGTTGTCATTCATTACGCTCACGACACTTTGTGGCGTCGACCCCTACGGTTTATGCTTGCTTTATGGGGAAAAGTGCGAAGCTCCATAAAAAGTTTTTTGGTTACTTTTTTTCAAAAAAGTGACCAAAAATTCATCGCCATAAAAATTCATTTAAATCTTGTCCCAAACACGAATAATTTGTTCTATACCCAAGATATAATTATTATGTAAATTAATTAAGGAGGTACTTAAATGTTCAAAAGTAAAACAAATTTCGTTGTGTTCGTGGTTGTGCTTGCCGTGTGTGGATTAATTTTCGCATCGGTTATGGCATTTTTATCCATCAAGGACGCAAAAGGAGAAACCGCATTGGCACAAGACAAAATTGCCGAATTGAAGGCTTCAATCGGCGGTCTTGAGGCATCTCTTGAAAAAACAAACAAGGACGTATCAGAAAACGAGGAGCGCATAAATAAATATCAAGAAATTTTCACCGCGTGGTCAAATGCAACTCCCAAAGTAAAGGACGCCGTTGATAAAATAATGGCTTCTTATGGCTTGGTGGCTGAAAACGCGCATCTTTTCACAAGGGAAAAGCTACAGGAAATTGAAGATGAGATGATGAATCAAATTTACTCAGCAATCAGATCAACCGATCCATTATCCTTTGCAAAAGATTTTGAAAAAACGGTTAACGAGGCTCAAAAAAGCCGTTTTGACAATATTTTAAAGGCAAAAATTGAGAAAATCAAACAAAACGGAGTTACGTTTCCTGAGGATACCAAGGGAACTTTGGAGGCAAGAGAATACTACAACAGCTTCTTAAACAACCAAGACGTGCTCAATTCGTTTGCGAAAGAAAGACTTGATTTGGAGCTTTTAGATATTGAAGCAACACTTGACTCGGACGAGGAAAACGATCTTGCTGAAAGCTTTGAAAACGAGGTTGCAAGCATCAAAACACCCGTTTTGCCAACAACCTCACTTGAAGGCGCACATATGGCTTGGCAAACACTTCTTGACGCGTTTGAAAAGGATGACTTGCTAAAGGATAGCACAATTAAGGCGCGCGAGCTTCTTGTTTTCTATACAAAACGTGTAAATCAGCTTGTTGAATTAACTAACGTTATCCGCCAAGAAATTGACAGACTCCACAGTGCCGACCCCAACGTAACTCACGAGGAGATCTCGGCACTTGATAAAAACGTTGAGGCACTTCTTTTGCTTGAGGTGAAAATTGACGTACTTAACACCGAGAAAACAAACTACGTTGCATTACTTAAAGAGGCGCGCTTACTTCCACACAAAAACGATGCTTTTAACAAAATAAAGTCACTTTATGACACCTATTATGCAATGGCTCAGGGAGAAAGAGAGCTTCTTATTGCACTTGTCGACATAAAGGACGCAAGCTTAAATTCAATTGAAAAGGCGCAATCCGTTGACGAAATCAAGACTCTTACACAGGACACAATGGATGCTTTTGCAAAATGCTTTGAATAAAACAAAACCACCGTCCGCAAGGATGGTGGTTTTTCATTTTTATTATTTTCCAACACAAAAATGTGAAAAGATTTGTGCGACGATGTCCTCATCCACCTCTCTGCCGTCAATTTCAGAGAGATATGACATCGCAAGCTCAAGGTCAACACCTGCAATATCGGGGGAAAGTCCCATATCAAGTGCATCAAGCGCCAAAAGAAGATGCTTTTCGGTGTTTATAAGCGCTGCATTTTGACGCGCATTGATGAGCACGGCATCGTTTTGAGTGTCGATTTCTTCATTAATATAAAGCTTTTCCACAAGACTGCGAAGTGAGTCAACATTGACATCCTCCTTAGCTGAAATATTGAGAACGTAATCAAAATTATTTTCAATTCTCTCTTTATCAAGAAGGGAAGCGAGGTCGTTTTTATTGATTATTGCAATTTTTGTCGCGTTTGAGGTTTTGAGTGAGGAAATGAGCTCCTCATCCTCGTTATCAAGCGCACGGGAGTTATCAAAAACAGCCAAAACAAGCTCGGCTTCTTCAAGGGAACGTCTTGCCCTTTCAACTCCGATTTGCTCAACCTTATCGTTGGTTGCGCGAATACCGGCGGTATCGCAAAGGCGCAAGGTGACCCTGCCAACGCTGACAGTTTCGGTCAAAAGGTCGCGCGTTGTACCCTCGATATCGGTGACAATTGCGGCATCCCTGCCGACAAGAGCGTTATAAAGACTACTTTTTCCAACGTTGGGCTTACCACAAATTACAGTTGCAACACCCTCCATAACTGCGTGTCCCATTTTATAGGTTGACTTTAATTTTTGAACCTTCAAAAGAAGCTCGCGTGTGGCAACGGTCATTTCGTCGTTGTCCATATCGGCAAGATCCTCCTCAGGATAGTCAACCTTTGCATAAACTGATGCAACAAGGGCAACAAGCTCCCTATATAAAGCATCGCACGATTCCTTGATTTTGCCACCCATAACTGAGCGCGCAAGGTCAATTTGTCCATCATTTTTTGCTTCGAGAAGAGTGCCGAGCGCTTCAGCTTGAGAGAGCGCCATTTTTCCGTTTACAAAGGCGCGACGTGTAAATTCCCCCGCCTCGGCAGGTCTTGCCCCTGCCGCAAAAACGGCTGAAAGCACCTTTTGAGTAATATATATACCACCGTGACAGTTAATTTCAACCGTGTCCTCACCCGTAAAGGATTTGGGAGCACAAAATTTAACGCAAAGTCCGTCGTCTATCACCTTTTCTTCAAAAATGATATTGCCGTATGCCATCACGTTCGGTTTTAGTTCGGATACACTTTTGCCCGAGGCGCACTTGAACACCTTGTCAGCAATGCCTATAGCTTCCGTGCCGGAAATTCTTATTACAGCAACTCCACCCTTGCCAATAGGAGAGGAGAGAGCTGCTATCGTATCATAAAAATTCATTTTTAACCTCTTTTGGTTTTGTTTTTATTTCAAATTTTTGTTTATCGAGCAGGTTGTTCGCACTCACTTTTTGCGATTGTTTTGCTCCGCTTTTTCAAAAGCGGACGCCCGCGCGGCGTTAGTGCAAAAAAACGGCATTTTCTTTTTGCAAAGCTTTTTCTTTTGGGCCTCTTTCCTCAAAAGAAAAAGCGTCTAACAAATCTTGATAGCAAAATCTTTTAGCCGCTTTTCTTTGACGAAATAAGCGCAAAGAAAAGCTATCAAAAGAAACGCTGAATACAGGGCTACTCGCCCCGTACCCTCGGTCGCTTTTAAAA
>JAZTYY010000048.1:0-21610 GCA_045637205.1 Eubacteriales bacterium | reverse complement strand
TGACCACGGTAAGACATCAATTCTTGATGCGATCAGAAACGCATCCGTTACAGCTACGGAAGCCGGCGGTATCACACAGCACATCGGTGCTTACAGAGTAAGTATCAATGGTAAGGATATGACATTCCTTGACACACCCGGTCACGAAGCGTTCACCGCTATGCGGGCTCGTGGTGCGCAGGCAACAGATATTGCCATCCTCGTTGTTGCGGCGGATGACGGTATCATGCCTCAGACAATTGAAGCTATCAACCACGCAAAAGCAGCCGGTATTGATATTGTAGTAGCTATTAATAAGATGGATAAGCCCACAGCTGATCCCGATACAGTTAAGCAGGAGCTTACAAGATACGACCTCGTTCCCGAAGAATGGGGCGGTGACGTTATCTGTGTTCCCGTATCTGCAAAGACACACAAGGGTATTGAAGACCTTCTTGAATCCGTTCTTCTTGTTGCAGAGGTTAAGGAGCTTAAGGCTAACCCCAATAGACACGCAAAGGGTATCGTAATTGAAGCGAAGCTTGATAAGGGCCGTGGTCCTGTTGCAACAGTTCTTGTACAAAACGGTACACTTCACAATGGTGACATCGTTATTGCAGGTACTGCAGTTGGACGTGTAAGAGCGATGACTGACCACAACAGAAAGCCCGTTAAGGAAGCAGGACCTTCAGTTCCTGTTGAAATTATCGGTCTTGCTGACGTTCCTGTTGCAGGTGATGAATTCAATGCAGTTGCGGACGAAAAGATGGCAAGAGAACTTGCTGAACAGAGAAGAGCACAGGCTAAGGAAGAAATCTTCAAGGCAAATGCAAGAGCAAATCTTAACGACTTGTTCAACCAGATTTCTGAAGGTATTAAGGATCTTAATGTTATCGTTAAGGCGGACGTTGACGGTTCTGCTGAAGCTGTTCGTGCATCCTTGCAGAAGCTTTCTAATGAAGAGGTTAAGGTTAGAGTTATTCACTCAGCAGTTGGTGGTATCACCGAGGGTGACGTAATGCTTGCGGCAGCATCAAATGCTATTATCGTTGGCTTTAACGTTCGTCCTGATAAGGGTGCTATGGATTCTGCTGATAGACAAAACGTTGAAATTAGAACATACCGTATCATTTACGAATGTATCGAAGAAATCACAGCTGCTATGAAGGGTATGCTTGCTCCTAAGTTTAAGGAGGTTGTACTCGGTCATGCTGAGGTTCGTCAGACAATTCGCGTTCCTAACGTGGGTACAATCGCAGGTTCTTACATTACTGACGGTAAGGTTACAAGAGCTAGTGAAATCCGCGTAGTTCGTGACGGTATCGTTATCTTCGAAGATAAGATCAGCTCACTCAAGAGATTTAAGGATGACGCGAAGGAAGTTGCAACAGGCTATGAATGTGGTATCGGACTTGAAAAGTTCAACGACATCAAGCTTGGTGATATTCTTGAAGCATTCATCATGGAAGAAATCAAACAGTAAAATAAAAATAGACGGCAGGTCACATGACCTGCCGTTTTTGTGTGCTTCAAATTGGGGTTTATCGGTTAGTTAGTTTTGTTTGTAGGCGGGTCGTCGAGGGTCTCGCCTGCGGGCTCGGTCACGCTCGCGTTCTGACAACACACCGTGTTGTCATTCATTACGCTCACGACACTTTGTGGCGTCGACCCCTACGGTTTGCAAATCAAATTTTATCAATTTGTAGCCATTTTGCTAACAATATCTCTATCGTTTGGCTATAAAATTTCCACAATCATTGTAGGGACCCGCGTCCCCGACGGTCCATTACAAAATAAAGTAACTTTTGAACGAAAATATTGAATTTTGCTTGTACGAAGCCGTGAAAAATTGTATTTATCGTTCGTGGTGGACCGTCGAGGACGCCGGTCCCTACAAGGTTACAATTATTTGAAAATTGTGTTTGTACGTACAACTCGCTAAATCCCAATTTGTTGGGTATTTATATAAACAAAAATCCCTGCGTGAACAGGGATTTTTATTATTTTTTCTTTCCTGATTTCTTACTCGGCTTATCAAATTTTTTATTTGATTTGGCTGCATTTTTGCCATTGTTTGAAGGGGATTTCGCACCTTTTTTGCTATTTTTATCGAACTTTTTATCGTTCTTGCCACCTGATTTTTTGTCGGATTTATTATCTTTTTTCTTATCGTAATAGGGGGCTCTTTCGGGCTTTACTAAGCAATTTCCACCAAAGCCAATCAAATCCTCTCTGCCTGCTTTTATGAGTGCGGAGCGCACCTTTTGTGCGTTATCGGGCTTGTTGAATTGAAGAAGCGCACGTTGTTCACTCTTTTCTTCATAGGTGGTGGGAACGTAGACCTTTTTGCCTGTCAAGGGATTAATTCCCGTGTAGTACATAACCGTTGAAGCCGTACCTGGTGTGGGATAGTAGTCCTGCACCTGCTCGGGTGCGTAGTGCTCTGCCTTTAAGTAGCAAGCAAGCTCGATTGCTTCGTTTATTGTTGAGCCGGGGTGACTTGACATAAGGTAGGGAACGAGATATTGCTCTTTGCCAATCTCACGGCAATAGTCAAAATATTTCTTCTTAAATGCGTTATAAACGTCGATGTGGGGCTTGCCCATTGAGTCGAGAACTCTATCGGAAATGTGCTCGGGCGCAACCTTAAGCTGACCTGAAACGTGGTCGGAAACGAGCTTTTTGAAGAATGCATCGTTGTCATCGTACATAAGGTAGTCAAAACGAATTCCTGAACGAATGAACACCTTTTTAACCTTGGGTAGATTCTCAATTTTCTTAAGCATCTCCATATATTCCGTGTGGTCAACTTTGAGATTTTTGCAGGGAGTGGGAGCTAAACATTTCTTGTTTGAGCAAACTCCGTGTGTGAGCTGATGGTCGCACGCGGGGTAACGGAAGTTGGCAGTTGGGCCACCAACGTCGTGGATATATCCCTTGAAATCGGGCATTTCGGTGATGATTTTTGCCTCGCGAAGAACACTTTCCTCACTTCTTGAACGAACTGTTCTTCCTTGGTGGAATGCAAGCGCGCAGAAATTGCACGCGCCAAAGCATCCACGGTTGTGAGTAATTGAAAAGCGCACCTCTTCAATCGCGGGTACTCCACCGTCCTTAATGTAGGAGGGATGGAAGGTTCTCATATAGGGGAGGGAATAAACCTTGTCAAGCTCGTCCCTCTCAAGTGGGGGCATCGGGGGATTTTGAACGAGAATTTTGTTATCGTAATGCTCGATTATAGCCTTTCCGTTGATGCTGTCTTGATTTTTATATTGAACACCGAACGCATCGGCATATTTTTTCTTGTCAAGCTTGAGCTCGTTATAGTCGAACTCTGCTGCGATGGGATAGTGCACAGTTTCGTCGGGATTAGCAAGGTAGCAAGTGCCACGAACGTCGCGAATTTTCTTTACGGGCACACCCTTGTCAAGCAAAAATGCAATTCTGCGAAGAATGTTTTCACCCATTCCGTATGTAAGGATGTCAGCGCGAGAGTCAACTAAAATTGAACGACGCACCTTATCATCCCAGTAATCGTAGTGGGCAAAACGGCGCAAGGATGCTTCAAGGCCGCCAATGATAATCGGAATATCACCGTATGCTTCGCGTATTCTATTACAATAAACTATTGTTGCGCGGTCGGGACGCTTACCCATCTTACCGCCTGCGCTGTAATAGTCATAATTTCTTCTTCTCTTTGCAACTGAATAGTGTGCAACCATTGAGTCGATATTACCTGCAGTTACAAGGAAGCCAAGACGTGGGCGTCCGAATTCCTTGAACGCATCACAGCTTTTGTAATCGGGTTGGGGGAGAATTGCAATTCTAAAGCCCTCTGCTTCAAGCACTCTTGAAATAATTGACACACCGAAAGAGGGGTGGTCGACATATGCGTCACCTGTGACATAAACGAAGTCAGGTCTATCCCAACCGCGCTCGTTCATATCTATTCTGTTTATGGGAAGAAATCCTGTGTTTTCTGTTTGTTTGTTCATTTTTGTTTCCTTAAATTTGATTTTCAAATTTTGATTTATGGGTTAGTTAGTTTTGTTTGTAG
This sequence comes from Eubacteriales bacterium, assembly GCA_045637205.1. Lineage (GTDB taxonomy): Bacteria > Bacillota > Clostridia > Oscillospirales > CAG-272 > RGIG4608. The sequence goes on along the minus strand of JAZTYY010000048.1, from coordinate 17,574 downwards.
GCGGGTCGTCGAGGACGTCGACCCCTACGGTTTGCAAATTAATTTTTTTCACATTTTAGCCGTTTCGATGGCTAAATGTCTGTGATTTTGTTATAAAATTAGTATAGTCATTGTAGGGACCGACGTCCTCGACGGTCCACCACGAACAATAAATACAATTTTTCACGGCTTCGTACAAGCAAAATCCAATATTTTCGTTCAAAAGTTACTTTATTTTGTAATGGACCGTCGGGGACGCCGGTCCCTACAAAGTTACATTTATTAAAGATGGTTTGTGCTCCCACCCTATAAATCCCAATTTGTGGGGGAGAATATTATCCCCCCAATCTTATGATTTGCTCTTTTTAATTCCTAAAAATTTTCTAATCAAGGTTGACAAAAAGCTCGGAGTTTTATAAAGCATGATCTTCATAATATTACCTCGAAGTAATAAAAATTGACTATGTAGTCAATTTCATTATATGAAAAAATGTGCTATTTTGATAACTCTTTGCTTTCAATTAAGAAAAGTCCACCTTTTTTGATTGAAACCATTGCAAAATTCTCTGTCACTTCGTTAGAAATTGCAAACGAAGGATCATTCTTTGTCAATTTCGCGTTTTCAAGTGGATATTTTGCACCCTTTATACTAACTCCCTTTGCCTCTTTTTCAGAGGGAAGGAGTCCAAAATATTTGTATTCATCCTTTGGAATGAGCAAGGATGAGCGCTCTTTGATATAGCGGACTCTGTTTTTGCCGTCACAAATGCAGGCATAAATTCCGCAATTTGTTAGGGCTTCAATTAAATATAAATTTGAAAGAGTGTGGTCAAGGCGACCTGAAAGACCACCGATGATATAAATTTCATCAGCTTCATTTTCGATTGCGATATTTATTGCAAGCTGGGTATCGGTTTCGTCTTTTTCGGCAGGAACGCGAACGATTTTAGCTCGTGAGCAGAATGCTTTTTCCTTTGTGGAGTCAAAATCACCCACAATAAAGTCGCATCTTTCGGCACAGCCGAGTTTTTTTGCGTTATCGTATCCCGAGTCTGCGGCAATAACGAGCGCGTTTTCGGATATGGTGCTTTCAAGCGCGGATTTGTCCACCTCACCGCCAATGAAAATGTATGATTTCATATTACTTATCCCACTTATTTTTATTTTTGAGTGCGGCATAGATTTCAAGGAAGCTATCGTGACGGGATTTTGAAATTTCTCCGTTTTTAACCGCCTCAAGAATTGCGCAGCCCTCTTCTTTTGTATGTGAGCATTTTGTGTAACGGCACTCACCTATGTAGTCACGGAATTCTCGCATATTGTATGCCAAGTCCTCTTTATCAAAAAAATTAAATCTTTCAAAGTCGAGGAGTGAAAATCCGGGAGTGTCAGCGATATAGCCTGTGTCTTCACCATCCTTGATGGGAAAGAGCTCGACGTGACGAGTGGTGTGACGTCCCCTTTGAATTTTGACACTGATGGTGTTAGTTGTGAGCGACAAATTTGGGAAAAGCGCGTTGAGGAGCGTTGATTTTCCAATGCCCGAAGCACCTGCGAAGGCACTTGTTTTGCCATTGAGGTGTGTGTTTACAAACTCTCTGACAGCCTCAACTCCTTCGCCTGTTTTGGCACTCAAAACAAAGGCATCGTAACCTGCCTTTGTGTAAATTTCTTGCAATTCCTTTGCATATTCGGGAGCAAGGTCGCACTTGCCGATTATGATTACAGGCTCAATATCGTTGTGCTCGGCAATACAAATGAGCTTGTCAATTGTGGGGAGCACGGGAGCAGGGGATGCTGCCGCCATTGAGATAAACATAACGTCAAGATTAGCCATAGGGGGGCGGATAAGCTCATTTTTACGATCAAGAATATCTGAAATTCTTATATCGTTATTCTTTGTATCCATCACCTCAAGTGAGTGGTCGGTGTAAATGATTTCAACGTTATCTCCAACAAGTGGCTTTATGTGATTGTGTCTGAATGAGCCACTTGCACTACAAGATATAAGTCTTGAAGCAAGTGGGGATTCGGTATTAAAATTTTCTTTATGAGTGTCGTTATCAACGAGCTTTATTGTATAAAGTCCACCAACACCCTTTAAAATTTTTCCGTGTGATTTGTATTCCATTCTATTTCCGTTTCTGAAGTGATTTGTTGAATTTGATTTGGATCTTCAATGCTTGATGGAGCTATGGAGAACCAAATAATAAAGGATACTGCAATTACCACCAAAAGTGCTGCAATTATTCCAAGAATGATTGATAACCACTTGCTTTGCTTTAAATCGGTTATAATCTTTTCGTCGTCAATGGCAACGGTGTTGGTCGCTTTTGGCAGCTTTTGAGAATACATGGGTGGAATTGTGCCTGAGGGTACTCTTGTTCTGCCGGTTACAGCAGGAGTGCCAATGGCAATAGTTCTACCTGTTTGTGCGTTAGTTCTACCTGTTTGCGCAGGTGTTCTGCCGATGCCAACGGCTGTTCTACCGGTGTGGCTGATTTGCTCATTTCTCGGAACGAATGCGCCTGAATGAGAAGTATTCTTTTTGAAATATCCTTGGTTATCGGCAAAGTTAGCACCGCGGTCACTCATGGGATAGATATTTCTATTTGAAACGTTTGACACGTTTGTATAGGGCTTTCTATCAATGATTTTATAACGGCTGTGATTCTTTTCGTTTCCGAAAACCGTTTTGGAATTTTGACGGAGAGCGCGAATGTCATTAAGCATCTCCGTTGCATTTGCATATCTTTTTTTAGGATTTTTTTCCATGGCGCGCAAGATGATTTGCTCAAGACCGATTGAAATATCGTGTCTAAATGCGCTTGGTGGAGTCGGTTCCTTATTGATTTGCATTTTTGCAACCTCGGTTGCATTTTCGTGATAGAAGGGGAGTCGGTTTGTCATTGCCTCATAGAGCATAACGCCAAGTGAATAGATGTCACTTTCAGCCTTAGGAGCTTTACCCTGAGCTTGCTCGGGGCTAACGTAATAAACCGTGCCAAGAGCAACCTCACTTCTTTCCTTTGAAGTGTCAAGCATTGCATCAAGGCGCGCAATTCCGAAGTCGGCAACCTTAATGCTTCCGTTTTGCAAAAGAATGATGTTTTGGGGCTTGATGTCACAGTGAACGATGCCCTTTGAGTGAATATAGTCAAGAGCTGAAAGAATTTGAGTTGCATAATAGAGCACCTCGCGCTCAGGGAGTGCGCCACGGTGGTCTATGTGCTTCTTTAAGGTTATGCCCTCAACGTATTCCATTATTATGTATTTTGTGCTATTTGTGAATGCGGTGTTATAGACCTGAACGATATTTGGATGTGACAAAAGTGAGAGTGCACTTGCCTCGTTTACAAAGAGCTTAATTTGGCGCGCGTTGTGTTCAAGCTTTTTGTTCATCATTTTGATAGCAACGGAACGGCCCGTAACCTGGTCATATGCACCGTAAACGGTTGCCATACCACCGATTCCAATTACGTTAACTATCGTATATCTATTTTCAAAGGTCTGACCTATAAAGCTATCGTAAGCGGTCATTTACCCACCTCCGTTTCCTTGGTGGAAAGAAGAATTGCGGATATATTATCGTCACCGCCCGCATCGTTTGCGAGCTTTATGTAGGTAAAAATCTTTTCTTCAATGCTAATTGGAGCTAAAGCCACCTTTTTAAGCTTTTCTTTAGATACAAGTCCGTGAAGTCCGTCAGAGCAAAGAAGAAAATGGGCTTCGGTTTTGGTGTTAATTCTGCGTTCAAAAATATCGGGCTCGATTTCTTCTCTAATACCAAGAGCCATCGTGATAAGATTCTTTTTTGGGTGATGCTCTGCTTCCTCGGGAGTGATTTCTTTATTGTCAACAAGCAACTGAACGTAGGAGTGGTCCTTTGTGAGCTGCTTAATTTCTCTCTTTTTAATCATGTACAAACGGCTGTCTCCAACGTTTGCATAGTAAATTTTTGATTTTGGCTCGCAAAAGAGAACGGCATTAAGTGTACAGCCCATACCGTGCAATGAACGGTCGGCGCGAGCCGCTTCCAAAATTGCCAAATTAGCCTTATTAATGCTCTCTAAAATTGCTGCCTTGATTTTTTTGCCGTCGAATTTTGATTTTTCGATTTCTTCAGCTGATGCTACCAAGGATTCCATAAAGGTTTCCTCGGCAATGGCGGATGCTACTTTACCACCCGCAGCTCCACCCATTCCGTCACAAACAACGGCTATTGTTATTCCATTTGTTAAGCAAGAGATACCAATGCAGTCCTCATTTGCTTCTCTAATCATGCCCTTATCGGTTAAGCCGTAAACCTTCATATTTGCTCCTTTTGTGTGGAATTGGTTTCGTTTTCTTTCTTCATTTCATCTCTGCGAAGCTGACCGCAGGATGCATTAATATCAGCGCCAAGGGTTCTTCTGACGGTTGCGCGAATACCCCTTTGCTCAAGCACTGATGCAAATTTTTTGATTTGCTCTTTGCCACTCTTTTTAAAATCTCTTTCCTTTACGGGATTGACGGGAATGAGATTAACGTGGATTGGCATGGTTTCAGTTCTTGTTCTGAGTTTTGAATTTAATTTCTTTGCAAGAGCAACAGCGTTTTCTTCACTATCGTTTTCCCCTGCAATAAGTGTATATTCAAATGAAATTCTTCTGCCTGTCTTTGCAAAGTAGGCACGGCAAGCCTCAAGAAGCTCGTCCACGCCCCATCTTTTGTTAACGGGCATAATTTTGCTTCGTATCTCATCATTTGATGCGTGAAGTGAAATTGAGAGGGTTATTTGAAAATCCTCCTCTGCAAGCTTGTATATTTTATCAACAAGACCGCAGGTGGAGAGGGAAATGTGACGATAGCCAATATTCAAGCCCTCCTTATGACCAACAATTCTCAAAAATTTGATTACGTTGTCATAGTTATCAAGGGGTTCACCAATACCCATCATTACAATGCCGTCAATTCTTTCACCAAGATCAACTTGTGCGGCAATTATCTGGCCCAAAAGCTCGCAGACCTCAAGGTCACGCACCTTGCCACCAATGGTTGAAGCACAGAAGGCACATCCCATTCGGCAACCTATTTGCGATGAAATACAAATGGTTGTGCCGTGTTCATATTTCATAACAACGCTTTCAACACAGTTGCCGTCATCAAGCTCAAAAAGATATTTAACTGTTCCGTCAAGTGCGGACACAAGCTTTCTTCTTATCTTGGGTAAAGAATACTTTGCGTTTTCAAATATTTTTTCTTTTGTTTTTGCAGAAAGATTTGTTAAATCGGCGGGGGAGATGCCTTTGTGCATTGGCGCAAAAATCTGCTTTGTACGGAATTTTGCCTCACCAATTGATAAAACAAATGCTTCAAGCTCTTCATATGTAAAATTAAGAAGATTTTGCATTTTTGTGTCCTCCTTTCAGATAAGCTGTTAATTAATTTTCTTTAATTTTGCAATAAAAAATCCATCTGTATGATGTGTATGCGGAAGAAGTGTAATCATACCGCTTTCAACCTCGAGTTCACCAACACTGAAGGGAACAAGCTCGAAGTTTTTATGCTCGTCAAGGAATTTCTTGACGTTGTTTTCATTTTCGTCGGGCAAAATTGTGCAAGTGGAATACACAAGTGTGCCACCGACTTTAAGATAATTTGAAACGTTTTCCAAAATATCGTATTGAATTTTGGGCAAAGCTTCACTTTCTTTAACGTCCTTATAACGAATTTCGGGTTTCTTACCGATGACGCCAAAGCCTGAGCAGGGAACGTCACAAATAATCTTGTCAGCCTTGCCAAAGAGTTCTTCTATTGGCTTTCGAGCGTCATGCGATTTAGTTGAAATTATAGAAATTCCAAGTCTTTCTGCACCTTTAACTACAAGGGACAATTTGTTCTCATGAATATCAAAGGAAAGAATTTCACCCTCGTTTTCCATAGTCATAGCTGCGCCAAAGCTCTTTGAGCCGGGACATGCACAAACGTCGAAAACGGTGTCACCCTTTGTTGCTCCAAGCGCGCGCACGCAAATTTGAGATGCCTCATCCTGCACGGTAACCCTGCCGTCTTTGAGACATTCAAGTTCGCTAACTGCCGCATTTTCAAGTACGATTCCGTCGGGTGAAAAGTCGGTTAATCTTGCGCCCTCAAGCTCAGCAAAGATTTGCTCGCGAGTTGTTTTAAGATTATTAACTCTTAAGGTAATGGGTGCAATCTGCGAAAAGGCATTGAGCATATTTTTGCAAGTGTCAAAGGAATATGCCTCCAAAAGTGCCTTTGCAAGAGATTCACCAATGGAATATGTTACTGAAAGATATTTTACGGGTTCGCTTTTATCGGGAAAAGCAATTTTATCTCCCTCTCTAAGATATGAGCGCAAAATGGCATTTACAAATCCCTTTGAACGCTTATTTGCAAGGCTTACGGTTTCGTTAAGAGCCGCATGCGCCGGAATTTTCTTCATATATCGGAGCTGATAAAGTCCCATTCTTAAAATATTTCTTGTGTCCCTTTCAATTTTGCTGTTTGGAATTGAAGAAAGGGAAGAAATAATATAGTCAAGTGTAATTTTGCGCTCGATAACGCCGTAAATAAGGGCGGTCATAAGACCACGGTCAGCTGAGGAAAGATTATTTCTCTTAATAACCGTATCAAGCGCTATGTTTGAATAGCCACCACTCTCACATCTTGTTAAAACGTCAAGTGCGAGAGAGCGAGCATTTATAATTTTATTTTCCATTTTTTATCAGCGTCTTCTTCTGCCGCTTGTAGCTATAAGCACGAAACGAAGAAGGGAGAGAATTGATGAAATAAGAGCTGCAACGTATGTGAGAGCCGCTGCTTGAAGCACCTTGCCGGCACCTCTTAACTCATCTTGACCGTAAAGTCCAGTTGACTCAAGACAAGCCATTGCGCGACGGGATGCGTTGAATTCAACAGGGAGTGTTACAAGCTGGAACACCGTTGCAAGTGAATAGAGCAAAATTGCAATCAAAATCAAAGTATCAGAAGCGGTTTGACTTTGAACGAACAAGCCGAGAATGAGGAATACCATTGCAAGGGGCGTGCCGATATTGCAAACGTTAACTATTGATGCTCTGAATTTAATGGGAGCATAGCTTTGCGCGTACTGAACTGCGTGACCTGCCTCATGTGCTGCAACGCCTGCTGCTGCGATGCTTGTTGAATTATATGTTGCATCTGATAGTCTGATTACGTTTGTTCTTGGATCGTAATGGTCGGAAAGGTTCCCTGAAACGTGCTCAACGCGAACGTTGTAGATGCCGTGATGGTGCAAAACCTTTTCAGCAACCTGCGCGCCCGTCATTCTGTTTCGACTTAAAACCTTGTCATATTTATTGAAGGTTGTTTTTACGTTTATTGATGCCCAAAGGGCGATAATTATACCCGGTACTAAAAGAATGAGTGTCCAGTCATAGTACCAACCAAAACCAAATAACATAATGAATTTCCTTTCGTGTTTATTTAAGGATATCTCCTTCATTAATTTTTCTTCCGCGAATAAAATCTGCGGCAGTCATTCTGCCCTTACCCTCGGGAAGAACCTTAAGGATATTAATTGAACCCTTGGCACACAAAATACGAATTTTGCCGTTGTCAAGGGAAACAGCTTTACCTATTTCCTTGTTGATGCTTTCTCTTTCGCAAATTTCACTTTCAACTATCTTAAGGAGCTTGCCGTCGGGAGTGTGAGTGAAGGAAAGCGGAACGGGAGAAAGACCGCGAATGAGGTTGTGAACTGTGTCACAATCCTTTGAAAAATCAATTTCACAGTCCTCTTTAAGAATTTTTGACGTGTGAGTTGCTTTTGAGTGGTCTTGAGGAATGGGAGTTATTTCTTTATTTTCAAGTCCATCAATAGTTTTGCGAAGCAAATCAGCACCAAGAAGACCAAGTCGGTCGTGAATTGTTTCAAAATTATCGTTTTCAGCTATTTCACATTCGGATTTAAGAAGCATATCACCGGTATCAAGTCCTTCAGCCATAAACATTGTGGTAATGCCCGTAACCTTTTTGCCGTCGATGATTGCCATTTGCATGGGGGCAGCGCCACGATATTCGGGCAAGAGTGAGCCGTGAACGTTTATACAACCGTATTTAGGATAGTCGAGCACGTTTTTGGGCAAAATTTTGCCGTATGCTACAACTGTAATAATGTCGGGATTTATTTCTTCAAGCAATGAGGCAAACTCCTCAGTTCTTAAAGAATTTGGCTGATAAACGGGGATATTTTTCTCCATCGCATAAACCTTAACGGGTGGGGGAGTAAGAACGTATCCACGTCCTTTGGGTTTGTCGGGCTGAGTTATAACGCCAACCACGTCATAACCGTTTTCGCAAAGTCCCTTAAGTGAGAAAAGTGCAAAATCGGGTGTGCCCATAAAAAGTATTCTCATAGAGTCACCTCGGGGGATATTATTCAGCAGGAACGTTTTCAATGTTTCTGGCAACGTCGATATAGAGCTTTCCATCAAGGTGGTCAAGCTCGTGACAAATCGCACGTGCCAAAAGTTCACTTCCCGTAAGCTCGAATTCTTCACCAAGACGGTTGGTTGCGCGAACGGTTACGTGCATGGGGCGTTTTACAAGGCCCCATTTACCGGGAACAGAGAGGCAACCCTCAGTTCCGTCCTGCTCACCTGCAAATGCGATGATTTTTGGATTAATGAGTTCAATTACGTTGCCTTCTTCAACCTCAATTACAACCATGCGGCGCAAAACACCAACCTGGGGTGCTGCAAGGCCAACGCCGTTTGCTTCACGCATAGTTTCAATCATGTCGTCAAGAAGACGAATAGTTCTTTGATTTATTACTTCAACGGGGCGACATTTTTTTCTTAAAACCTCGTCGCCTACCTTTACTATTTTGAGTTTTGCCATTTGTAATTATTCCTTTCAAATGTTTTTTACAATGATGATGGGTTAAAATCAACCGAGAGCATCGGCTCGTTTTTCTTTCTTTTGCCGAAGAATTTGTATATTTCACTGAACATCTCGCGTGAGCGTTTGTTCAGCTTTGTTTTAATCACTATTCTCATTCTATACTTGCCATCGAGCTTATATACGGGCGCTTCAAACGGGCCGTAGCAAATCACGGGGACGTCCTTATATTCCACGTTGATTTTTTCTCTTAGCATATCTGAAAGCATTTTGGAATCCTTCATAACTGCGCTTTCAACCTCACCTGAGAGGGTGAGAAGCACAATGTCACAGAATGGGGGATAGGATAGTAATTTTCTTGTTTGAATTTCGTTTTCAAAAAACGTTTTATAGTCCTGCTTGCACGCGAGAATGATGACGTCATGGTCGGGATTCATGGTTTGAATAAGCGCGCGACCTTCCTTTTCGCTTCTACCTGCACGTCCGATTACCTGGGTGAGCATAGAGAAGGTTTTTTCGTTTGCTCTATAATCGTTAAGGTAAAGGGAAGTATCCGCACCTAAAATGCCAACTAACGTCACGTCGGGAAAATCGTGACCCTTTGTAACCATTTGCGTTCCAAGTAAGATTTCCGCCTTGTGTGAACGGAAGTCGGAGAGCATGGTGTCATAAGCATTTTTGGATGAGGTGGTGTCGGTGTCCATTCTGATTGTGTTGACGTTGGGATAAAGCTCCTTAAGCTTTTGTTCAATCAACTGAATACCAATTCCCATTGGTTTAATGTGCTCGCTGCCGCATTCAGGACAGGAAGCAGGCACGGGCATATGCTTGCCACACCAGTGGCAAACCAGCTCGGTTTTGTGATATATTCTATCGGTATGATGAGTCATTGAAACCGAACAGTTAGGGCAAGTGATTGCCACACCGCAAGAGGCACAGCTGACAAAATTATGGTATCCACGACGGTTCAAGAACAAAATACTTTGCTCTTTTTTATGAAGTGCCGTGCCAATTCTATCAAGCAAGGAAAGTGATATTCCCATACCGTTGCCTGCGCGCAACTCTTCGCGCATATCGGCAATTTCAACTATTGGCAATTTTGCCTTACCGAATCGTTTTTTGAGTTCTATTAATTTATACTGACCGTCAACGGCTTTTTTATAGCTTTCCACCGACGGAGTAGCTGATGCCAAAAGCAAAAGGGAATTGGTTTTGGCAACGCGGAAGCGCGCGATGTCACGCGCGTGATATTTTGGATTGTTGTCGGATTTATAAGTGTGCTCCTGCTCTTCGTCAATGATTATAAGACCAAGGTCTTTAACGGGGGCAAAGATTGCACTTCTTGTGCCAATAACGAGATCGGCCTCGCCTCTTTTTATGCGCATATACGCGTCAAGGCGCTCTCCACCCGAGAGGGAGGAGTGAATTATTGCCACTCTTGAGCCATATCGTGAGCAAAAAAGCTCAACTGTTTGGGGTGTGAGTGAAATTTCGGGAATGAGCATAATAACACCGCGATTTTGAGAGAGTGCGCGGTCAATTATTTTCATCATTACGCAGGTTTTTCCACTTCCCGTTACTCCGTGCAAAAGCGCGCAAGAGGGCTTATTTTCGTCTAGCATTGATGAAAGCGTTTGATAAGCGTTTGCTTGTTCATCAGAGAGAGCAAGCTCCTTTGCGTGATTAATTCTGCTTTTGTGCTCGTATGGGTTACGGTAAACGCTTTCGGTTTCGCGCTTGATATAGCCGTTTTTTTCAAGGGCTGATATTTGGGCATCGGTTACCTCAAGCTCCGATTTAATATCGTCGATGAACAATATTTCTCGCATAGCAAGAAGTGAGATGATGCTCTTTTGAGCTTGTGAACGAAGCTTTTTAAAGCCTTCAACTGTTTCGCCCTCTCCTAAAAGGGAAGAAAGCTCGGCGTCGGTTACGTTGAGGGTATAATACTTCTTTTCCTTGCCGACGGTTTTATTTTTGATGATTATGTCCTTTTCAATAAATCCGTTATTTAAAAGGTAAGCGGTTGCTTTTATTGCCTCAAGTCCAAATTTTTCTTCAAGGGCGCCTTGTGTTATAGTGCCTTGATCTTGAATGTGATATAAAACATCGGCAAAAGCACCTTCGTACACAGCTTGTGCCACTGACTTATAGCAAACGACTATGTTAGAAAGAGCGCCTGCGGGAATCATTGAGTGAACTGCATCACCAATGGTGCAAAGAGTTTGCTCCTTCATAAAGTGACAAAGCTCAAGCCCTATTGAATCAAGAGCCACCTCGTCACTAATTACGGTTTTTATTGATTTGGTTTTAGTTGTGGGCTCTTCGCAATGAGTGGCTACAACCAAGCCTATTTGAGTTCTGTTTGAGTTACCGAAGGGAACTACAACAAAAGAGCCTGCCTTAACCACGTCGGAGAGATCATAGGGCACAAAATAGGTATATTCATTATCGATACAATATGGATTGTCTAAAAGATGAATTTTAACGTATCTGTTTTCCATGATTTCTCCTTTCGTTAAGGTTGGTGTTAGAGGTTTTAGTTACTCCAATAACTTTAAAATGAAACAATTGGCGGAGAAAAATTAATCTCCGCCTAATTCTTCAGATTATTCTTCTGTTGTTTCAGCTACTTCTTCAGCAACTACGTCTTCACGGTAGATTTCATATCTGCCGTCGTACAAACGAGTAATAGCGTTCTTGATTGCCTTTTCGTCCTTAAGGTCCTTGTCGATAGCGTTGATAAGGTTGCGATCGCTTTCTTTGTTGCCTGTCATGGACTTTTCAGCCTCAGCTCTTTGCTTTACGTACTCATCTGTGAGTTGACGCGCACATTTTGCTGTTGCGAGTGTGAGCTCATAGCGGTTGTACTCTTCTTTTGTAAGATCCTTGATTGTTGGGTGAAGCATATTATTTTCTCCTTAAATTTAAGTAATTAATTTTCAAAATATCTTTTTGCAGCATCGGGTTGACGGTGCTGTGCGAGCTTTTCAGCACGAACAATTGCCTTGATGTCGTCAGCGGCAACTGCAGAGCCGCCATTGTAATTGTAAACGATGTAATCGTAAGCATCGAGCTGTTCAATTTCACGTTTTGCCTTTTCAAGACGCTTCAAAATAACGTCCTCAGTTTCAGTAGCTCTTCCACGAAGACGCTCCTCTTGAATTGCAAAGCTTGGGGGGATAAGCATGATAAGAACTGCCTCAGGGAAGATTTTCTTAACGTTTTTAGCACCTTCACATTCAATTTCAAGAATGAGATTCTTACCATTTTCAAGAACTGCAAGCGCTTCCTTTAAGGGAGTGCCGTAGTAATTGTCGCAGTAGGTGGTATATTCAAGGAATCCGTTTTCATCGATTCTGCGTTGAAATTCCTCTCTGTCAATGAAATGATAATTCACACCGTCGATTTCTCCGGGACGGGGTGCGCGTGTTGTTGCGGAAACGGAGAATACGAAATCTCCCGTTGCAACGAGTTGAGAATTTACAGTGCCTTTTCCGCTTCCTGCGGGGCCTGAAACAACGATCAAAAGTCCACGACTCATTCTTCTTCCTCCTCTTCGTCTGCCTCGTATGATGTATCATCCATTCTATTAGCAATCGTTTCTGCCTGAATTGCAGAAAGAATAACGTGCTCTGAATCGGTTATAATTACTGCTCTTGTACGGCGACCGCAAGAAACGTCTATTGTTCTTCCGCCTTCCTTAGCATCCTGTACAAGACGCTTGATGGGTGCTGAATCGGGGCTTGCAATGGCAACGATTCTTTCAACCGCAACCATATTACCAAATCCAATGTTGATAAACTTCATATTGATTACCTCTTACTCTATGTTCTGAATCTGCTCTCTGATTTTTTCAAGCTCACACTTGATATCAACTACCACATGTGCAATTGATGAGTTGGAGCACTTTGAACCGATTGTGTTGGTTTCACGGTTCATCTCTTGCATAAGGAAATCTAGCTTGCGTCCAACGGGCTCGTTTGAAGAAAGAATGTCTTCAAATGCCTTGAAGTGTGAACGAAGGCGAACTATTTCCTCATCAACCGCAACCTTATCGGCAAAAATTGCACATTCAGTAAGGATGCGATTTTCGTCAAGAGTAACCTTGTTATCAGAAAGAACTGTACGAAGCTTTTCTTCAAGGCGGGAACGGTATGAACTAACGTCCTCCTCACTGTGCGCTTCAACGATGTCGACTCTTTCTTTGATTCCTTCAACCTTTGAACGAAGGTCAGCCTCTATATTAGCGCCCTCTCTTTCTCTTGCCAAGATGAATCTTTCAATGGCAACATCAAGCACGGATGAAAGGTCTGTCCAATCCTGCTCCTCGTCCTCTTCAACCTTTGAAAGTGTGAAGATATTGCTGTCGCGCTGGAGAGTTGCAACTGTGATTTCACCGGGGAGGTCAAGAGTTTCCTTAAGCTGAACAAGGGCATTGTAATATGCCTTAGCATAATCCTCGTTAAGAGAAATCATCACGTCAGAGCCACCAATGGGCTCGATTGTGATTGAAACGTCCACCTTACCGCGACTGATTCCACGTGACTGAAGATGGGGCTTTATTTTTTCTTCAAGAAACGAATAGCTTCTTGAGATTCTTACTGAACAATCGAAATAGCGATTGTTCACACTCTTAATTTCAACAGTAATGTTTTTGTTGTTTACGGCCTCGGTGTGTCTACCAAAGGCGGTCATACTTCTTATCATAATTTTAAATTCCTTAAAAATAACAATATATATTCAGTTTATTTTAATACATTTTGAGGCATTTGTCAACTGTTTTTTATAATTTTATATTACTATATAGTTTAGCATTTCAAATTTTGATTTGTCGGGATGTTAGCACTCACTTTTGCGATTGTTTTGCTCCGCTTTTTCAAAAGCGGACGCCCGCGCGGCGTTAGCGCAAAAAAACGGCATTTTCTTTTTGCAAAGCTTTTTCTTTTGGGCCTATGGTTTCAAAAGAAAAAGCGTTATAACCGTTTTGATAGCAAAACCATTTAGCCGCTTTTCTTTGACGAAATAAGCGCAAAGAAAAGCTATCAAAAGAAACGCTGAATACAGGGCTGCTCGCCCTGTACCCTCGGTCGCTTTTAAAAAAGCTCCGCAAAATTTTTTATCGCCTTGGTTCGTGCTAACAAAGTGCGCGATAAACCCCAATTTATCGTTCCAAATACAAAAAAATATAAAAAAATTGATAATATTGCAAAAAAACTCTTGCAAAATTAGAAAAAATGTTTTATAATAAAGTGTAAAATTATGCGCAATGCATTATGGAGGTATTTTTATTATGATTATGGCTGGCGATTTTAGAAACGGCGTAACCTTTGACATGGGTGACGGTACAGTTTGGCAGGTTGTTGAATTTCAGCACGTAAAACCTGGTAAGGGCGCTGCTTTCGTTAGAACAAAGATGAAAAACGTCATCACTGGTGGTGTTGTTGAAAGATCATTCAACCCCACAGACAAATTCGAAAATGCTCATATCGAAAGAAAGGATATGCAGTATTCTTACACAGACGGTGACCTTTACTACTTCATGGATATGGAAACATTCGATATGCTTCCTCTTAACGCAGAAAAGCTTGGTGAAAACTTCAAGTTCGTTAAGGAAGAAATGATGGTTAAGATCATCTCCTACAAGGGCAACGTATTCAGCGTTGATCCCCCCACATTTGTTGTGCTTGCTGTTGCTCAGACACACCCCGGTTTCGCAGGCAACACAGCTACAAACACACTTAAGCCCGCTACTCTTGAAACAGGTGCAGTTATTAAGGTTCCCCTCTTCATCAACGAAGGTGAAGTTCTTAAGATTGACACAAGAACAGGCGAGTATCTCTCTCGTGCTTAATTGATTAAAAATTAATTCACAAGCCATTTGGCGAAAGGAGAAAGTTATGACACTTTACGAAAAGGCTGCTTATTTGCGCGGACTTGCTGACGGTGTAGACCTTGATAAGAACACTCCCGAAGGTAAGATTCTTGCTGCTCTTCTTGATCTTGTATCAGACATTGCTGATGAGGTTGAGGCTATAAACGAGGATATCGTTGATCTTCAGGATTACGTTGAAGAAATCGACGAGGACCTTGCTGACGTTGAGGATTTCCTTGACGAAGAATGCGATGGCGATTGCGAAAACTGCGATTGCGATGGCGACTGTGATGATTGCGAATTTGCTGATTACGAATGTGATTGCGATTGCGATTGTGACTGTGATGAAGATTGTGACTGCGACTGCGACTGTGACGATATGTTCTTCGAGGTTGAATGTCCTTCTTGCGGTGAGGTAGTGTGCTTTGACGAAACTATCGACCCCGAAAATCTTGCATGCCCCGCTTGTGGCGAAAAGTTCACATGCGAATTCGTTGATGAAGACGAAGAGGATGCAGAATAATATTATCCGCGAAAGCGAATGATTAACTTAAACTCTAATCGGAGAAATCTTTGCGGATTTCTCCGATTTTTGTCTATTAGTAAAAAGGAATTTATTTATGAAGCTTATGTTTGCCTCCGATATTCACGGAGATATTGTTGGAGCGACAAAGACACTTGATGCCTTTGGTCGCGAAAATGCAGAAAAGCTCATCATCCTTGGTGATTTGCTTTATTTTGGGCCTAGAAATACGCTCAAGGAGAGCTATAATCCACAGGCGGTGATTAAGCTTTTGAATGAGAATAAGGAAAAGCTCCTTTGCGTTAGAGGAAATTGCGATGCTGAGGTTGATCAAATGGTGCTTAATTTTCCCATTATGGCGGAATATGCATACCTTTGTGTTGACGGATTAAATATGCTTTTGACTCACGGGCATAAAATTAATAAAGATAACGTAAATTTGAACTCTAATGAGCTTCTTATTCACGGACACACACACGTTTTGTGTATAGAAGAGTTTGGCAAGGGTAATCTATATATAAATCCAGGCTCAACAACCTATCCCAAAGAGAACAATTCACCTTCATATATGGTCTATGAAAACGGTGTTTTTTCAATAAAGCACCTTGATAGCGGTGAAACAATAAAAGAAATTGATTTAAGAAAGGAAATTTGATTTATGGCACATATTATTAAAAATGTTGAAGAATTTGATGCTCTTTTGAAGAGTGAAAAGCCCGTGCTTGTTGACTTTTTTGCAACGTGGTGCGGTCCTTGTAAAATGTTTGCTCCCACCTTTGATGAGTTTGCGGGTGAACACGAGGAAATAGAATGCGTTAAGGTTGACGTTGACGTTTGCGGAGATATCGCAAGAAGATATGGCATTATGAGTATTCCCACAATTATTCTTTTCAAAAATGGTGAACCCACTAAAAAGAACGTTGGAACACTTGATTTTGAAGAGCTTGAAGAGTTTGCTTTTTAATAAGGAGGTATTTTTATGAGAAACGTATTAATAGGACTCATAATTTTTATAGCCGTTATTTTGCTCGTAGTGTTTGGATTCAAGCTCTACGACTACATAGTAGCTTATGATTTTTACAACAATTCCGAGGTGGCATTTGAGACACCCGGTGTAAATGACTCAAATTTCGTTCCTCAAGGTATGACATATATTCCCGAAAAGGACACTTTCCTTTTTACAGGATATATGGGAAAACCCATTCTTGGTAAACTTGGCGATGATGTTGCGTCCCGTATCTATGTTAAAGATGGAAAGGGCAACGTAACGTTTACAAAGCTTCTTAATGTTGATGGAACACCCTATGTTGGACATGCCGGTGGTGTTGATAGTTTCGGGGATTATATTTACATAACATCTGAAGAAAGCCACGGAATTGATGTTTTCTTGGCTTCTGAGATTTTGTCTGGTGAGGGTGAAACCCAATCCATTGGACGAATCAATACATATAATAATCCTGCATACTGCTATATTTATGAGTTTGGTGGAGAAGAATATCTAATGGTAGGTTCTTTCCACAAGGATGAATCGGATTATGTTACTCCAGAGCACGAGAGGATTACAACACCCGCTGGTGATAATAACACTTCGGTTATGACAGTATTTAAGCTTGATGAAAGTGCAAAATATGGCGTTCAACCTGACCCTGTAGCAATTATTTCTGTAAGAGAAATGATTCAGGGTATCTGCATTACTCCTGATGGACAAATGGTTATTTCCTCTTCTTGGGGACTTGCAACATCCAACCTTTATTTCTATGATTTGTCAAATGTGGAGTGTACAGAAAATTACAACTATAAAGGAATGGTAATATATGGCGATGACGAAAATGAAGTGAAATTCGACTTTACAATACCTTGTTACTATATAGACAGTTCTGATTTTATTGATGTTGTTGTTGCTCCCCCTATGAGTGAAGGTCTTGTTTGCCTTGACGGAAAGATTATTGTGCTAAGTGAATCTGCTTGTAACAAATATATGTTTGGTAAACTCACAACAGGATTCAAAACATACGGATATAAGTACGAAACACTCAAATAATTAATAAAAAACACAAAAATTCCACGGCTTGCCGTGGAATTTTTGTATTGAAGAACTTTCAAATTTTGATTTATAGAGATGTTTGAAATTTATTTTTAACAAAAACTAACTTTTGTAGGGACCGGCGGTCTCGCTGCGGCTCGGTCACACTCGGGGAAAACAACACACTGTGTTGTTTTTTTAGACCCTCGTGCCACTTCGTTACCCCGACGGTCCACAACGATGGATAAACTGACAGCATCGGGGGGGTCACAAAAATAAAATCAACAG
>JAZTYY010000047.1:0-33275 GCA_045637205.1 Eubacteriales bacterium | reverse complement strand
TACTTTTCTTGGAAATTCAGGTACTATTTATATAGTGATTGCTCAGGTTGAAAAATTAGATGCTCAAAATGTTAAGTATAGTCAACCTTATGATAAGAGAATGATAGGTATGAGTTATCTTAAAGCGGATGATGGAACTGTAGAACTTAGTTTCAGATTTCATGAATAACTGAAAAACGAGGATATTGATGTATACGGAGGTGTAAAGGATGAAAAATGCAAATAAAGAGGACGACCCCGAAGAAGAAACTGAAAAATTTTAAATAAAATTATCCCCCAAGCATGTGCTTGGGGGATTTTTTGTATATTAAATTATAGTCGTTTGACTTGCATCGCCCTTGCCATTTGCACGATAGGGAATACCAAGATGCTCATAAGCTAACGGAGTTACGCAACGTCCTTTAGGAGTTCTTGAAAGGAAGCCAATCTGCAAAAGATATGGCTCGCAAACGTCCTCAATAGTGATTGCTTCTTCACCTATTGTTGCGGCTATCGTATCAAGACCAACAGGGCCTCCGTTATAGAAACGAATTATTGTTTCAAGCATTCTTCTATCAAGGCTGTCAAGACCGAGCTCGTCAATTTCGAGCTTATTAAGAGCATATCTAGCTATCTCGCAGTTAATAATTCCATCTCCCATAACCATGGCAAAGTCGCGTACGCGTTTGAGTAAACGATTTGCTATACGAGGTGTTCCGCGTGAACGGGAAGCGAGCTCAAGTGCGCCGTCCTCGGTGATGTTGATACCAAGTATATTTGCGCTTCTCTTAATAATTGTCGCAAGCTCCTCGGGACTGTAAAGCTCGAGCTTCAAAAGCACACCGAATCTATCGCGCAAGGGAGTTGTGAGCTGACCTGCTCTTGTTGTAGCACCGATGAGTGTAAACTTAGGCAAATCGATTCTAATGCTTCTTGCCGCAGGGCCTTTACCGATGATAATATCAACGGAATAGTCCTCCATTGCGGGATAAAGCACTTCCTCAATGGAACGTGAAAGGCGGTGAATTTCATCTATGAAAAGCACGTCGCCGTTTTCAAGACCTGTCAAAATTGCAACGAGATCACCTTGCTTTTCAATTGCAGGGCCTGAAGTGATTTTAATGTTTACGCCCATCTCATTTGCGATGATGTGTGAAAGTGTTGTCTTACCAAGACCGGGAGGGCCATAGAGAAGAACGTGGTCAAGCGCATCTCCTCTGAGCTTTGCCGCCTCAATATAGATTTTAAGATTTTCCTTTGCCTTTTCCTGACCGATATATTCTTCGAGGGTTTGGGGACGAAGCTCGTTTTCACGCGCGTCATCACCTGTCATAGAGGGAGAAACTGTGCGGTCCTCATAATTGTTTTCAAAATCAAAATCTTCATCGTAACGCATATTTATCTACCTCCTATCTGCTAAGATTTTTAAGTGCAATACGAATAATATCGTCGGTTTCTTTGTTGGAAATATCCACTCCGCGAAGGGCTGCAACAACCTCACTCTTGGTGTAGCCAAGCACCAAAAGGGCACTTTGCGCATCTGAAAGCTTTGAGCTGCCAGCGGGCATCGAAGCCTTTCCTTGAGCCACGTTTTGAGGTATGGAAACGCTTTCGGTGTAGGACTTTGAAACCTTGTCCTTAAGCTCAAGAACAATTCTTGCAGCAGTTTTTGCACCAATGCCGTTTGCTTTTGCAATAGCCTTTGTGTCTTCATTCATAATTGTAATAAACAGCTTGTCAGGTGAGAATACTGAAAGAATTGATACAGCGGCCTTAGGGCCAACACCTGAAACTGTTATAAGAAGCTTAAACGCCTCAAGCTCACTTTCACTTGCAAAGCCAAAAAGCTCAATTCCGTCCTCTCTTACTGCCATATAGGTGTAAAGACGAACAATGGGGGCTTCACTAACTGAAAGGTGGGGAGGCATAGCCTCATACGTTGTTTGTGTAATAGTTAATTTATAGCCAACACCGTTTGCATCTATCACGGCAAAGCCATAATCAAGGTGGGCAAGCTTGCCCTCAATATAGTAAAACATCAGTTTTCTCCTTCTGTTTCAATGGTGTCTGTTGTAGCTTCTTCTACTACTTCCTCAGTTGCTTCATCAAGCAATTCATTGTTTGTGTTAACGGGCACGGTTTTTTTGCTTTTGCCCAATTCGTATGCTATAAGCAATACAAATATAATCAATGATACAACGGAAATTATAGAAGTTATAACGTAGGTGTAGGGCATATACTTGAATTCAATTTGATGCTCACCGGAATCTTCAATATAGAATGCTAGGAGTGAGTCACCGTAAACGGCATGAATTGCAACGGGCTCGCCATCAACGTAAACCTTCCAACCTTCATCGTATGGAATGGTAGTCATAATCAGCTTTTTATCCTCGTAAGTTGTAATTGAACCAAGGATGTGATCGTCAGTTGATTCTTCAGTTGTGATAAGGCTTGTTTTAGCGAGCTTTTCATAAGCGTGTTCAAATTCATCCATATCAAGTGTATAAAGGTAATTTGTGTTTTTGAAGAAATATAACTTGTTTTCGGGAAGACGGAAGCCAAGGCTGATTTCTTCACCACTTTCTCTATAACCCAAGAAAACAATTCGTGAGTAATTGCTTACTTCAACATATTGCTCACCGTTAACGTAAAGTATAAATGAGCGTTCATATCCTGTGGGGAGATAGAGGTAAAGTGGACCACTGTTTTTAACTGTGAAGTTGAATTCAAATGCGTTTTCTTCAAGATTGTCAGAGGTTGCTGAATATTCAGTGCCAAAGCCTACAGAGCCAAGATTTCCAACGATTTCTTGGTTCTTTCTTAATGGAATTGCAGTGAAGAATTCAACGTAATTTTCTTCATCGTTACCAAGTAAAGTGTTGAACAGGATGTTTTGCGCCTCAAAGGGATTTTTAAGTCCCTCATTGGTTTCATATTCATACTGCAAATCGGTTTCAAGATTCAATATTGAATTATCCACACCAAATGCTAAACCAAGTGCATAGGGATTTTTGTATGCGTAATAATATTCATCCTCAGCAACCTTTTCATAGAATATATCCATAAATTCGTTTTGAGCAAGGGATTCCTTGTTGTAGTCGTTGCTCACGTTAGAATAGATATATTTTACACCGAAAAGGGAATCAGTAAATGCTGTTGAGCCATAATATTGAGTCCAATGTGCATCGGCATAGAAGCCAAGGTAATCAATAAGATCAATTGTGGTTTGATTAAGGGTTGATGTGGAGTTTGAGAGTCCCTTTATGTTAAGAGCCATATTGTCATTTGTACAACGGTGAGTTGTTTTTTCGGAACGGTAGAAGGTCTTGTCCTGCTCTTGAACGGAATTAACTATGGGACTTAATTGTTCAAAATAGTCGGCATATGAGGAGTATGAACCCCATCCAATGTCATAACTCATTGAAGCAAAGGTTACAATGCCATTAGCAAAAAGCTCAAGGCACACAATAACCAAAAGTATTTTGCTAACCTTTTCTTTGTTTTTTGTTTTAATGAGATAGCAAAGTGCAACGCCAACGGCAAAAATAGCAATTATTGAGAACACAACTACCCAAAGGAATGGGAGCTCGTTAAACACGAAGCCGTATTTATGGTTTTCATCATCCGAAAGAATGAAGTTGGGGAAAGACATTTTTTGTGCTACCAACAGGAGTGCCAAAATTACTCCGCCTGTTGCCAAAATCTTCTTTGGAGAGTGCTCTTGTATTTCGCAAAAGCCCTTGTATGCCATAATAAGAAGCAAGAATATAACAATAAAGCTATATCTATAATTCAAGCAGTTGGGCATTTGGAAGCCGTGCATAACAAGGTCTGTGGGATTTAACACCATAATTAGCACGTAAAGAAGGACAAAGCCACAATAGAATACCTTTTCTCTTGATTTGACTCTTTTTGCCATAATATATATGGGCAACATAAAGAGCATAAGAATTCCACAGTAAAGAAGGGGAAGACCCTCGTGCATTACGGTGTCATATGAGCCGGGCAAGAGCTTTGGGAACAAATCGAACAAATCGAATCTTGAAAAAATATCCCAATTTGGCTCGGAAAAATCATTTTTACCGAATTGAAGTGAGTAATAAGCCGCACCTACTACAAAGGCGGAAATACCTATACCGAGAACACTCGAACCGCCAATTCTAAGCAATGACTTAATAAAGTGGTGTTTTTCACCTGTTGGATTAATTTCTTCTTGCTTACCCTCTTTGAAATAAGTGAAAAAGAAGCAAAAGAAGGTATACCAACAAAGCATATAGCCAATATAGTAGTGACTCATCATCATAAGGGCAAGAATACCAATGAAGAGAAGGTATTTTCTTTCCTTAACAAGCTTTTCGATTGAATATGTCAAAAGTGGCAAAAGGAAGAGCCCATCAAGCCACATTATATTGTTTTGGTAGGTTATTGCATATGCAGAAAGAGCATACATAATAGAGAACATAATAATATTGAGCTTGTTCGGGTTTTTCGTTTGCTTGTGAAGATAAAAGCCAAAGAAAAGACCACAAAGACCAATTTTTATTATGATTATTGTCAAAAGTGCATAGAGCATCATAGATTTAGGGAAAAGGGCTACTATATATGAAAGTGGGCTTGCAACATAGTAAGCATAGATTCCCATAAACTCACCGCCAAGAGAACGTGAGAATGAATAGAGAAGTGAAGAATCTCCATAGACGAAATCTCTAAGCGCCTCATAGAAATATACATATTGGGCATTCAAGTCAAGAGTGAGCACTGAAAAGTCACCAAGGGGCTTGTGTCCCATTGCGATGTATATTGCCAGCATAAGAAGGGCGGGAATGAAAAATGAATATCCAAGATATCCGTATTCATTTTTAAATGCAAGTAATTTTGGATTTTTAGTTACTTTTTTGAATGGATTTTGAAGCTTCATTATATCTCCTTATCAAACTGTTTCGGGATTGTTTGAAACAATAAATTTCTTTATAGATTTTTCAAATTTTATTCTATCGATAGTCATGTCGTGTGAGCATCCAAGACAAAGCACACGCACCTCAGAACCAACGCGAATTATTTTAAATTGATTAGATCCGCAGGGGTGATTTTTTTTCATTTCCACCACATCACCGACAAATAACTTTACTATTTTCATAATTGCCTCCGCAAAACATGATATACACAATTATTATACCACAAAAATTCCTTCAAGTAAATGGTAAAATCAAATATTTTTTATTTGATATTATTATATATTATATACAAATATAATTGACTTTTTTATAAACATATGTTATAATGATAAATTGATAAAGTATGCATAGGAGGAATAGGATGATTATTCTTGGAATTGACCCTGGCGTTGCCATAGTGGGCTTTGGCGTAATTGAATATAGTGGCTCAAAGTTTCGTACGCTTGATTACGGTGTAATTCGAACTCCCGCGCATACGGATACTGAAAAACGTCTTGCAACTATTTACCGTGAGCTCAAGGACATAATTGAAAAATATCATCCCGATGCCATGGCTGTTGAAGAGCTTTTCTGGAATACCAACCAAAAAACAGGTATTGCCGTTGCTGAAGCACGCGGAGTAATTTTGCTTTGTGCCGAGCTTTTGGGGGTTGAAATTTTTGAATACACACCTTTGCAGGTAAAGCAAAGTATAGTTGGATATGGTAGAGCAGAGAAAAATCAGGTAATTACCATGGTTCAAATGTTCCTCAATATTAAAGAAAAAATTAGTCCTGACGATGCTGCTGATGCTCTTGCCATTGCAATTTGCCATGCACACGCAGGCTCGTCAAAGATATCAAAATATTACAATAAAAAACAAACTTACGGAAAGGTTTATTAATATGTGGAGTGCAAATAATTGGAAAGACTATCAGCTTCTTGATGCTTCCGACGGTGAGCGTCTTGAAAGATGGGGAAAATATATACTTATAAGACCCGACCCGCAAATAATTTGGCATAGCGAAAGAAACGCACCCGAGTGGAAGCGTGCTGACGGAATTTATCGCAGAGCAAACACCGGTGGCGGTAAATGGGTAAAAAAGAATCTTCCTGAAGAATGGAATATAAATTACGGTGAACTTGGATTTGTACTTCGTCCTATGGGCTTTAAGCATACAGGCCTTTTCCCCGAACAAGCTGCTAACTGGGATTGGTTTTCCGAACTTATCAAAAATGCAGGCAGACCCATTAAGGTATTGAATCTTTTTGCATATACAGGTGGTGCAACTGTTGCCGCTGCAAAGGCAGGTGCTTCAGTTTGTCACGTTGATGCTGCCAAGGGAATGGTGGCACAGGCTAAGGAGAACGCAAAGCTTTCAGGACTTGAAAATGCCCCCATTCGTTATATCGTTGATGATTGCAAGAAATTCGTTGAACGCGAAATCAGACGTGGCAATAAGTACGATGCAATTATTATGGATCCCCCCTCCTATGGTAGAGGCCCTTCAGGTGAAATTTGGAAGATTGAGGATAGCATTGACGATCTCGTTGCACTTACATCAAAGGTGCTTTCCGACAAGCCCTTGTTTTTCCTTATAAACTCATATACAACAGGACTTTCTCCTCTTACTATGAGTTATATTGTTGATCTTCGCATTTCCAAGGTTTATGGTGGTAAATGCGAGGCAAGTGAAATTGCGCTTCCTGTAAAGTATACGGGTGGCTTTATGCCCTGCGGAGCAAGTGCGCGTTGGCAGGAGAGTAAATAAGACAAAAGAAAGGAAACACACGCAGTGAATTCTGATTCTTATATCAAAATAGAGAATTTGTGTGCTAGCTATGAAGAGGATGATGGTAGCAAGACAAGTGTTTTAAAGAATGTTTCTCTTGACATAAAAAAAGGGGAATATCTTGCAGTGCTTGGTCATAACGGCTCCGGTAAATCAACTCTTGCAAAGCTTTTAAATATGATACTTGAACCCGATTCGGGTAAGATATATATTGACGGTAAGGATATAACCAATCCCGATATGACCGAGGATGATGTTTTTGAGCTTCGTAAAAAGGTGGGAATGGTATTTCAAAATCCCGATAATCAGCTTGTTGCTACAATAGTTGAGGACGATGTTGCCTTTGGCCCTGAAAATCTTGGAATTGAACCATTGGAGATTCGTCGCAGAGTCGATGATGCACTTGCAGTTGTTGGCATGAGTGAGCACACAAAAAGTGAGCCTGCTCGACTTTCAGGTGGACAAAAGCAAAGAATTGCAATTGCAGGTATTCTTGCAATGCAGCCGGACTGTATGATTTTTGATGAATCAACAGCAATGCTTGATCCCTTGGGTAGACGAGATATTATGAATACCATTGAAAAGCTCAATCGCGAGCACGGTATCACAATTATTATGATAACTCACTATATGGATGAGGCAGCAAGAGCCAATAGAATTGTTGTTATCGACGATGGTGAGATAATTATGGATGGCAAGCCTCAGGAGATTTTTGCGAATCCCGAAAAGCTTGAAAAATGTGGACTTGATGTGCCCCAATGTGTGCGTCTTGTTCATTCACTTAAAAAACACGGAATCAATATTGAAGGAGAGTGTCACACCCCCACAGCATGCGCTGATGCTATTGAAAG
This sequence comes from Eubacteriales bacterium, assembly GCA_045637205.1. Taxonomy (GTDB): domain Bacteria; phylum Bacillota; class Clostridia; order Oscillospirales; family CAG-272; genus RGIG4608. The sequence continues at coordinate 25,718 of JAZTYY010000047.1, read as the reverse complement.
GGCACTTAAGAAAAGATAATGGGAAAAATTAAACTTGAGAACGTTTCGTTCTTTTATGGAAAAGGAACGACATATTGCAAAGAAGCGCTCAAAAAAGTTAATATAGAGATTAAAGAGGGCTCAATTACGGGTCTTATTGGTCATACAGGAAGTGGCAAGAGTACAATGCTTCAGCTTTTGAATGGACTTTCAACTCCAAGTGAGGGTAAGGTTTACTTAGATGGTGTGGATATCTGGGAAAAACCGAAAGAAATTGGCAAGGTGCGTTTTCGTGTAGGACTTGTTATGCAGTATCCTGAGTATCAGCTTTTTGAAGAAACAGTTGAAAAGGATATCGCATTTGGACCTAAAAATATGGGACTTAACGACGAAGAAATTGCACAAAGAATAAGAGAAGCTATTGATTTCGTTGGTCTTGACCCCGAGGTGCTTCAAAAAAATCCATTTGATTTGTCAGGTGGACAAAAGCGTAGAGTTGCTATTGCAGGAATTATTGCTATGCGTCCTGAGGTGCTTGTTCTTGATGAGCCTGCGGCTGGTCTTGACCCCCAAGGACGAGACGTTATTTTGAACGGTATTTTCAAATATCGCGAAAAAACAGGAGCAACTATTATTATAGTAAGTCACAGTATGGAGGATATGGCGCGCCTTTGCGATGACATTATTGTGCTTTCGCACGGTGAGGTTGTTTTAAACGGCACGCGTGATGAGGTTTTTTCCGAGTCTGAAATGCTTGAAAAAATCGGACTTGCAGTTCCTCAAATTACTTTGCTTATGCACGAGCTTAATGCACGTGGAATTAACGTAAATAATGGAATTTATACTGAAGAAGCAGCGGTTGAAGAGATTGCCGCTTTGTTGAAAGGTAAGAAATGAAGAATGTAACTTTAGGACAGTACTATGCTGTCGATTCACCATTGCATCGCCTTGATCCAAGAATTAAAATTATTATTGCAGTTTTATATATCGTAATAGTATTTTTGTGCTCAAATATTGTTTCCTTGGCACTTTTGATGCTTTCGGCGCTTGCAATTGTACTTTTATCAAAGGTACCCTTAAAAATTGTTATAAAATCACTAAAGCCGATATTGTTTATTATCATATTTACTGCGGTAATCAATATCTTTTTGGGAAGCGGTGAGCCCCTTGTACAGATAGGCTTTATCAAAATCTATAAGGATGGACTTATCACTGCATTGCGCGTGACAATAAGAATTACAGTTCTTATTATAGGAACAAGCTCGTTGCTCACTTATACAACGACACCAATTGCGCTTACTGACGGTATTGAAAGATTGCTTTCTCCCTTGAAGGTAATCGGCTTGCCCGTTCATGATTTTGCAATGATTATGACCATTGCTTTGCGCTTTATACCCACACTTATGGAAGAAGCTGATAAGATTATGAGTGCGCAAAAGGCAAGAGGAGCTGATTTTTCAAACGGCAACCTTTTGCAAAAGGCAAAGGCACTTATCCCTATTCTTATTCCTCTTTTCTCATCATCCATTCGTCACGCACTTGACCTTGCAACTGCAATGGAATGCCGTTGCTATAAGGGTGGAGAGGGAAGAACAAGAATGAAGATTTTAAAATGTCATGCAAGTGACTTCGTTGCGCTTTTGCTTATGGTTAGCTTTTGCGCGTCAATTGTTTGTGTTGGCATATTTTTAACACCTTTTTTACCTTTTTAAGGGGCAATTAAAATGAAATTATTACTTAAAATCAGTTTCGTTGGAACAGGATATAACGGATATCAGGTTCAACCTGATAAGCCAACAGTTCAGCGCGAGCTTAACGAATCGGCAAAGAGAATACTTGGCTTTGAATGTGATATTGTAGGCTGCAGTAGAACGGATAGGGGCGTGCATGCGAATGAGTTTTTCATTTGCGTTTCAAAGAAGGGTGAAAATTCACTTGATTGCACAATTCCAATGGAAAAGGTGCCACTTGCATTTAACTCTGTTTTGCCCGATGATATTTCGGTTTTGGAAGCAAAAATGGTTGAAGACGAATTTCATCCAAGATATGACGTTAAGCATAAAGAATATATCTATAAAATTTGGAATAATTCTATCAAAAATCCATTTTGTGCAGACAGGGCTTATCATATTCCGCAAGTATATTCTAACGAAGCAGTAGAAAAAATGAATGAAGCCGCAAAGCATTTTTGCGGGAAGCACGATTTTTGCTCCTATATGGCGCAGGGGTCTAAAATAGTTGATACAACACGCGAAATCAAATACGCTGAAGTTTACCGTGAGGGTGATTTCATCATTTTCAAGGTGGCTGCTGACGGATTTTTATACAATATGGTGCGCATTATGACGGGAACACTTTTACTCGTTGCACAAGGCAAAATCAACCCATCGGATATAGAAAAAATAACCGAGAGTAAGGATAGAAAAAATGCAGGATCCACGGCGCCTGCATGCGGTCTTTATCTTAACAAGGTAGAATACTAAAGAAAGGAAGTGGGGAAATATGAAATTTGATTTTAAAGCCATAATTGAAAAATTTAAATATAACCCCAACTCCGTAAAAAAGAATTACGACGGCAAAACCGACGTATATCTAGCCAAGGTAAGCTATAGATATGCTTATGTAAAGAGAATTATTTGCGTTCTTTTGGTGCTTGTAATTGTGGCATTTTTGTTCTCAGGTAGCTTGTCATATGAGAAAATGGTGTACCTTGTAAAAGACGTAAAGCTTGCTAACGATTACGTTAATTCCGTTCACGATACTATTACCTACAATGCCGGTAATTCCCAGGTATTTGCTGAATACCGTTCAGGTCTTGCCGTTGCAAGTAGAGAAAGATTTTCAATTTTCTCAGCCGGTGGAAGAGAGCTTTTAACAACTAACCATAATTATGGTAACCCCGCGCTTAAGGTTAGCGATAAGAACGTTCTTCTTTATGATGTTGGTGGCAAGCAGTTTTCACTTTATAATTCATTTACTAAAACTCGCGAGGAAAAGCTCGATTACCCAATCTATGGCGCCGATATGGCTAAAAACGGTGATTTTGCTATTATAACAAAATCTGAAAAATACAATTCGGTTGTAAATGTTTATGATCAAAACGGTACTTCATATAGCTATAGTATCTCATCGGGTAGAGTGTGTTCTGTTGCACTTTCTAAAAATGGTTCACAGCTTGCTGTGTTGTTAACACATTCCGACAATAGTGAGATGAGAACAGAAATTCGCTTGTATGACGTAGGTAAAAATGAGTATAAGAGTTCAAATCTTACCTTTGCAGGAATTCCCTATGACGTAAGCATTTTAGATGGAAATATATACGTTGTCGGCTCAAAGGGAGTAAATGTATTCAATTCAAATCTTAATCTTAGTGGCGAATATTTAAGTGATAGTGAAATATATCTCTACTCTTTTGGGGAAGATAATATTGCTATTGCCGATATTTCAGGTGTCGGCGGAAAAACCAGAGTGCTTTTGCTTAATAAAAAATGCAAGATTGATGAAGAATATCAGCTTGAAGAAAGACTTATTGACGTTTGCTTGTATAAGGATAGCTTGTTCTTACAAAAGCTTGGTGGATTTGAAAGAATCAATTTAAAAACTGATAAATCATATTCCATTTCTCTTGTTGCAAGTGGATTTAAAATGATAGCTGTTGATGAGGATACACTTGTTGTGTGCAACGAGTACTATGCAAAATTTATTGAACTTAAGTAAAAGCCTTTTTATCAACTAAACGGAGGTTATTGTGAATATTTGGCAAATTATATGTGACGTTATCATTGTTCTCATAATTGCATTTTCAGTGCTTTGGGGTTATAAAAGAGGATTTGTAAAGTCATTTTTTCAAAGCTCGAAATTGCTTTTAGTTATTCTTGCTACCTTCCTTATCGGTTCATTTGTTGTAACACTTTGTCAAGATGCGTTTGTTGAGCCCATGCTTGAAGGCAAAATAAGTGAAAAGCTTGTGGCTCGTGCTGAACAAATGGACGGTGAATTTAATTTTGAAGTGGTGGAAGAGGAAATTCCCACAATAGTAAAAAATCTTATGCCAATGGATAGTATTAAACAGCAATTTTCAACCATTTCAGGGGAGAAGACTGAGGTTGCTTCAGTCATTGGTACAAGAATTGAAGGTATTCTTGTAAATATAGTTTCAAACATTGTTGGCTACATTTTATCATTCATAGTAGCATTTACAGTTTTGAGTGTGGTTATTTGGTTGTTAGATAAATTCTTTAGTCTTCCTGTGCTCAACGTGGCAAATCGTTTAGCGGGAATTGTTTGGGGAATAGCCAGCGCATATCTTACAACAAGTACACTTGTGTGTATTATTTCATTGTTTTTTGGAAACGAATTTGTCAGCGGAACAATAGTGACAAAATTTATTTATTATATTGGTTTATTTAGTTTTTAATACCGAGGAGGTATTTATATGTTAATGTGTTCAAGATGCCAAAAAAGAATGGCAGTTGTGTTTATCACCAAGCTTGAAAATGGTGAAAAGAAGAATGACGGCGTTTGCATTACCTGTGCAAAGGAGCTTGGACTTCCTCTTGACAATATGCTTGGCGATATGATGAATAAGCTTGGAATTTCGTCTGACGAGCTTGCAAATATGGAAGACGATATGGTTAAGTTGATGGAGGATGGCGGCAATTTGCCCGACATTATGAACGAAGATGGCTTTGACGATGAAGCAACAACTCCTGCAATTGACCTTTCAAAGCTTTTTGGTGGTGACAATAATAAACCCGTTAAGCATTCAAATAATGAAGGCGGTAAAAAAGGTGCCGAAGAAAAGCATAAAGAAAATAAAGAGAGAAAAAATCTTGACGCGTATTGCAAGAATCTCAATGCTGAGGCAATATCGGGTAAGCTTGATGCCATTGTAGGCAGAGAAAAGGAGCTTGCACGCGTTATTCAAATACTTTCAAGAAGACAAAAGAACAACCCCTGCCTTATCGGTGAGCCAGGCGTTGGTAAAACTGCGATTGCAGAGGCACTTGCGCAAAAGATTGTTAAGGGTGACGTTCCTTATAAGCTTAGAAATAAGGAATTGCATCTTCTTGACCTTACTGCACTTGTTGCCGGTACACAGTTTAGAGGTCAGTATGAGAGCCGTTTGCTTGGCCTTCTTAAAGAGGTTAAGGATGCAGGCAATATTATCCTTGTAATCGACGAGGTGCATAATATTGTTGGCGCAGGAAATAGTGAGGGAAGTGTAAGCACTGCAAATATGCTTAAGCCTGCGCTTTCACGTGGTGAAATTCAGGTTATTGGTACAACCACTCTTAACGAATATAGAAAATATATTGAAAAAGATAGTGCACTTGGAAGAAGATTCCAGCCTGTTAAGGTTGAAGAGCCATCCATTGAAGAAACTCTTCAAATGCTTAAGGGAATTAAGCACTATTATGAATCATTCCATCAAATTAAGATTCCTAATGAGATTTTAAAGAGTGCTGTTGTGCTTTCTGAAAGATATATTACTGATAGATACTTGCCTGACAAGGCAATTGACTTGCTTGATGAAGCAGCAGCAAATCTTTCACTTAATTCCGCTTCTCTTAATAAGAGTATTGAAATAAGAGAGCAGCTTTTGGCAATTAAGAAGGATAGAGAGACGCTTGAAGCAACTCCTCCTGATTCACCTGATAATGCCGATGCTTATGAGAAGATTGCTAAGCTCAAATCCCGTGAAATCAAGCTTGCTAACGAGCTCAAGTTACTTGAGGGTGAATGTGAGAATATCATTCTTACAGCTGCCGAGCTTGCCGACGTTGTTGAGGTTTGGACGGGTGTGCCCGCACTTACTGTTAGCGCAAATGAGTATGAGCAAATAGATAAGCTTGAAGAAAGACTTAAAACACATATTATCGGTCAGGATAAGGCTGTTAACTCAATTTGCCGTGCAATTAAGAGAAATAGAGCAGGTATCTCTTATAAGAGAAAGCCCGTTTCATTCATTTTTGCAGGACCTACAGGCGTTGGTAAAACTGAGCTTGTAAAGCAGCTTGCAAACGATCTTTTCCACTCTCCCGAAACGCTCATTCGTCTTGATATGAGTGAGTTTATGGAGAAGCATTCTGTATCTAAGATTATCGGAGCGCCTCCCGGATACGTTGGATATGACGAGGCAGGTCAGCTCACTGAAAAGATAAGAAGAAGACCTTATTCTGTAGTTCTTTTTGATGAAATTGAAAAAGCACATCCTGACGTATTGAACGTGCTTTTGCAAATTCTTGATGACGGCAGAGTAACCGATGCACAGGGTAGAACAATCAACTTTGAAAACACAATTTTGGTTATGACAACTAATGCAGGCTCAACTAATTCTTCGGGTAGAGCAGGATTTTCAACCGAAAGCAACTCACTTGAAGAAGCGCGCACAATGAAGGCACTTGAGGGCTTCCTTCGTCCCGAATTTATTAACCGTGTTGATGAAATAATAACCTTCAATTCTCTCACTGAAGAGGACTTTGAAAAGATTGCGGCTATTATGCTCGGTGAGCTTAAGATGGCACTCAATGAAAAGGGAATTGAGCTTTCATTCACGTCAGCACTTCTTAAGCACATAGGCGTCAAGTCATATTCAGCAAAATTCGGCGCAAGAAATATGAGAAGATATATTCAAACTAATATTGAAGATGCTATTGCAGAAAAGATTATCGCAGACTATAACCATAGCATTACAAAAGTTCACCTCAACATTAGTAGTGGAGAGATAGTGGTTACTTGTATGTAAATAATTAACCCGACGGTGTTTCCGTCGGGTTTTGAATTGGAGTAGCTATAAATTGGGATTTGTGGGGAGTTTATAAAAGTTAGTTTATGAAAATGAAAATAAATCACAATTTAAGATATTATGTTGACAAAAAAGGGTATTAGTGGTACAATTTTACAAAGAAAACCAAGGAGGGTTTGATCATGAAAAAACTTATAGCATTGTTGGTTTTGTTGTGTACACTCGTGCTCGTGCTTTCGTCGTGTAGCATTTATCCAAGCTTGGAGGAATGGTATATAAGTCTTGTTCAATATGAAGAAACCTTTATAAATGGATATAAATCCAGCATAATGGTACGCACATCCCCGGAAGAGCACTGTCCTATAGCTATACATCAAGGAATGACATATATAAAGAGCAGGTGGGATGGAAAGCTTATTTTTAAGCCGCTTGATTCGGATGAGGAGCTTATCGGTACATATATACATACTCTTAACGGTGGCATCACTATTTACTTTGATAATGGGGAGCAAACAACTAACGGACGTGCATCTTTTTCCTATCCTCTGGGAGGCAAGGAAAAGCCGGAATACCATGGGTCGTTCAACTTTACATTTCGAGGAATTAGATATTATTTTACAACTAGCGCTAGTTCAAAGACTGCCGAAAATTATGAAAGTGTAATGCAAGAATTTGCCAAGAAAATTAGAAATGGTGAGTATTCGCTATTAAAAGGAACTATAAAGGGTAATACCCTTACCAGGACAGAATATGGATCACAAACTATGAATTTGTATTCAAGCTATACAAGATTAACGGCAGTACAAATAACATCCGATAATCAAGTAATTATACTTGATAAATTACGTGATGGAGATTGTTATTTTTATGAATTTGTAAATGGTAAACATTCAAACTATGTAATTTATTATATTGACTGACTATAAAAAGCTCCCTTTATTTGAAGGGAGCTTTGCTTTTACAAGCTTTTAAAAACCTCGGGGAGAGCGTCGATTATGTCGGTTGCCATAAGGGAATATTGCGATAGCATCTCACTTGCAATATCACCTGCAAGTCCGTGGATATAGACACCCAAGGTTGCAGAAACATATTGGGGGCAACCTTGTGCCAAAAGTCCTGCGATAATTCCGTCAAGAACGTCACCTGAACCTCCCGTGCTCATTCCACTATTGCCACTACGGTTTATGTAAATTTCATTTGCATTGGGCATAGCAACTGCGGTGTTGTGGTCTTTGAGAACACAAATTACCTCGTTTTTATTTGAAAATTTTTGCGCAAATTCGGGGATATTTTCCGTTATTTTTGCTACATCAACACTTGAGATTCTTGACATTTCAAGGGGGTGTGGAGTTATAATTGCATTCGATTTTACAAGCTCAAGCAAGTCTTTATTTTTTGCTATTAAATTAAGCGCATCGGCATCAATTACTATGGGACACTTGCGCTTTTGAAGTGTGAAATTAAGAATTTCAAAAGCATCATCACTTACAGAAAGTCCCATTCCAATGGCAATAACATCGGCTTTTTTGATTGATGCTTCAAGCTTGTTAAAATCAATATTTTCACTCCAAGTGCTTAATACCGCCTCGGGAATAAGGGTTTGCAAAATAACTCTGTTATCCTCGTGAGAAAAGATCTCAACGAGCCCACATCCCGTGCGATAAGCCGCCTTTGCGCTGAAATACGGCGCGCCTGCCATACAGGTTGAGCCGCCAATCACAAGCACTCGTCCACAACTACCTTTATTTGAATTTTCTTTTCTTTCGGGGAGCAATTTTTTTATATCTTCATAGGAATAGGAAAAGTTATTCATCGTTGTTTTCCCCATCATCATAATCTTTAATGCCGTCCATTGAGGATGCAACTTTGAAGCCATCAATTTCTCCGCGCTGCATTGCACCGAAAATTCTATATCTCAAGCCCTTGTGCTGCTTGTCAAGGGTGTGAAGAAGCTGCTTCATTTCCTCACGCTCGGTGTTGCCGTCCGCAGGACAGGTTGACTTTACAACGGGCAATTCTGCCTTTTCTGCGAATTGTCTAACACTCTTTTCACTCGCATAAAGCAATGGACGAATCATTGTCAAATCAATTCTTGAAAGGTACGTTACGGGTGAGAAGCAACCGATTCTGCCCTCAAAGAAGAGATTGAGCATAAAGGTCTCAATCGCGTCATCAAAGTGGTGACCAAGCGCTACCTTGTTGCATCCAAGCTCCTTGGCGGTGTTATAAAGCACGCCACGGCGCATTTTTGCACAAAGGGAGCAAGGGCTTTTTTCTTTTCGCTCCTCAAAAATTATCTGATAGATTTGAGTGGGCGCAATATGATATTTAACGTCGAGCTTGTCACAAAGTGCTTGAATTCCTTCAAAGCTGGTGTTTGGAAAGCCCATATCAACCGTGATTGCAATCAGCTCGTATTTCTTGGGGTAAAATCTCCTCATTTCAGCAAGCGCATAGAGAAGAGCAAGGGAATCCTTGCCTGCGGAAACACCAACGGCAATTTTGTCACCATCTTCTATCATCGCATAGTCGTCAACTGCGCGACGGGTATAGCTTAAAATATGTTTTAATTCCTTCATTAAAAGTTACATTCCTCGTATATTTTTTTAGCTCTTTCAGTGAGCATTTTGGGGTTATCATCTTCATTCAAAATCAAGGGTTCAGATATAACTGCACCTGATGCAGCACCTTTCTTTGCCTTGACAAGCACCATGGATGGCGCACTTTTCGTGTTTGCATGAACAAAGCAAAATTCCTTTGGCTCAAGATTGTTTTCTCGCATTGAGCAAATAAGGTCAACAAGTCTATCAGGACGCCAAACACAGTAAAAGAATCCACCGTGCTTTAAAAGTCTTTTTGCGCAAGCGCAAAAATCACCTATATCCCCACAAACCTCGTGACGAGCTATGTATTTTTCGTCATACTCATTACGTTTTCCACTATCAGCCTTCATATAAGGTGGATTTGAGAAAACAACGTCAACCTCGCATTCGACATCACTGCTTCTAACGTTTCTAATATCCTTGCAAACGGAAATTACCTTGTCATCAAGTCCGTTTAATTTAGCATTTCTATCAATTACGTCAGCAAAATCACTTTGAATTTCAAGACAATGTATTTTGCTAAACTTATCTTTAGAAGCGCAAAGCAAAGAAATTATACCCGTTCCACCTCCAAGCTCAACAGCAACTCCACTTTTATGTGGCTTCATAAATGAAGCTAACAAGAAGGCATCAGTACCAAATGATAATCCGTTTGTCTTTTGTATTAATTTTATATTTTCATTGACACATGTCAAGCTTTCATTTTCAAATAAAACACTATTCATAATACCTCATAATTTAAAAATACGGAGCAGGAAACTGCTCCGTATCTTTAGATGTAATGGATTATTCCTGAACGGGAGCTCCTACAGGGCAAGCATCAGCGCAAGCGCCGCAATCTGCGCATGCATCAGGATCAATTACATAAATGCCGTCGCCTTCGGAAATAGCACCGCAAGGACAAGCTTCGCAGCAAGCACCACAAGCGATGCAAGCGTCAGTAATCTTATAAGCCATGATAAATACCTCCATAAGTATTGATACGGATATTATAACACAACCCCTTGCTAAATTGCAAGGGGTTATGAGAAATTTGTTATAAAAATTTATTCTTTATCAGTGTGTTTATTGGCATGAAGAACTTTTACATTATCTCTGTGGTGAATTTTAATGGTTGAATCCTCCTTATCACCAATGCGAACCTTAAGGAGTCCGGAAAGGGGGTGGGATTCAATTACAACGCCAACTCCGTCAGGAGTTTTAACAGTTGAATCAACTGAGGGAGTGCGCGCAATTTCGTATTCATAAGTATCCTGCTCATATCTTAAGCAACACATAAGACGACCGCAGGTGCCGGAAATCTTTGATGAGTTAAGGAACAAGCCCTGTTCTTTAGCCATTTTAATTGACACCTGAACAAAGTCGGAAAGGAAGGTTGCGCAGCAAAGAGGTCTGCCACACGCACCAAGTCCACCGATGAGCTTTGCTTCATCACGAATACCAATTTGGCGAAGCTCGATTCTTGTTCTAAATACAGCCGCAAGGTCTTTAACCAGCTCGCGGAAGTCAACTCTACCTGCTGATGTGAAGTAGAAGAGAAGCTTGCTGTTATCAAATGTATACTGTGCATCAACAAGCTTCATATCAAGCTCGTGGTCAGCAATTTGCTTTAAGCAAATATCAAATGCTTCTTTTTCTTTCTTTACATTTTCTTCGTTGTGAGTAATGTCATCCTTAGTGGCAATACGAATAATGGGACGCAATGGGGGAACTGTTTCAGATATACCAACGAATTTGTTGGCAACGAAAACCTCACCAAATTCGGGTCCGCGTGCAGTTTCAACAATTGCAAATTCACCCTTTGTTGCCTTTATTTCACCGGGTGCAAAGTAATATACCTTGCCCACCTTTTTGAATCTAATACCAACAACCTCAACCTGCTCCTCATCCTCTTTGTGCTCAGCACTTGGCTTGGGTTCAGCAAAGGTTTCGGGAATCATATCCTCAAAAAATTCAAGGCTTTCAGCACTGTCAAGGCTTTCACTAAGCACTTCCTCAGCTGTACCTTCAAGCTCAGAGGTTTCTATAGCTTCAACCTCGTTAGCGGGCTTGTTTTTGCGTTTGTTGCGATAGTGATGATATCTTTTTTTATTGTTCTTTTTTTGTTGATTGTTATTTTCCATATTTATCTCCGTTAAATCAAACTACTAAGAAAATCGGTTAATGTCAATTTAATATTTGCATTTCTCAAAAGTGAAAGTCTTGCATTTTCACACAAAGCAATGATTTGTGTTAATTTTTGAACTGAAATGCCATAAGAAAGCTCCTCGGCATATTCGCGATTTGTAAAGAACATCATAGAAGGACTGTCTGCCTTTTTTATTACAATGAGGTCGCGAAGTGCGGATTCAAATTCTTGAAGCTGAAGAATAACCTTTTCTCTATCCTCGCGCTTTTGAGGGAAAAGGGCTAAAATTTCAGCAAAATCTCTTGCAACAGTACGGTGCGCAATTGCTTCAACAAGACGTCCAACAAGCTCTCGATTTTTTAAAATTTGCTTTCTTTCACTTGAAGAAATAAGCTCTAAAATTCTACCGATGCTGCCCGATGCCGCCATATAGATTTCATCAAATTCGGCAGGGGAGTTGTTTATTAAATTTCTTGCGGAAGGATTGTTTTCTTTAAGATATTCAATCGTCTCATCCTTGCTTGGAGTTTTGATTCTAATAATGGGCGCACGGCTTTTTATGGTTTCAAGAATTGTTTCGGTATGCTCGCATAAAAGTATAAAAACAACGTATGATGGAGGCTCTTCAAGTGTTAACAAAAGCGCGTTTTGTGCTTGAGGCGTCATCGTGTGAGCATCCTCAATAATGTACACCTTGAAGTCACCATCGTTGGGATAAACCGCAACGTCGGATTTGATGTATCTTATTGGGTCGATACCAATCGTTGCCTTGTCTTTTTCACGGGAAATATAGGTGATATCCGCGGAATTGTTTGATAGAATTTTTCTACAAGAGTTACATTCTTCGCAGGGAATTGTTGCGTCGATATCCATTTTGTTATCACAGTTAATTGCGGCTGCAATAAGCTTAGCAAGCGTGTGCTTTCCCGTGCCCTTGGCACCAAGCAAAATGTAAGCGTGTGACAAGGAATTTGCTTTTGCGCAGGAGGTAAAATAGTTATATAAATCGTCATTTCCAATAATGCCTAAATGATTATTTTTCATGTCTTTACCTCCAATTTAGCAATACAAAATTATTATATCAAAAAAAATATATTATGTCAATAGGTCATATGGTATCAAAAATGCTAAAAAATGCTGTTAAAAAAAGCTTAAAATCAATGATTTTAGCGGCATTTTGTGAAAAATTAACAAAAAGGCAAAAATATCAAAAAAACACTTGAAAAATTAACGGTTTTGTACTATAATAACAATGTATGACTATGTCTATAATTAAAATAAAAGTGAATATAGGTATATCAATGTAATGAAGGGAGAACTCTTGATATGTTTAAGAAAAAAGAATGTGTCGCTATGTTACTCGCTGGCGGCCAAGGCTCAAGACTTTACGCGCTTACCAAGAAAACCGCTAAACCCGCAGTTTCATTTGGAGGAAAGTTTAGAATTATAGATTTTCCACTTTCTAACTGTATCAATTCCGGATTGGACACAGTCGGTGTCCTTACCCAGTATCAACCCCTCGTACTCAATGAATACATAGGAAACGGACTTCCATGGGATCTTGACAGAACCTTTGGTGGTGTTTCCATTCTTCCCCCATACCAAGGCTTCAGTGGCTCAGACTGGTATAAGGGAACAGCAAATGCAATTTATCAAAACCTTGAGTTTATCAAGAGATATCGTGCAGACTATGTTTTGATTCTCTCAGGTGACCATATCTACACAATGGATTATAACAAAATGCTCGAATACCACAAGGCAAATAATGCGGACTGCACAATTGCAGTGCTTGAAGTGCCTATGGAAGAAGCAAGTCGCTTTGGTATTATGAGCGTTAACCCGGATAAATCCATTTATAAATTCTCAGAAAAGCCTAAAAATCCAGACAGTAATCTTGCTTCAATGGGTATCTACATTTTCAGCGCTGATAAGCTCTATAAATATCTTATTGAGGATGAAGCTGACCCCGAATCAAGCAATGACTTTGGAAAGAATATTATCCCCAATATGTTGAACAACGGTGAGAGAATGTTTGCCTATAACTTTGAGGGCTATTGGAAGGACGTTGGAACAATTTCTTCTCTTTGGGAAGCAAATATGGACCTTCTTGGTGAAAAGCCAATCCTGGCACTTGATGATGAAAAGGCAAGAATTTTCTCACGTCATGAAAACATAGCTCCTCAGTATGTTGGTGCTGAAGCAATCGTTGAAAATTCCTCTATTACTGAGGGATGCGAAATTTACGGTACTGTTATCAATTCCGTTCTTGGCTACGGTGTAACCGTAGAAAAGGGCGCAGTTGTTCGCGATTCCGTTCTTATGCATCATGTAACGGTTGGTGAGGGCGCTACTATTGATTATTCAATCCTTGACTCCGACGTGAGTGTTGGTAAGGGTGCAAGAGTTGGTAGAGCACGCGACGTTGCTGAAGGCATTACAGTAATTGGTGCTAACAATGTGGTTGGTGACGGTGAGGATATTGCCGATAACCAAATGATATATTCTGAATAATGAGGTGACGATATGAAAGCAGCTGGACTTATATTTTCTAATATACACGATGCATCCATTCCCGAACTCACAAAGCCTCGTACAATGGCAAGCATTCCATTTGGAGGAAGATACCGTCTTATCGACTTTGCTCTTTCCAATATGGTGAATTCGGATATCACTACAGTAGGACTTATCACACATAATAATTATCAGTCCCTCCTTGACCATATCGGTACAGGTAAGGACTGGGACCTTGCGCGCCGTTCAGGTGGCATTAGAATTTTGCCTCCGTTCATTACAAGCGGCACACATGGTAATGATATGCTTTATAATACAAGACTTCAAGCGCTTATTGGAGTTAAGAACTTCGTTGAAAATTGCGGTGCCGATCATGTTATTATTTCTGATTGTAACATGATTTGCAATATAGATTTTACAGATGCTCTTGATAATCATATTGCCAATGACGCTGATATTACAATTATCACAAAGCTTGTTAATACTCACGAGCTTAAATTCCCACTTGATAAGTATATAAGAGTGGTTGAATATAACGATAAGGGCGAGATCGTTGATTACGTTCCTTATGACAGTCAAAGCGGCGAGCTTCATATCAACACGAATATGATGATCGTTAAGCGCTCATATCTTCTTTCCCTTATTAACGAGGCAGATGCAAGAGGATACGATAGCTTCTCAAGAGATATAATTATTAGAAATCTCGGCAAGCACCGTTTCTTTGCATTTGAATATGACGGGTATTTCAATTACATAGACTCAATGCAAAAATATTTCTTCTGTAATATGAAGATGCTTGACTCTACTAAGAGAAATCTTGTTTTCCGCGTTAAAAATAGACCTGTCTATACTAAGGTTAGAAACTCTGCCCCCACAAGATATGCTGAGAATGCAAAGGTTACAAATTCCATAATTGCTGACGGCTGTATCATTGAGGGTGTTGTTGAAAACTCAATCCTCTTTAGAGGTGTAAAGGTAGGCAAGGGAACTGTAATTAAAAACTCAATACTTATGCAAAATACTTATACCGGAGAAGATGTTTACCTTAACTGTGTAGTTACTGATAAGAACGTAACTATTAAGAACGGTAAAATGCTTTCAGGTCACGAAACTCTTCCTTTCTATATCGGCAAGGGAACAACCGTATAATTATTGGGGGATTAAAGAATGAGAAAAATTTTGTTTGTAGGAGCAGAGGTAATGCCCTTTGCGGCTACGGGCGGTCTTGGTGACGTGCTCGGCTCATTGCCTGCAGCTCTTAAAAAAGAATATAAGGACGAAATTGACGTTCGTGTAGTTATGCCTCTTTATGATGCTGTTAAGGCGGAATGGAGAAAACAAATGAAGCTTGAGGCTGTGTTTAACCTTCAGCTTTCTTGGAGAAGTCTCTATTGCGGTATTCATAGCTTAGTAAAGGATGGTGTTACCTACTATTTCATCGACAACGAATACTACTTTAAGAGAGGGGCTCTTTACGGATACGGTGACGAGGCTGAAAGATATGCATTTTTCTGCAAAGCAGTAGTAGAGATGCTTGGAGTGCTTAAGTATTATCCTGATGTGCTTCACGCACACGACTGGCAGGCAGCGCTAACACTTCCTTATCTTAACTTCCAGTATCGTTGGAGAAAAGAATACCAACAAATTAAGACAGTTTTCACAATCCATAATATCGAATATCAGGGACAGTTTTCACATGATGTGCTTGGCTATGTGTTTGGCTTCGACTATTCCGATTACCTCGACTATAACGGATGTGTAAATCTTATGAAATGTGCGATTGAAATGGCTAACGTTGTTACAACTGTAAGCCCAAGATATTCAGAGGAGATTAAGGGTGATGAATATTCACACGGCTTAGCTCCTATACTCAATAACAATGCACATAAGCTTACGGGAATACTTAATGGAATTGACTATAAGTACTATAATCCCGAAACCGACAAAGAGATTTTTATGAATTTCAAGTCGGGAGAATTTGACAAAAAAGTGAAGAATAAGACTGAACTTCAAAGACAGCTTGGACTTCCTGAAAGAGAGGATGTTCCGTTTGTAGCGATTATTTCTCGTCTTGCTTCACATAAAGGACTTGACCTTGTTCGTGAAATTGCATATGGACTTGTTGATAACAACGACATTCAGCTTGTTGTTCTCGGTAAGGGAGAGGCTCAATATGAAGATTTCTTCAAGGAGCTTGAACGTAATAGAAACGATAAGGTGCGCGCGCTTATAATGTACGATAGAGATTTGTCTAAACGTATTTATGCGTCAGCGGACATATTCCTTATGCCATCAAAGAGTGAGCCCTGCGGTCTCTCTCAGATGATAGCTTCTCGCTACGGTGCAATTCCCGTAGTTAGAGAAACAGGTGGCCTTTATGACTCTATTAAGGGTTATTGGTTGCTTAACGGTACAATTTTGGGCAACGGATTTACGTTTGCAAACTATTATGCCGGTGAGCTTTATGAGCGCACAACTGCTGCTCTTGAGCTCTATCATAACAAAGAACTTTATCCTAAATTTGCTAAAAAGATTATGGATACTGATTTTTCTTGGGGAACTTCCGCAAGAAAATACTATATGCTTTACGAAAGAATGTAAAGCAACAATCGCAAATACCTATTTATTTTTGGAGGACACATGAATTACCAACCCACAGTGAACGAAATCACAGAAAATTTAGAAGGCAAGCTTGCTAGATACTTCGGTTGCACAAGTAAAGAAGCTACTAGAGAACAGATGTATAAAGCAGCTGCCATGACAGTGAAGGATATTCTCACAGCTAAAAGAGGAGAATATAAAAAGACAGTTAATGAAGAAGGCGGCAAGAGAGTGTACTATATGTGCATGGAATTCTTGCTTGGTAGATCTTTAAAGACTAACCTTTGCAACCTTGGACTTGCTGAAAACTATAAGGAATCTCTCAAGGCACTTGGCTTTGAGCTTGACGATCTTTACGAATGCGAGCCCGACGCAGGTCTTGGAAACGGAGGTCTTGGACGTCTTGCAGCTTGCTTTATGGACTCTCTTTCATCACTTGATTATCCCGCAACAGGATTTTCGCTTTGCTATGAGTACGGCTTGTTTAAACAGATGATTATCGACGGAGTTCAAATCGAGCTTCCTGACGTATGGCTTCCCGGTGGTGAAGTATGGCTTACACCCAGAACAGACAGAGTTTTCAAGGTTCGCCTTGGTGGTCGTGTTCGTGAAGAATGGCGCGAAGACCATATGGAAGTTATCTATGAAAACTGCGAAGAATACGAAGCAGTTCCTTACGATATGATGATTTCCGGTGCTGACTCAAAGGCAGTTTCTCAGCTTCGTCTTTGGAAGGCAAGAAACATCCACAACTTTAACATGAACCTTTTCTCACAGGGTGAATATGCAAGATCCCTTGAAGAAGCAACAAATGCTGATATTCTTACAAAGGTTCTTTATCCCTCTGATAACCATACTCAGGGTAAGATTCTTCGTCTTACACAGCAGTATTTCTTGGTTTCTGCATCAATGCAGAGTATCATTCGCGACCATATGGCAGTTTACGGTACAATTGATAACCTTGCTGATAAGGTTGCTATCCACATCAACGATACACACCCTGCGCTTTGTATCCCCGAACTTATGAGAATCCTTCTTGATGATTATCACTTCTCATGGGAAAGATCTTGGGATATGGTTCAGAAGATTGTGTCCTATACAAACCATACAGTATTGCCTGAAGCTCTTGAAACATGGAACGAGGATATCTTCCAGCTCAAGCTTCCCAGAATGCATCAGATTATTAAAGAAATCAACGAAAGATTCTGCAAGGATGCATGGAACGTTTTCCCTGGTAACTGGGAAAAGATTTCTAAGCTTTCCGTTATTGGCTACGGTCAAGTAAGAATGGCTAACCTTTCTGTTATCGGTTCTCATTCTATCAACGGTGTATCTAAGCTTCACTCCGATATTCTTAAGGAAACAACATTCAAGGATTTCTATAAGATGTATCCTGATAGATTTGATAACGTAACAAACGGTATCGCTCATAGAAGATGGCTTTGCTACTCCAACCCCAAGCTTGCAGGCTTGCTTGACGAGTGCATTGGTACAGGCTATAGACATAACCCTGAAGAGCTTGCTAACTTTGCAAAATATGCAGATGATAAGGCAGTTCTTGAGCAGGTTCGTTCTATTAAGCATGAAAACAAGAAGGCATTTGCTGACCTTCTTTATAAGAAGACAGGCAGAGTTCTTGATACACACTCAGTATTCGACGTTCAAATCAAGAGATTGCATGAATATAAGCGTCAGCTTCTTAACGCGCTTAACATCATCAACCTCTACATTGATATTAAGGAAAATCCCAACCTCGACGTTCAGCCTCAGACATTCATTTTCGGTGCTAAGGCTGCTCCTGGATACCAGATGGCTAAGGAAATTATCAAGCTTATTTGCTTTATCAGCCGTGAGATTGAAAATGACCCCGTCGTATCTAAGAAGATTAAGGTTGTGTTCCTTGAAGACTACAACGTAAGTATGGCTGAAGCGCTTATTCCTTCTGCTGAAATTTCTGAACAGATTTCTCTTGCAGGTAAGGAAGCAAGTGGTACAGGTTGTATGAAGCTTATGATTAACGGTGCCCTTACTATCGGTACACTTGACGGTGCTAACGTTGAAATGCTTGCTGCTGCAGGTAGAGAAAATATGTACATCTTTGGTCTTACAGCTAAGGAAGTTGAAGATATTTGGGCAAGAGGCTACCACTCCAACGAGTTCTATGCAAACAATAATCGTCTTAATAAGATTATTGATTGCCTCAACCGTGGCTTTGCAGGTCAGTCATTTGCTCACATCTCAAGATACCTTCTCACAGGTATGGGTGTTGCTGACCCCTTCATGTGTCTTGCTGACTTTGAGTCTTACCGCACAACACACGAAAGAATGATTGCTGACTATGCTGATAAGCAGAAGTGGAATAAGATGTCTCTTATGAACATCGCATCTGCAGGCTACTTCGCTGCTGACAGAAGTATCGAAGAATATGCTGATAGATTCTGGAACCTTAGAAAGATAACAGGAAATAAATAATAAATGTTTAATCAACTACAAAATAATGCATCAACCAATGGTGTTGAGATTATTAGAGAAATAAAAGTTGATTCATCATGGAAAAATGCCTCGTATAGCGGGGCATTTTCCGTAAATGATGATATCAGATATAGAATAGTTATTCCGACGAATATGGGAACTCAGGGCGTGGTTATGAGAATTAACCGCGACGGTGAGGAGTATTGGGATATCCCACTTACTTTGACGAGTTATGAAACAGGACGTGAGGAATACGTTGTTGAGCTTAACCTGCGCGATCTTTGTGGGCCTGTACCCGCGCTCTTTTTCTATGAATTTTTATTTCTTCGTGGAACAAGAACGCTATTTACTAATAGCATAAATAATTTTGATTTTGATCTTTCATATCATTCTGAATCAAAGTTTTCATTTCTTGTTTATGAGGATTATTTCAAGGCAAAAGAGTGGTTTGGCAAGGGAATAATGTACCATATTTTTGTTGATAGATTCGCAAAGGGTGAAATTGCACAATATTGGCGCGATGATTACGTAATCAATGAGGATTGGTATAATGGAATTCCTCAATATGCTAAAAATCCAGGTGATAAGCTTAAGAATAATATGTTCTTTGGTGGCAACCTTAAGGGAATCGAAGATAAGCTTGATTATCTTGAATCTCTTGGGACTAAGGTTATTTATTTGAGCCCGATTTTTAAGGCTTATTCAAATCATAAGTACGATACAGGAGATTATATGACCATCGACGAGATGTTCGGTGGCGAGGAAGCATTCATTTCATTGCTCAACAAGGCAAAGGAAAAGGGAATTAGCATCATTTTGGACGGTGTTTTCAATCATACCGGTGATGACAGTATGTACTTTAATAAGTATAGAAGATACGTTACTAACGGCGCTTGCAACTGTGAAAATTCCAAATACCGTGATTGGTATTATTTCAAATCATATCCTTGTGACTATGATTCTTGGTGGGGAATTGACATTTTGCCAAAGCTAAATCAAAATAATCCCGAGTGTCGCAATTACTTTGTTGGGGAAGGCGGAGTTATAGAAAAATATACAAAGATGGGAATTGGCGGATGGCGTCTTGACGTTGCTGATGAATTGCCGGACGAATTTTTGTATCAGCTTCGCGAAAGAGTTCATCAAAACTCAAACGGACAGGGTATAGTTATAGGTGAAGTATGGGAAAATGCCGCAGTTAAGAGCGCATATGGTCATAGACGCAACTATTTACACGGCCGTCAGCTTGATAGTGTTATGAACTATCCTCTTCGAAACGGTATCATAGATTTTGTTACTTATGGCAGTGCAGAGATGCTCTATAATGTATTGGTTGAGCTTTATGCATCTTATCCAAGATGTGTTAGTGATTCACTTATGAATATCCTTGGCACACACGATACTGAAAGAATACTTACAGTACTTGGTGATAATTATCGTCCCGATGCCTCAAACGATCATCTCGCAGTTATGCGAATGAGCGCGCAAGAAAAGGATATTGCAATAAAGCGACTTAAAATGGCTGCGATTTTGCAATATACGGTTTACGGTATTCCTTCCGTATTTTACGGGGATGAAGCAGGACTTGAGGGTTATCACGATCCCTTCTGTCGCAGAACTTATCCTTGGGGTAGGGAGAACGTTGAAATTTTAGAGCACTATAAAAAGCTCGGTGAGCTTAGAAATATTGAAAAGGCATTTGATAGAGGCTCGTTCCGTGTTGTTGATCACGGAGCTGAAACCATCTCCTTTGAAAGAACAAAAGAAGACTCACGCGTTGTAGTTGTTGCCAATGGTGGAGAGAGTATTTATCGTACTCGTCTTGAGGGTAAATGGATAGATATGCTTTCATACGAAAGCTTTGAAAATTATATTACCGTTCAGCCAACCACGGCAAGAATTTTAAAGCAATTATAAAATAAAGGCACCAAAAAATTGGTGCCCTTATTTTTTTATTAAAAAAGCAAAAAACTCTTGCTATATACGTAAAATTGTGTTAATATTATAATAGGTAAATATATTCATATATAGGTAAAAATTATGAAAATAGTAAATTTGATAATATTATCAATAATTCTTTGCTTGATTTTGCCGTCTTGCAATACTGAAGCTGATGACTCAAGGTATACTGGTATTCGCGCTGATGAAAGTATTGTTTCATCAATTAGACAGGATATACAAGACAAAGAGGATTCACTTTTGGCAAATGATGGTGACGTGTTTTGGACGGAATCAGGCAAGCTTTGGCATAATAGCTATAAGTGCTCATATCTGGCAAATTCAAAAACAATATTCCACGGCACGATAGATGAAGCCAAATTTGAGGGTAAAGAAAAAGCTTGTGAAAGATGCTTATCAGGTACTACAGATAGTATTTATGAATCACTTGAAAATAACGAATATAAGGCTGGCGACGTTTTCTTTACTAAGGAAGGTAATGTTTGGCATACCGACCTCAACTGTGAAGTTATTTTAGGCGCACAAAAAATATATTTTGCGGACGAAATAACCGCCAATCTGCTTGGAAAAACGAGCAAATGTACTGAATGTAATTAAGTCTATATACTAAATCGGGGGGAATAATATGATTATCAGACTCGCAGAAAAAAAGGATATTGACAGAATAATGCAAATCATTTCCGATGCAAGAGAGAGCATCGGTCGCCTTGGTATAGACCAATGGCAATACGGCTATCCCACAAGGGATATTGTTAAAGAGGATGTTATGCTCGAGCGTGGATTTGTTGTAGTTGACAATGGTGAAATATGTGCAACCTTTGCGCTTATGCTTCACGGTGAGCCTACATATAAAAAAATCTACTGTGGCGCATGGATTTCAGACGGTGAATATCTCGCATTACATAGAATAGCAATAAATAGTGCTAATCGCGGCAAGGGAATTGCTGAAGAAATAATCAAATTCCTTTGCAATTATGCAAACGAAAACGGATATTTAAGCATTAGAGTTGATACTCACGAGGGTAATGTCCCCATGAGAAAAATGCTTGAAAAGAACGGCTTTGAATATTGTGGAACAATACGCCTGCTTGATGGACAAGAGCGTGTTGCATATGAAAAGCTTGTATAGGTGAATTATGGCAGATAAAAATTCAATTAAAATAATTTCTCAAAACAAAAAAGCATATCACGATTATTTTGTTGAAGAAAAGTATGAGGCAGGCGTTGAGCTTTTTGGCACTGAGGTAAAAAGCATTCGCGCAGGCAAGGTGAACGTTAAGGAAGCCTATTGCGACATTAAGGACGGTGAGGTTTTCGTTCTCGGTATGCACATAAGCCCATATGAACAGGGAAATATCTATAACAAAGACCCATTGCGTCCCAAGAAGCTTCTTCTTCACAAAAGGGAGATATTAAAGCTTTTCGGTCTCGTATCGCAAAAAGGATATACCCTTGTGCCACTTCAGGTTTACCTTTCAAATTCAAGAGTAAAGATTGAAATTGGACTTTGCCGAGGCAAAAAGCTTTATGACAAGCGCGAGGATATGGCAAGAAACGATGCAAAGCGCGATATGGAACGCGCATTCAAATCACGTAATGATTAAGGGGACAATATGAATATAAGTTTTGATAATCAAAAATATATTGAATTACAGTCAAAGCATATCAAGGATAGAATTGATCAGTTTGGCGGCAAGCTCTATCTTGAGTTTGGAGGCAAGCTTTTTGACGATTATCACGCATCCAGAGTGCTTCCCGGATTCAAACCAGACTCAAAGCTTCAAATGCTTCTTCAACTTAAGAATGAGGCTGAGATCGTAATTGTAGTAAACACCGATGACATTGAAAAGAATAAAATCAGAGGTGACCTTGGTATCACCTATGACCTTGACGTGCTTCGACTCATCGATGCATTTCGTGGTGTAGGACTTTACGTTGGTAGTGTAGTTCTCACTCGTTTTGAGTCCGTGCATCCTGCTGTTGCAAAATTTGAGAGAAAGCTTAAAGAACAGGGCATAAAGATTTATCATCATTATACAATCGCAGGATATCCTTCAAACGTTGAAAAGATAGTTAGTGACGATGGATTTGGCAAAAACGAATATATTGAAACCGAAAAAGAGCTTGTTATCGTAACAGGCCCAGGACCCGGTAGTGGAAAGATGGCAGTTTGCCTCTCTCAGCTTTATAACGATAATAAGCGCGGAATTAAGGCGGGATATGCGAAGTTTGAGACGTTCCCGATTTGGAACAAGCCCCTTCGTCACCCCGTAAATCTTGCATATGAGGCGGCAACTGCCGACTTGAACGACGTCAATATGATTGACCCCTACCACCTTGAAAAATACGGTGTTCTTTCGGTAAATTATAACCGTGACGTTGAAATTTTTCCCGTGCTTGACGCGATTTTTAAGGGTATATATGACGGACAATCCCCCTATTTCTCTCCCACAGATATGGGCGTAAATATGGTTGGTAATTGCATCATCGACGATGAGGCAGTAATTGACGCATCAAAACGCGAAATCGTTCGCCGTTATTACGATGCTCGTTGCGCTTGTCGTGATGACGATACCGAAAGAAATCAGAATGCCGTTCAAAAGATTGAACTTTTGATGCAGCATGCAGGAATTACAAAGGACTATCGCAAGGTGGTTGCAGCTGCTAAAGCCAAGAGTGCAGAAACAGGCGTTCCCTCTGCGGCGATTGAGCTTTGGGACGGTAGAATTATCACAGGAAAATCAACCGAATTGCTTGAAAGTGTTTCAGCGCTTATTCTTAATGCTTTAAAGGAGATTACGGGCATTCCTGACGAGATACACTTGCTTGCGCCCGAGGTAATTGAGCCCGTTCAAAAGCTCAAATGCAAGTATCTTTCAAGAACTTATAAAAAGCTCAATGTAAATGAGATTTTGATTGCATTGTCCATTAGTGCACATACGTCCGCAACTGCAGCGCACGTGCTTAAGCATCTTCCAAAGCTTGCAGGATGTGACATTCATTCCACAGTAATGCTTCCAAGTGCCGACGTTGAAGTCCTCAAAAAGCTCGGAATTAACGTTACCTGCGAACCCAAATATCAAATTAAGGAAATATTTATTGGATAAAATAGAAAGCACCTGCAAATTGCAGGTGCTTTTTGTTTGGTGGACTCGACGCGTAACCATTCATTCTCTCGAAAAAGGAGATATGAGTAGAGTCGGTAAAATGGGTGGAATTGGCGAGATGGGAAGGAAATCCATAAGCATTTTTTTGCTATTTTTTAATCAGAATAGCTGAATGAAAAATATGTATAATCCTCAATTTGTGAAAATGGAAGGTAGAGAGGGGCTCTACCTTCCATTAGCAATTATATAAATGCTTATTCAGTTGTCTCGTCATTATCAATGTATTTCCAAACAAAGCCCCCAGCATGCTTTTGAACACCATTACAACAATCTCGAATGCTTTTGGAGTTTGTTCCAGTTATTTTAACTGCATTTGCAATAGAATCAAAAACATTTATGGTTTCTCCTTGATCATTAAGTTGAGCAACTTTTCGTGTAACTCTTTTTGGAGATTCTTTAGGTTCAAGTTTTTTAGCTTCACGTTGAGCTTTTTTCTCATTACGTTCTTTGATAATTCGCTCTTTTTCTTGTTCAGCAAGGATAATAGCTTTCTTTTGTTTTAATGCGAATTGTTCTATCACTTCATTATTATTTAAAATAAAGTTTTCCACGTCAATTGCATGATATATTTTATATCCTAAATTTTTTAATTTAATGTATTCAGCTAAATCCATATAATAGAATTCTATATAACATTTAGCTGTTTTAGCCCCTTTTCCGTAAATTTTCCCACCAATACTATGAATGCAAGATTTTATGAGATTTACTTGATTTACAATTCTAGGTATATCACATTTTTCTCTATCCATCATAGAAGCAAATTGTAATACTTCTATTTCTACATCATCATATTCAGGATTCGAATCATAAGACACGTTATTCCAGTTTGTAAAATAAAGAGGTGTTCTGCCTGCATATATATCATCCCAATATCGTGAAGTACTTACTTTTTTAATATTTCCAATAGTAATATCTCTAGCGCTACTATGATGTATATTAGTAAAATCGGATATATTTCTATTACCAACAATGAGCAAAGTTTCGAGTACTTGTTTGGTTGCAAAAATATCACTTTCAGCGTTATGATGATTAAGAGGTATATTCAACTTTTCACAGATCGTATCAAGTTTTAAATCGCCAGTTTGTGTTTCAAAATTATATAGAATATCTTTTGCTACTGCCATAGTATCAATTTTTCTTATTGGATTGAATTCTATATTTAATTTTTCCAAATGTTTAATTAATACGGCAATATCAAATGCAATGTTATGACCGATAATTATGTAATCATTACCAATCAAGTTGGCTATATTAGACCAATATTGATCTAATGTTGGAGCATTAACAACATCACTATCGCTTATACCATGTATGCGAGTGTTAGTAATATGAGTTTGTGGGTTAATAAGTGAGTAAAAATTGGTAGATATACCATTCTTGATAATTATTGAACCTATAGCGCAAACACTATCATTTGATTTTGTTGCAGTTTCAACATCAACAAATAAATATGTTTGATTATTCGGATAATGATAGTCTTTAATTGCAGAGGGAATAGTATTTTTTAATTCTTTGGGTGTAGAATTGAAATTGGAAATTTCATTTTGTTT
>JAZTYY010000046.1:0-18933 GCA_045637205.1 Eubacteriales bacterium | reverse complement strand
AGTGGCGCGGGTACGGGGCGCGTAGCCCTGTATTCGCCGTTTCTTTTGTTAGCTTTTCTTTGCGGCTCTTTTTGCCAAAGAAAAGCGGCTAAATGGTTTTGCTATCAAAACGGTTATAACGCTTTTTCTTTTGAAGCAAGAGACCCAAAAGAAAAAGCTTTGCAAAAAGAAAATGCCGTTTTTGCGCTCGCGCCGCGCGGGCGCGCGCTTTTAAAAAAGCGCGGCAAAACAATCCGTTGGGTTTGTGCGAACAAAGTGCTCTATAAACCCCAATTTATATAAAAATACGGGAGGCATTTTGCCTCCAGTATTTAAATATTTATTTATCACTCAAAACTGCGCACAAAACCTCAAAAAGTCTACCACAAGAATCAAGGTGGAGTGCTTCGTCGGGTGTGTGGATGTTTCTCATATTAGGTCCTACGGAAATGATATCCATTTCGGGAATTCTTGACTTGATAATACCACATTCAAGACCTGCGTGAATAACAACGGTTTGAACGTCCTTACCCATAAGCTCCTTATACTTTTTAACGTATGTGTCGCGCAAATCACTTTCGGGGAGAAAATCCCAGCCGGGATATCTACCCGTGTGACGCACGTTTGCAGAAAGCTCAGTCACGAGAGCATTAACCTCGGCAATTGAAAAATCAATTTGCTCTTCTTTAGAAGAACGAGAAGAATATGTTATATAAGCTCCGTTTTTATTTACCTCAATTACACCAAGGTTTCTTGAAAATTCTACAAGTCCATCAAGATGTGCACTCATTGAAAGTACACCAATTTTAAGTCCACCAACGAGAGAGAGCATCTTTTCACCCTCAGCAAGAGTTTCAATGCTTTCAACGTCATTTTCAACTGAAACGGAAATCTTAAGACCTGCATCAGCCTCAACAAGAGATTTTCTTATTTCTTCGTCAAGCTTTTCAATAGTAGCAACCGCCCTTGCTGAATCTTCAACAACGAATTTTGCCTCACACATACGAGGAATTGCATTATCTTTTTCCCCACCGACAAGTGAAACAAGTGCCAATCCCTGCTCTTTTGAAATTTCATTCAAAATATTTACTGTCATAAGAATTGCATTTGCGCGTCCACAATTGATTTCAACGCCTGAGTGACCCCCAAAAAGTCCGTCTACAATAAGTGTTATAACGTCACCATTTGACGTTTCAAGTGTTGGAACAAAGTCAATCTTACTTCTAACACCACCTGCACATCCTGCACAAACCTCGCCCTCACTTTCGGAGTCAAGATTTATCATCTTGTGTGCAGTAACAACTGAATAGTCAAAGCTTTCAGCACCGCCAAGTCCCGTTTCCTCTTCAACTGTAAAAAGGCATTCGAGTGTGGGATGATTCTCAATTTCACCGTCTAAAAGTGCCAACATAAATGCAACTGCAATGCCGTCATCACCGCCAAGAGTCGTTCCACGCGCTCTAAGCCAGCCATCTTCCATATAAAGATCAAGTGCATCCTTTTCGAAGTCGTGAGTTGACGTTGTAAGCTTTGCACACACCATATCGGTATGTCCCTGAAGCAAGTATGCAGGCACGTTTTCGTAACCCTTAGTTGCCTCTTTTCTTATAAACACGTTATTATTTGTATCGCGAATAACGAAAAGATTTCTTTCCTTCGCAAAATTTTCAATGTAGCGCGCAACTGCCTCTTCATTTCCTGAGCCATGAGGAATCTTACAAAGCTCCTCGAAGTAAGCAAGTGCCTTTTCGGGCTTATATCCCTTTGTGATAATCTGTTCTACCATAATATATCTCCTTTACAAAAATCACGAAGCATAAATCCCCGTGATTTTTAATAATTCTTAATTGTTTCCAAAGCTACTCAAGAATGCAAGAGGGCCACCCTCAATGCTCTCAAGAGATTTACCCGTGCCAAGTGCCACGCAGGATACAGGATCCTTAGCAACGTAAGCACGAATACCCGTTTTCTTTTCTATCAGCTTATCAAGTCCTGTAAGCTTTGATCCACCACCTGTAAGCACTATACCGTTTTTATAAATATCCCCAAGAAGCTCAGGTGGAGTTCTTTCTATAACCAAGCAAATAGTATTCAAAATGGCATTCAATGGCTCTTTGATAGCATCAAGTGTTTCTTTTCCGTTAAAGGTAACCACCTTGGGAAGTCCCTTTACAAGACATCTACCCTTAACACTCATTTCAAGTGGCTTGCTTGTGGGAACGTCAAAAACCTTACCAACCTTAATTTTAATTTCTTCAGCGGTGCGCTCGCCAACAAGTACCTTATATTTCTTTCTCATATAAGCCATTATGGACTCATCAAGCTCATTACCGGCAATTTTAATTGACTCAGAAACAACCACACCACCATATGAAATAACGGCAATATCAGTAGTTCCACCACCAATATCAACAACCATATTTCCAGTTGAGCCGTTTATGTCAATTCCTGCACCCAAGGCAGCAGCCACAGGCTCTTCAATAAGCAGAGTTTGACGTGCACCTGCTTGATTTGTGGCATTAATAACTGTCATTTCCTCAGCCTCATTAATACCTGCAGGCACGCAAATCATAACTCTTGGACGAACAAGCGTCGTTCCACACGCGTGTGAAATAAAATACTGAAGCATTTTAAGAGTAACGCTATACTGACTGATAACTCCATCTTTAAGGGGACGAATTATGGAAATATTCTCAGGCGCGCGACCAAGCATTTGCTGTGCCTCCTTGCCGATACGAACAATTTTATTTGTATCGTTATCAATAGCTACAACACTTGGCTCACGAAGAACTATTCCCTTGTCCTTGACATAGACGAGAACGGAGCTTGTTCCAAGATCAATGCCAATATCAGTTGTCAAAAAGTTTTTATTAGCCATTCCGCTCTCCTCCTTTTTAGTATATTACCCTAACATTTCTATTATAGCATAAGAAAAAAAACAAATCAATGTTTTATTTTTTATTTTTATTTATTTTTTTCGGTATATCCTAAAGAAACTCCCATAACGGCATATGCGCCCATTGAATAGGCAATTCTTGCACACGCTGCCATTGACGAGCCCGTTGTAACAATATCGTCAACGAGTATAACCGTCTTGTTTTTTAATTTATCCTCTACGCTTCTTGGCTTGTATGCCGAATTCATATTAAGCTTGCGCTCATATACGTTGAGCTTCTTTTGTTCACCACTTCTAACCCTTCTTGAAAAGCAATTTACAAATTCAATACCCGTCACTTTAGACAATGCTTTTGCAAGTCTTAAGCTTTGGTCAAAGCCATCCTTTGCCTTGTTTTTGTATGAGCGAGGCAAATATGTAATTACACAATCACTTGGCATAAGATTTGCAGCGCGCATCTCAGCAATAAGTGACTTTCTCATTTGCTCAGCAATAAAATCAAAGCTAACTTTATAGTCACTGTGCTTGATTGAATAAATGAAATTTCTAATTGGCAAATTTTCATCATTTGCACGATATGAAATCAATTTTAAAAGCGCTGTACACTGTGCTTTTTGCATATTTTTAGGCATACAACGGCAAAATTCCATCTTCAAACCACAAATATTGCACTCCCTTTGCTTTTCGTTTTCATAGTGCAATCTGCAAGACGGGCAAAGAGGATCAACGTGCTTTTGCGTGAGCTTTATATCAAGCAATTCATTACAGTTTGCGCACTTTGGTGGAAACAAAAGATTTGAAATTACGTTATTTATTTTCATTTGAACCACCCAAAAGTCTTGAAAGTCCTGTATATCTCAAGGTTTGTTTATTATTTTCAACCATTGTTTTAACAATGCCCTCGTCGCCAACTATAATTACCATACCCTGTGCCCTTGTTACCGCTGTGTAAAGCATATTTCGAGTCAAAAGCATTTCAGGAGCTCGGTAGGCAGGAATAATGACGATTGGATATTCACTACCCTGGCTCTTATGCACAGTAATTGCATACGCGTGCTCAAGCTCCTCAAGATATGAAAAATCATATTGCACGTTTCTATCGTCAAAAACAATTTCCATCGTCTGATTTTTATGGTCTATATCGTAAATAAAGCCAATATCACCGTTAAAAATTCCGTTACCCTGTGTGCCGTCATTCTTTTCCCAAGTGATATCATAGTTATTCTTTATTTGCATAACCCTATCACCTTGACGGAAAATAACTTGTCTATATTTATATTCTTTTTTGCCAAATTGCTCGGGATTAAGTGTTTTTTGAAGTAAGACGTTAAGATTTTCAGTACCCGCCTCACCCTTTCGAGAAGGTGAAATAACTTGAATATTGGCAGTTGCCTTTACTCCGTAAGCCTTGGGCAAACGGTTTTTGCAAAGGTCTGCAACAGTGTTTGCAATATCAACGTTATTTTGGCGAGGAAGGAAGAAAAAGTCCTTATTTTTCACTGTTAAATCAGGCATTTCTCCCCTATTTATCGCGTGAGCATTGGTTACAATCAAGCTCTCACTTGCCTGACGGAATATCTCGTTGAGCTTAATTGTGGCAAATTTTCTACCCTCAATAATATCCCTTAAAACGTTTCCTGCACCAACGGAAGGAAGCTGATCACTGTCACCAATAATTATAAGTCTTGCACCCGGCTTTATTGCCTTCAAAAGTGAACACATAAGGTTTTGGTCAATCATTGATGCTTCATCAACGATAATTACCTCTTCATCAAGAAGATAGTCCTCGTTTCTGGTGAATTTTCCGTAAATGTTATCGGAAAAATCCATTTCAAGCAATCTATGAATAGTCTTAGCCTCTCTACTGGTTGCTTCGCTCATTCTATTTGCTGCGCGTCCTGTAGGTGCTGCCAAGGCTACGTCATAGCCCATACTGTCAAATATATCAATGAGTGCTCGAACAACGGTGGTTTTACCCGTTCCCGGCCCACCTGTAAGTATCATAACACCCGACTCAAGTGATGAAGCAATAGCCTTCTTTTGAAGCGGCGCATATGAAATTCCGGTTCTATTTTCTTCTTTAGAGATAAATGCGCCCATATCCTTTGTGTCGACTGACGCGCACACCTTATCCAACAAATCGAGCTTTCTCGCAATATATTTTTCCGATTCATAGCTCTCTTTTTCATAAATATATTTTACGCCGTCATAAGTCACTGCGCAAAGCTTATTTTGATAGTAAAGTGCTGAAAGAGCCATTTTTATGTGCTCCTTTTCTACTTCAAGAAGGTTTGCACCCTCGTCAATAACCTGATTTTCGGGCAAGCAAACGTGACCGTTGTGTGCAATTCGATATTTCATCATATACACAAGGCCCGAACAAATTCTTTCAATTCCATCCCTATCAAATCCAAGAGCACGAGCCATATTATCAGCCTTTTCAAAGCCGATTCCGTCAATTTGCTCACAAAGAATATATGGATTCGTTTTTGCCATATCAACAGATTTTGAGCCCCATCTCTTGTATATCTTCATAGTAAGAGCTGCACCAAAATAATCGCGGAAGAACATCATTGTGCTTCTCATACCGGCACTTTTTTGAAAGCTTTCACCGATTTCTCGCGCTTTTTTAAGGCTTATTCCGGGAATCTCAGAAAGCCATTCGGGATGATTTTCAATAACGTCAAAGCTTTCCTCACCATACAAATCAACTATTTTTTGAGCCGTTTTAGGCCCAATTCCCTTGATAGCACCCGATGCGAGATAGCGCAAAATTGAAACCGCATCGGCGGGCATCACCTTTTCATAAGAAGAAACAGAAAACTGTCTGCCATATTTGGGATTGTGCACCCATTTGCCGTAGACTTTAAGATTTTCTCCCTCTCCAATATAGGGCATAACACCAACCGCGGTAACAATCTCACCCTTACCAACAACCATTTCAAGAATGGTATATCCGTTTTCTTCGTTGGAATAAATTATATATTCAACCGAACCTTCGAGCGTTTCAATTTCACTCTTTTCAACGTTTTCATTGTATTTTTCCATCGGCATTATCCCCCTTTCTTCTAAATTGACCTCAAATGATATCATTTGAGGTCATTAAAATTATTTATTATTTCAAAAGCTCTGCCTTAAGAACGGGAGCAAGGTCTCTCTGTTCCCAAGGAGCATTGATGTCTTCACGACCCATATGTCCATATGCAGCAGTTGCACTGTAAATGGGACGACGAAGCTGGAATCTATCAATAATAGCAGCAGGACGAAGATCAACGTGCTTCTGAACTGCTTCGGAGATGAGAGCTTCATCAACAACGCCTGTACCAAATGTATCAATCATAACGGATACGGGCTTTGCTATACCGATAGCATATGCAAGCTGAACCTCACACTTCTTTGCAAGACCTGCAGCAACGATATTCTTTGCGATATATCTTGTTGCATAGCAAGCTGAACGGTCAACCTTTGTGGGATCCTTACCGGAAAATGCACCGCCACCGTGACGAGAATATCCACCGTATGTATCAACGATAATCTTTCTACCTGTAAGACCACTATCTCCTGCAGGGCCACCTACTACAAAACGGCCTGTGGGATTAACGTAAATTTTTGTTTCAACATCTATAAGGTTTGCAGGAATGATGGGATTGATTACGTTAGCAATGAGGTCTTCTCTAATTTGCTCAAGAGTTACTGAATCAGAGTGCTGTGTTGAGATAACAACTGTGTCAACTCTAACGGGCATGTCATCCTGATATTCAACTGTAACCTGTGTCTTACCATCGGGACGAAGATAATCAAGTGTGTGATTCTTTCTAACTGTTGTAAGCTGAATTGCAAGCTTATGAGCAAGTGAAATGGGAAGAGGCATAAGCTCGGGAGTTTCATCACAAGCAAAGCCAAACATAAGACCCTGGTCACCTGCACCTGTGTCATACTGATCTTCAAATTCACCATTCTTTGCTTCAAGGGATTTATCAACACCAAGAGCAATGTCGGGTGACTGCTCGTGAACAGAGCTAAGAACTGCGCAAGAATCACAGTCAAAGCCGTATTTTGCTCTATCGTAGCCAATTTCTCTAACTGTTTCACGAACTATCTTCTGATAGTCGATAACTGCCTTTGTTGTAATTTCGCCCATAATCATTACAAGACCTGTTGTGCAGCAAGTTTCACAAGCAACACGGCTATAGGGGTCCTGAGCAAGAAGCGCGTCAAGAACCGCATCGGAAATCTTGTCACATATTTTGTCGGGATGTCCTTCAGTAACGGACTCGGAAGTAAACAATACTTTCTTCATTTTAAAATTCCTTTCTTTTTATACCAAAATCAATATTAACCGAAAAAATAAGCACTAAAAAAGCCTCGGCTGACCGAGGACACGAAATAAAATCTCATCTCTCGGGAATTAGCACCTTGCTAAATTAAGTAGGTTGCTGTGGTTTCACAGGGCACGTCCCTCCGCCACTCTGGATAAGTCATATATGATTTTGGCATATATTTTCTTTAATTTTTTAACCGTGTTATTATACCATAATATAATAAAAATTGCAATAGGTTTGGCAAAAATATTTCATATTTCGATAAAAATATCATCATAACGATAAATTGGGATTTATCTGTGCCTTCCCCAGCGGGGAAGGGGGACCGCTTGCGGTGGATGAGGAGAACACGGTTTGTGAAAGCAATGGTCTTTCTCAACCAAATTTCGTTTGTTAACATAAAGAAATTACTTGAAAAATCAAGGTTTTTGTTTTATGTTAAATTCCTTCATTTATACTAAATGGTGTTCTCCTCATCCACCATCAAAGATGGTCCCCCTTCTCCGCTGGAGAAGGCTAATAGAGAGACAAATCAAAAATTGAACGTTTAATTTACACTTGAAATATACTCTAATTTATGGTATAATCTTATTAATAAATTATTGGAGATATATATGAATATAAATATAAAAACTGATTTATGGCACTACCTTGCCAAGTGTGATCGTCCCATCGTTATGTATGGTATGGGCAACGGTGCGGACAAAATTATTGCCGTTTGCAACAAATACGGAATCGAAATTTCCGATTTCTTTGCAAGTGACGGCTTCGTGCGCGGACATTCGTTCCACGGAAAAACTGTTATTTCATATTCCGCTATGAAAGAAAAATACGAAGGGCAAAATCCCATCGTATTGTTATCGTTTGCTTCTTCTCTTCCTGACGTTATGACACTTTTTAAGAAAGTGGCAGATGAGTGCGAATTATATGCTCCCGACGTGCCCGTTTTCGGTGAAACACTTTTCACCATTGAATTTTTTGAAGAAAATCGTGAAAGATTTGAAGAAGTTTGCGAGCTTCTTGCCGATGAAGAATCAAAGAGAATTTATGAAAATGTGATTTTCTACAAGCTAAGTGGTGACATCAAGTATCTTTGGAATAGTGAAAGCGACAAGGCACAGGTTTATGATGAAATTCTTAATTGTAAGAACATAATTAGATACGTTGACCTCGGTGCATATAACGGAGATACAATAAGAGAGATGCTTCAGTTTAATCCAAATTTAAAAACTGCAATTGCTCTTGAGCCCGACGCCCGAAATTTTAGAAAGCTCAACGAATATGCTCAAACCATTGATAATATTGATATTCAATGTATCAATGCAGGTGCTTGGAATGAAAAAACCACCCTGCTTTTTGACGCGAGTGGCAATAGAAATGCAGGCATCGTTTCAAAGGGTAATATTGTTTCAAAAATCAAGGAAGTTCCAGTTGTTTCAGTTGACGAGGTTCTCAGTGGTGCACAGGTTGACTACATAAAATATGACGTTGAAGGCTCCGAAAAAGAAGCACTTTTAGGATCTGCAAACACCATAAAAACGCACTCCCCAAAGCTCCTTGTTTCTCTCTATCACAGAAGTGAGGATATGTTTGCTTTGCCCGAATTAGTTAAGGAATTATACCCCGATTACTCCCTTTATTTAAGACGTTTTCCCTATATCCCTGCGTGGGATTTAAATTTGTATGCGGTAAAGAAATAAAACGCATCCGCACAAGATTCTTCGCTTCGTGCTGGGCACTTCGCTCAAGAATGACGCGCGAGACTAACAAAATCAAAACGGCGAGCATTAGCTCGCCGTTTTGTCATTAAATACTGACTATTATAGTGGTTATTTTATCAATTCATATTGGAATAACAATGGTATAATATGGGTTTCATAATACATTTTAATTGTTGCATCTAGTGTCTTAATTGCAGTATTGAGATTTGCGTATTTATATACTAGCACAGCTTCTCCTTGTCTATTTTTTCTACCACTATCAATTTTGATATTGATTTCTTCCATTATCTGCCATAATCCAAATCTAAAATCAGGATTGTTTTTAATTATATTCCTATATTCTTCTGTTCGCTTCACCTCAAATAATACATCATTCCAATATTTAAGCAAATTTTCTTCAATCTCCAATAGTTCACATTCCTCATTTATTAATGATTGTAATGAAGTATAAGCAATAGTATCGTTTTTATCAAAACACAGTTCGTTTCTGTAAAAACGATTGTCGCTTCCTATTAGTGAACGACACTTGTTTTTAGGGGTTAATGCAGTATAGATTAAACAACGCTTCAAAAACTCCTTATCCGCAACATAAATTCCCTGTCCATCATAAGATTTTGAATATACATCAGTTTTATACCATTTGTCATAAGGAAAAGTAGCAGCTACAAATAAAGGGATTTTTTCCAAATAATTATCAGAACGAAGATAGAAACCATGCGCCTTATATAGACCACATCTAGTTAAAGATACATCTTTTCTATCAATTTGAAAATTACTTGCCATCATGTACCCTATTATATTTTTGTTGTATAATGGAGTTATGTATTTCTTGCGTCCATTATCGATAAATTCATTACCGTTTCGCTCACAAATTATACCAATTTTATCATCATTATCTTTTCTTTTATCATAAGCTTCAGATAAATTGTGATATGCTTTTTTTATAGTAATATCATTTGATGCACGTATAACCTTATTTCCTAAAATATCATATGGTATAAGTGTTAATTCTTCTGTTGTATAATCATCAACATTTTTCCACCAAATGCAAGATATTGCAGAACTTTGTGATGCATGAAATTCTTGTCTGTTACAAAGGAATCCTCCGCAAAACTGTTTATTAACAAGATTTTGATTTCTCCAATATTT
This sequence comes from Eubacteriales bacterium, assembly GCA_045637205.1. GTDB lineage: Bacteria > Bacillota > Clostridia > Oscillospirales > CAG-272 > RGIG4608. Next base: position 8,866 of record JAZTYY010000046.1, on the reverse strand, counting down.
ACTAGGAGAATATAAAATATAGCTATCAGATGGATTTTTTAAATAATACTTAAATCCACTCCAAATAAATAAATTAGACAAATCATTTAATACAACTCCACTGTACTCATTACGCATTTTTCTAATAACAAAACTTTGTTTCCATACATTTTCTTTTTTTCCTGTGTTTTGAGAGCCTCCGCTTCCAGATTCACTAAATGGTGGATTTTCCATTAATATAACCACGCAATTCTCATCATTTACTTTTTCACGGATATAATCATTAGATACACCTTGTTCATTTTGTTCAGCAGGAATAATATCGTATGCCAGAGCATCTGTGTTAGGAATAACAACAAGACATTTATCTCCGTATTTTAAATTGAGTATCACATATTCATTAAATTCAATAGTTGACAAAATACAGTGTTTTAATACTTCATCTGGCAATCCTTCTTCCAAATTTCCCGTACCAGCACAACGATCAATAATAATATAATCTTTACCTTCGGGAATTTCACTTATTGCTTGATATAATAATTTATGCATTTCTTCAACATATGCTTTGGGAGTATAATAAGCCCCCTGTTCTCGTTGCAATAATCCAGGATTCAAGCAATCCATTATATCCTCAAATTCAAGATTATCACTACTACTGTATGGATATATCCTATCATTTAATACTTTAGGGTTTCTAATTTCAGAATTCCCCCCCTTAATGAATTTATCCTTATCAGGATTAACCTTATAATATTGTTGGGAAAGGCCTATAATGTTATATTTATCGATATGGTATTTAGTATAGTTATCGCTATTTACATATTGCAGAAGTTGCAACAGCCCCTCACTTGATGAATAATCAATTTCAATATGTCTTGCGTCTGTGGTAAATTCATCGTTACCTTTGCTTGCAGCACCAAAATATACCTTTTCTATTTCATTAAGTAAATCCGCTGATTGAAAAATATACACAGTTTCTCTATTTAAATCATTTAAAATAATATTGGCAGGTAATTTTTCTCCTCTAATCCTAATTCGAGAAGCATATTTAATTGCTTGAAATAAAACCTTATTAATATTATCAATATTCAACTTATTTTCATATAAATTTCCTCTATCAACACCATCTGTATTATGAGATAAATCTGGATTAATACCTATACGACTATAGAAATCTCTTTGCCCATCTATTTCAGCCAAATACGCTTTCATATTACTTCTCTCCTAAAAATATAATAGTAACTGCCACATTATAACTCAAAAAAGTTAAAAAGTCAACTCTTTTGAGTTAAACTTTTCTGCAAAAAAAGGGTACAATATAAAAGTAACCAAGATTCATTTGAAAGGTGGTGGATTTGTGACAATAGGTGAGGCAACACGAAACAGGATTGATGAATTATGCAATGAACGCAAAATAACAATAAACAAACTCGCCACAATTTGCGGTATCACACAATCCACCTTAAACAATATTACTAGTGGCAGAAATCATAGCGTTACAATTTCAACAATTAAAAAAATTTGCGATGGATTGAATATTTCTATAATTGAATTTTTTCAATCAAATCTATTCGAAAATTTAGAGCAAGAAATAAAATAAAAAGCCCTCTCAATTGAGAGGACTTTTTTATTTGTAATCGCGTCTATAAGCCGGGTTCTGTCTTAAACGGTCATCTATCTTCGCTTATTGTCACCAACAAGCTTCGGGGTTGCCCCCGTGCCACCTTGCAAATATGTGTCGGGCAAACATCTGCGTGCGGTGTTGCTTCAAGTAGGGTTTACAGCGGATCTATGTTACCATAGAAACGGGTGAGCTCTTACCTCGCCTTTCCATCCTTACCTTCAAAACGAAGGCGGTCTATTTCTGTTGCACTTTCCCGGCAGTCGCCTGCGGCTGACGTTATCAGCTACTCTGCCCTGTGAAGCCCGGACTTTCCTCGCGATAACACCTTTCGGCAACATATCGCGCGACCGTTCGGCGCGGTTACGGTTTGTATTATAATATAAATCGGCTGAAAAGTCAATAGTATTTTACATTTCATCACTCATTTTAATTTGAGGGATTCTTGTCACGAAGCACGCAACGATCGCTGTAATAATGATTTCGGGAATCATATACAAACCATTATAAATTATTGAATAGATAATTGACAAAGATGCTCCTGAGAAATTATCAACTATAACCTTACCCCAGGCATAAAATCCTTCCTGAGTAAAGAACCACTCAGCCCACGTGCCAAAGAAGATTGCGCCCGAAACAATATGTGCAACGTAGCGCAAGGAAATGGCAAACACGGTACCCAAAACAATAGCCTTTGTAGGACTAAACTTCTTTCTGAAAATGCCACCAAGTCCAAGCACCGTATATGCTATAACATAATCAATAAGAAGCACTAAAAATGCTCTCCACCAAACCATTTGGCTCTCTCCGGGCATAAAAAATGCACTTACAGTATTAAATCCTAAAAGCATTTGCAAAATCGAATAGGTATATGCTGTAATTATTCCCCACTTAGTGCCGTACATATAGGCAACAAGTATTATGGGAAGCATACTGGCAATTGTAAATCCGCCACCGAATGGCAAATTAAGAAATGGCATCACCGCACAAATTGCAGAGATGGCAACCGAAAATGCAATCATTATTGCACTGACGGTTATGGCTTGTGTTCTTTTTTTGTTTTCCTTCATAATAATAGAAAACCTCCTTAAAATAGAATCAACCACACGAAAAGTCCGTGTGGTTGTAATTTTTAGAGAGTTTTCTCCCAAGTACTACCTACGCCGGCATTATCCGTATCAGGTTTAAGGGTTCAGCATTTTTAAAATGCCATCTCAGCAATAAGCACCCCTGACTTTTATGTGGTTGTGAGTTTATTTTAGCATATTTTTATATAGTTGTCAAGAGGATAACAAAACAAAAAGAAGAGCAGAGGCTCTTCTTTTGTTTTGTAAAATATATTATTGAGCACTTGGGGGAATTTCACCGTCAGTACAGTAGATTGTATATTCTCCAAGGGTATAATCCCAATGAGAGTTTTTCTCAATATCATTCCACTGTTCGATGGTTCCTTCAAAATTAATATTTGTAAGTGAGCTGCAATTATAAAATACATATTCATCAAAAATTGTTACTGAATTGGGAATATTGATAGTTGTAATTTCATTATCAACAATATCAAAAGCACGTCCGTAAACACCATACTCTTTTCCACCATCATATTCAGGAAGAGTTACTTCAGTATCATTTCCAAGATACTTTACCAAATAAACTTCAGCTCCATTATCATAGAAGACATAATCACCTTCAATTTTAATTCCTGATTCTGAACCATCAGTTATGACATACTTTGCATTGCTTGCAACGTATCCATTAGAAATTGAACCCGCAACTATATCCAATGATGATTTGTTGATTACCTCAATAATTGAAGAGCTTAAGACGAATGCATAATCACTAATACTTGTTACTGATTTCCCTATAACTACGCTTGTGAGTGATAGACAAGCATAAAACGCGTAATCACCGATGCTTATCACTGAATCAGGTATCGTTACAGTTGTAAGAGATGTGCATAACATGAATGCATAATTGCCAATACTTGTTACTGAATCAGGTATTATTATACTTGTGATTTCATCATCATAGAAAGCATAATTCCAAATACCATACTCTTTTCCACCATCATATTCAGGAAGAACTATTTCAGTATCACTACCCATATATTTAACAAGATAAATATCAATTCCATCATCATAGAAAATGCAATCATCTACAATTTTAATTGCTGATTGAGATTCATCGGTTATAATACACTTTGCATAATATCCAACGTTTCCATAATCAGATGAACCCACAGCTATATTCAATGATGATTTATTGATTACCTCTATAAGCGAATAGCAACCATTGAATGCGTTATCACCAATATTTGTTACTGACTTCCCTATAACTACACTGGCAAGTGATGTACACATACCAAATGCGCTATCTCCAATACTCGTTACTGACTCCCCTATAACTATGCTTGAAAGTGATAAACAAAAACTAAATGCACCACTACCAATAGTTGTCACAGAATTAGGTATTTCTATGCTTGTAAGTGATATACAACCAAAGAATACCTGATTACCAATAGTTGTCACAGAATTAGGTATTTCTATGCTTGTAAGTGATATACAATAAAAGAATACATAATTACCAATACTTATTACTGAATCGGGGATTGTGATACTAGTTATTGATGAATATAAGATTTCACCTGTTTCTAAGTCGACGGCAGCAAATGCAGCATCAGCAATGTTTGTTACGGGCAAGCCATTATATGTACTTGGAATAACTATATCCACATCAGTACATGTACCAATTCCGGTTAAGGAATAGCTTTCACCATCATCATTAAGAGTAAATTCAAGACCTTTTGAATATTTATCTTCTTCAGGAGGATCAAGTGGTGACTCATTGTTTGTTGTAGTTGTTGTTGTTGTACTCGTAGTTGCTGTAGTCGATGTTGTCGATGTTGTCGATGTTGTAGTTTTTTGAATCAAATCGTCAATTTTGCACGAAACAAGAGTTGACATCAAAATAATAACAACAAGTAAAATTGATAAAACCTTTTTCATAATCTTACCTTTCTCGTATTAACCCCTGTGGGTATTTTTGAAAACATAACACGCTATGTAACATAGAGTATTGAATTTATTTCACACAATAATTCTAACACACTTGCTATATTTTTGCAACATTATTTTTATATATTTTTTCAATAAAATAAAAAAGGCAGGAAAATACCTGCCTCTTAATTATTTAAATTCTTTTCCCTGCCACATATCGTTATGAAATAGATACTTATCAATATCGTTAATAACCGTGGTCTTTTTGCGCGACCAATCGGGCGCAAGCAAATCCTCGGCAACGCCGTCACCTGTAAGGCGCGCGATGACCGTATCCTTATGAAAATACTGCAAAGCCCTTGCCACAAGCTCTATATAGTGTTCTCTTTCAAGAGGAGTGTATTCCCCACTTTCATACCAATTTGCAAGAATTGTATCTCTAATTACGTGCAAAAGATGAATTTTAACCATATCAGGACGAAGTGCGCCCACCACTTTAGCAGTTTCAAGCATCATTTCATCCGTTTCGTTTGGAAGTCCAAAAATGATATGCACACAGATTCGAATTTTGGGATTTGCCTTGCGCAATTTTTCATATCCTTCAACAAATTGCTCGTATGTATGACCTCTATTTATAAGGTCTGCAATATCATCGTGCACGGTTTGAAGTCCAAGCTCGACAGTCAAATCAATGCGATTTCCGAGGTCGGCTAAGTATTCAACAACGTCATTGGGTAAACAGTCAGCTCTTGTTGCCACATTCATTGCCACAACACCATCGCACACAAGTGCCTCTTCAAACTTCTCTTTGATTTTATCAAGAGGCGCATAGGTATTAGTGCGCGCCTGAAAATATGGAATTGTACGATCTGTACTCCATTTTGAAGAAAGCTTATCCCTTGTAATTTCAAATTGCTCACGAATGGGCAAAGCCGAGCTTTCAGCAAAATCTCCGCTACCCCGCGAGGAACAATATATACATCCACCAACACCGCATTTTCCGTCCATATTAGGACAAGAAAAGCCCGCATCAAGTGGAATTTTTGCGCATTTACCACCGTAGGTTTTCTTTAAAAAATAGTCATAGGTATAATACCTTTTATTACTATCACTATTTTCAAATGGGTTTATTTGTGATTGTTTCATTCTCATATAATTATATGCTTCGGAATTCCGTTTTCATATTTAACGTCAAGCTCACCTTGTATAAGCGGCAAGAGATATTTTGCGCAACCATCGGTTACGGTGTTCCCTCTTTCGTTTATAAATTCGTCAGATACATGCTTAACCTTGTTTGCAATTTCACTCACATCACGGTGTGAAATTTCAACTGTATATGGAGATGTACTTACTCTTTCAATTGTCATCATCTGACGAGTGATCCCTTCACTTGCCACCTTTACCGCACTCTTTCCAACAAGCACACTTTCTTCAATATCGGTCTTTGACGCGATATGAGAAGCACATCTTTGAGGAAGATTGAGTTCAATTGAACGCACCTTGCAGCCAAATTCATTCTTGATTGCAACCTCAAGTGCTTTACCCGTGCCCGAAAGCTGCTTGTGACCGAAAACGTCGGTTGATGCGATGCCAAAGCCCTCACAAACGTATGTGCCATCGGCAAATCTAATTCCTTCACTTACCGCAACGACAACATTGGGTTTAACTTGAAGAATTGCTCTCAAATCCTCAAAAAATTCTTCTTTATTAAATGCTCTCTCAGGCAAGTAGATAAGGTCGGCAACCTCACCACCAAATGCCTTGGGGATACCCGCGGACGCTGTGAGCCAACCTGCATCACGTCCCATAATTTCAACAACAGTTACCGCTTTTGTGGTATAAACCGCACAGTCGCGAATAATTTCCGTCATTGTGGTTGCAATGTATTTGGCAGCAGAAGCGAATCCGGGTGTGTGGTCAGTGCCAACAAGGTCATTATCAATGGTTTTGGGCACACCTATAACTCTCATCTCATAATCGCACTCCTTGGTATATTCAGAGAGCTTAGCAACTGTATCCATTGAGTCATTGCCACCAATATAAAAGAAATATCTAATATCGTATTTTTTGAAAATTTCAATCAATTTCTCATAGATTTCTTTGCCCTCATCAATTTTGGGGAGCTTCTTACGGCAAGAGCCAAGGGCAGCCGCAGGAGTTTGCTCAAGAATATCTATTTTTTCTCTATCAGCAAAAAATTCCGAAAGGTTAACCAAGTCCTCCTTAAGAAGTCCTTCAACACCATTTTTCATTCCGTAAAGTGTATTTATAGAGCCATTGTGCACATTATCAAGCACACCACGAACAACACCCGCAAGGGTTGCATTTATTGCAGCGGTGGGACCGCCACTTTGTCCAACTATTGCATTACCTATAAGTTTTGACATAAGACTTTACCTTTCTATAAAGTAAGCGCCCAAAATCCTTATTTTAAGGATGACATAAAATGTTGGGCGCATACGTTAATTATTTCAAAAATCCATTTACTATCTGCTCTTCAGCTTCCTGCTCGGTAAGTCCGAGTGTCATAAGCTTAATAAGCTGTTCACCTGCAATTTTGCCGATTGCTGCCTCGTGAATAAGGGAGGCATTGATATCGTTTGCAGTAATTTCGGGAATAGCGCGAACTGATGCATTATCCATAATAATTGCATCACATTCGGTGTGACCGTAGCACTCACTATTGCCGTTTATTTTTGACAAGAATGTCTGTGTGGAGTTATCCTTAGCAACTGAACGTGAAATTACGTTTGTGCTTGAGCCCTCACCATTAAGATCAACGTTAAACACGGTTTCAGCATGCTGCTTGCCGTGTGTCATAATCTTTTCTTTAACTATAAGAGTTGCGCCCTTACCAACAACAGCGCTTGTGTTTCTTATTGTGGAGTCAATTCCCTTGATTTGTGTGGTTTCCATTTCGAGATAGCCACCCTCATCAATTTCAATGATGGTTGTGGGGTTCATGATATTCTCGCCCGTTCCCTCTTCCTCACCGTAATGACGTTCAACGTATCTTACGCGCGCGTCCTTGCCAACGTGGAATGAGTGAATACCGTCGTGTGCAGAATCCTGATCACCACAGTTGTGAATTCCACAGCCTGCAATAATTGTTACGTCCGCGCCCTCACCGATATAGAAATCATTATAAACCATATCCTTAAGTCCGCTTTCACTGATGATTACGGGAATATGCACACTCTCATTTTTTGTGCCTGCCTTGATAATAATATCAATGCCGGGCTTGTCAGTTTTAGAAACAATATCAATATTTGCAGTAGTTTTTCTTCCTGCCGCTGAGCCGTTTTCACGAATATTATATGCCCCTTCGGGAACTGTGTGAAGGTCGGCTACCTGCATAAGCAAATTCTTCTTAATCTGATCCATAGCGACCTCCTTATATATTTTCAGTTAATACGGAGCAAGGTGCACCTGAGCCAAGGACTGAGGGCATAATTTCATCCTTTGTTCCGCTTTCGCGAATTTCACCGTCCGCAATTACGATAATTCTATCAGCAATATTCAAAATTCTCTCTTGGTGGGAGATAATAAGAATTGAACCCTGAGTTTTTTCGTGCATTCTTTCAAACACTTTAATAAGATTATTAAAGCTCCAAAGGTCGATGCCCGCTTCGGGCTCGTCAAATACTGAAAGCTTTGTTGAGCGCGCGATAATAAGAGCAATTTCAATTCTCTTAAGCTCACCACCTGAAAGAGATGCGTTCACCTCACGGTTGATGTAGTCTCTTGCGCAAAGACCAACCTCTGAAAGATAGTTACAAGCCTCAGTAACACTAATTTGCTTTCCTGCAGCAAGTGTAATAAGATCCTTAACCGTGAGCCCCTTAAACCTAACAGGCTGCTGGAATGCAAAGCTAATTCCCTTTCTTGCACGGTCAGTGATGCTCATATTCGTAATATCCTCACCGTCAAAAAGAATTTGACCGTCGGTGGGCTGATAAATTCCTGCTATTATTTTTGCGAGTGTAGACTTACCACCACCGTTAGGGCCGGTAATGGCAACAAAACGCTCGTCAATAGTTAAATTAATATTCTTCAAAATTTCCTTGTCCTTGCCGTTTTCATCCTTAACGACATAGAACACGTTTCTTAATTCAAGCATTATTTGCTCCTTTCTTTAGGTTTCATATATTAAGTAAATTGTTAACTTTATTTACAAGATTTACACCTTGACATTACATTATACCATATTATACTAATTTTGTCTATAAAATTTAGTGAGATTTTTTTATTTAAATTACACAAAAATTAATAG
>JAZTYY010000045.1:0-3475 GCA_045637205.1 Eubacteriales bacterium | reverse complement strand
CGGATGAAATCAAATCCGCCTATAAATCACCTGCCGTAAGGCAGATTTCATCGCGCAAGCGATTTCATCCACCATTTGTGGATTTATTCCGCAGAAGGCGGATTTAGTTGCGGTGCTTCGCACCGCTAAACCCCAATTTATAGTGGAGAACATTATCCTCCCATATTATGACCACAACAAAAAGCACCTCGTGTGAGGTGCTTTTTTATATGTGTTAAATTAAACTATCTCAATGCCATCAAAAATTGCGCATTTGGGACCGCGATAGCTTTCATAGGTTGTTTCTTCATTTGAAAGGCGCATATTGGCAAGAGCTGTGCTGAGCTTTCCACTAATTGAAATGCTTGTTACGGGAATCTCTTTTTCACCGTCGAAATAGTATCCAAGACGAACCTCACCACCGATGTAATCGTTGTAAATATCAACCTGAAGTCCACTCATCGAGGCGCAACGGAAATAGGGCGCACTTGTCTTTTGCTCGTCTGTGAGTGTTCCGCATTCAACTGAAATACAGCCAAGATTACCCGTTGCCTTTTCACCGAGATATTGCGCAAACTTTGTTCCACCGTAAAGAGCAATTGCCTTGCCGTTCTCAATGATTTTGCGATCAATGAGAGTTACGCCGTCGTGGTCAAAGGCAGATGAAGAAACACTTCCCTTCACCTCACCGCGCATGGTAACTGTGAGCTTGTCACCCCTCGCTTCCTTTTGAACGTCATCCCCAACACCGAAGGCGTTTGCGTGCTGATAAACGGAACCAAATCCAAGGTTGCCAACCAAATTACCCATCAACTGTTCTAATTCGGGAGCATCAAGAACAACGGGACAAGAAAGCTTGCCTTCGGGAGATTTTGCTTCATATCTGTCACGAACCTCACGCATTTTGTTTGCAATTTCATCTACAACAAGTGCGTGGTCAAATTCGGTGAAGTTATACTGCTCGTAAAGCTCAACGCTTTCTTCACCGTTAAAGGTGGGAATTGCCTCAACCATGGCGCGATATTTAAATTGTGTTTTGTCAATTCCGCGACTGTTCTTTACGGAAATAATATCCTTATAAACAAAGATTTCAAGCGCGTTTATTGAGCCACCCTCAACACAGTCCGCCTCAAAGCAAGCCTTTGAAATCAATGACGCGAGTTCGTGTGGCATATAATTTGCAAAATTGGAGTCGGAAACGTATTCACCCTGCTCGTTTTCGGGGAGTGAATAGGGCTGATTTGCAATAATGCTTGCCTTTTTCTTTGCCTTTTCAATTTCTTCAACTATTTTTTCGTCATCGTAGGATGAATAAACTGAGAAGGATGCCTCGCCAAGCTTTTCATCGTGCAAAACGAAAATATTTACCTTGATATCGGTTGTGTCAGTGCTTCTAACGGTTTCAAGGCTTTTGTGAACGAAGAAAAGCTCGGTTGACTCCGTTCTCACGGTGTTCACTCTCCAATCGGAGATACCGCTTGTATTTTTAAGTAAATTAATAACTCTTTGTGTCATGCCAATTTAACCCTCACTTTCAAAGCAGGTCCGCCGTCAGAAACGCGCACCCATTCTTTATATCCCTTTCCGCAAGAGCCCGAGCCGATAATTTTGAAATCATCGGAAACCATTGAAATGGATTTGAGCAATTCGGGAACGCTACCACTCATAACAACGGGAGAAACATAGTTGTCGGTGAGCTTGCCGTCAACGATTTCAATTCCGTATTCAGCGGTGCATTGGATTTGCCAGTTTTTGGGGTCTTCCATACCGTTGTTTGTTTCAAAGAGCATATATCCGTGCTTGATGGACGCAATCATATCTTCAAGCTTGTCGTTGCCCGGGCAGAAGAATGTGTTTGTCATTCTTGAATATGCCTTTCTCTTGTAGGATTGACGTCTGCCGTTGCCCGTGGGCTCAGTGCCAAGCTCCGTTGCTGAAACGAGGTCGGAGATACCTGCAACGAGAATACCGTCCTTGATAATTTGTGTGTCGTGAGCCAAAACTCCGTCATCGTCGAAGAAATAGGACGCTGTTGAGAAGGTTGCACTTGCGCCGTCTCTCATATTGCAAATGGGAGAAGCAACGTAGTCGCCAACGTAGTGCTTAGCAAGTGCTCTGTCCTTAACGAATTGGTCCATTTCAACACCGTGTCCAAATGCCTCGTGGGCAATGAGACCTGAAATTGAGGGGTCAGTGATAACGTCATAAACACCGGGAGTGATGGGCTTTGCCTTTGCAAGCTTTTCGCACTTGTTGATAAGTGCAGGAATGTGTGAGGGAATTTCATCAAGAGCTTCCTTCATAAGATTGGAATAAGTGCCCTCACGCGCCATAACCATCTTGCCACCGTCACGGTAAACTGCCATTGTCATAACGTTCACCCAGGAATAGAACTGATCAAGCTCACGGTTTTTGGAAATAAAGAGCTTTGAAACCGTAAATGGCATAACTGCAACGATAACGTTGAGAAGCTTTTCGCTTTTTGAAAGTATCTCATCTCTGATCTCGGTGCATTTTGTAAGCAATTCTTCATCGGAAAAGCTGTCGAAATCGCATTCGCGACTAAAGGATTCAACCATGGGCTCGTCGGTGGGAACCGAAACTGATATTTCCCTTTCGATAAGAGATTCTTCAACCTTAATTGCCTCTACTATTTTATTTGCAAGCGTGGGAATATCACCTGAGATGTCATCAATAGAATATTCAAAGAACGCGCGACCGTTGTGCATCTTGACAACGAATCCACACTCGGATGCGCTTCCCTCACCGATGTCGGACGTGTTGCGATTTACACGGATGGCACTTGATTTAACGTCGGAGCCCAAAATTCCAACGTAAGCAAAACTCTTTCCGAGTTCATTAACAAGTGCGCGACAGTATTCGCGTCTTGAATTCAAAAACGAAGAAAAATTCATTTTTCTTACCTCCTTGTATGTAATAATATTTTTAACTTGTTTGCTTCAAATTTTGGTCACTTTTTTGAAAAAAAGTAACCAAAAAACTTTTTATAGAGCTTCGCGCTTTCCCCCATAAAACAAGTACAAACCGTAGGGACCGGCATCCCCGACGACCCGTTATAAAAAACAAATTTTGGTTTGTAGAGATGTTTGAAATGCGAAAATAGGATCCCTCCGAGAGGGGGCTCCTGACGAAGTCGGGTGGAGGAGAGTGCGAGATTTTATCGTTATTACTCGTGATATGACAAGATATTTTCTATAATTCCGCAGGCTCCCTTCGTCACCTTCGGTGACACCTCCCTCTCGGAGGGAGGCAAGAGTTTATACTCAATCTATAAATTTTAATTTCTAAATTTGATTTGTCGGGGAGTTAGTTTTATTTATAGGCGGGTCGTCGGGGGTCTCGCCTGCGGGCTCGGTCACGCTCGCGTTCTGACAACACACCGTGTTGTCATTCATTACGCTCACGACACTTTGTGGCGTCGACCCCTACGGTTTGTAAGTTGATTTTTGCTAATTTATAGCCATTTTAATAGCAA
>JAZTYY010000044.1:0-1608 GCA_045637205.1 Eubacteriales bacterium | reverse complement strand
ATTTTGACCGCGCTGATTATTAGTGTTATCCTCGCAATCGCTGCTCCGCCTATTCCGGGTGGTGCGCTTACTTGCTACACAATGCTTTTCGTACAATTAAATATTCCTGCTGAAGCAATCCCCATTATTATTGCGCTTAATGTAATTATGGAATTCTTCGCAACTCCTTGTAATATCTTTACTTTGCAAATGGAACTTGTAGAACTGGCAGGCGATTTGAATATGTTAAACTACGATAAGCTTAGAAAAGAAATGAAGTAAAATAAACAAAGGCGTTCTCGAATTTTCGAGAACGCCTTTAAAATTTGACTAAGTGCTTTGCAAAGAAGTAAAATTAAATTGGTGTTGAAGGATATTTTAAAGGAGTGACCTGTTTATGAAAAAATCTTTAACTTTAGCAATGGCTATGGCACTTGGTGTAACTGCCTCTGCTTATGCGGCAAATGCTGCTGAACCCATCAAAATAAGTGGAGAAGTACGTGCTCATTATGGGGATTCTGATGTGGGACTTTGTCATTCTATTTTGCGTACACGTATAAATTTGCAAGGACAATTCAATGAAAATTGGAGTCTTACTGCTCGTTTGCAAAATGAAGCAAATCTTGTGGGTGACAGTAGTGATGAGGATACAGAATTTAAGCTTGCTTATGTTTCCGGTAAGCTTGGCGGAGTGAAGTTTGATGCTGGACGTCAAAGCATTATGTTGAACAAGGGCAATATCATCGATGGAATTTTTGATGGGGTTAAGGCAACCTATGGTGAGGAAGTGAAGCTTACTGTTTATGCAGGTAGTTCTCTTGATATTGACATTCAAGAGCCTCAATACAAAGGATTCTTCTCCCAAGATGATGCAACTGAAATTTTTGTTTTTGATGCTGCGACAAAATTGGGGGCAACTGATGTTTACGCTACCTACTATAATGCTGACCTTGATTACAGAAAAGAAATCTTCAATATTGGTGCTAGTGCAGAAATAGCACAAGACCTTGTTTTAAATGCGGAATATGCTTATGGTGAATCTTCTGACAAAAAGCATAGGTTGAGTAACCATGGCTGGAACGCAGGCTTGGCGTATAAGGGTGCGAAAGAAAGAGAAGTAGGTACTTGGGGCGTAAGCTTTAACTATTTCGATATTCCTGCTTCTACTTATATTTACTCCACTAATTCTCAGTATTCAAATTACTTCATTGCCTGGGCAGAAGATCCTGAATGGGAACCTTATAATAATGATCCCAAAGCAAATAAAGATGGTTATAAAGGTTTTGAAATTGCAGCCAACTATACTTTGGCGAAAAATCTTGTTGCAACCGTAAGATACTTTGATTTGACCACTCGTCGTGAAGATTTGAGTGACCAAGCAATTTGGTCTGAAGTGGTATATAGATTTTAAAATATAGTAAATAAAAAAGGAGTTCTCGAAAAATCGAGAACGCCTTTTGTCATTAGGGAGGAGTGTTTGATTATGAGCTTATTTCCTAGCCAACATGAAGTCGTTGGTAGTAATTGTTTTTACGGGAACTTTTAAAACTTGACCGGGATAAATTTTGTGATTGGTCAGATTGTTGGCTGCGTAGATACGATCGATTACGTCATTAACATTTTCTCTAT
>JAZTYY010000043.1:0-21185 GCA_045637205.1 Eubacteriales bacterium | reverse complement strand
TGTTCTCCTCATCCACCGCACGCGGTCCCCCTTCTCCGCTGGAGAAGGCTAATAGAGAGATAAACCAAAATTTGAATGATAAATTGAGGGTTATAGGTTAGTTACTTATCTTTTGTTACGGACCGTCGAGGACGTCGGTCCCTACAGAATTTCTACAGATTTTATTGGTATTGCGGCGAAGCTCCATAAAAAGTTTTTTTGGTTACTTTTTTTCAAAAAAAGTGACCGATAAATCAAAATTTGAATTTTGTAGCAACAAAAAACGTCGTCCTTGTCGGGACGACGTTTTAATATTGATTTATTTCTTGTTTTTCTTTGATTCGATAAGCTCGATTCTTTCGTGAAGGGGAGGGTGGTTATATGTGAGCTTAACGATGAGTGGGTGGGGATTCATATTTGAAAGAGAGTCCTTAACAAGCTTGCGAAGTGCTGAAACGAGCTCATCACCGTATCCAAGTTCACTTGCAAACGTATCGGCTCTGCGTTCAAAATGACGTGACATATAGTTAAATGGAATCATGATGATCTGTGTCACGATTGAAAGCACGCTGCCAAATGACAAATAGAACGCAAAGAAGAGGTTTGCACCTTCAAATCCATAGGACGTAGCAATGTCGGGAACGATCATCATAACCGTCATCATAACCATCATAGGAAGAAAGTTGAGCATGTTAAAGAAGGTCATTTTTGTTGTATCCTTATTTTTGAAATGCGCCAACTCGTGTGCGAAAACCGCTGTAATTTCACCCTCTGAATAGTTATTTACAAGATTATCGTAAAGAACGATTTGCTTCATTTTACCAATGCCACCGCAATACGCGTTTGCCTTGGTTGTTCTCTTGGAGGCATCCATAACGTAGATGTCCTTGAGCTTATAGCCCGCATCCTCAAACATTTTTGAAAGATTTGTGCGAAGCTCTCCCTCGGGGAGAGGAGTGAATTTATTGAAAATTTTTGAAAATGCTGTTGAGAAGGTGCTCACAAGAATCAAAAATACTGCGAGTCCCAAGAATGCAATAATTCCGAAATACTCACCAAGCAAGATATATGCAAGAAGGACAAGTCCGAAAATTATTATGTTAATAATGTTGCCGATAACGTAGTTTTTAATTGTGTCGGCAATAAACGTTTTTGGGGTAACCTTATTAAATCCAAATTCAGCTTCAATCTTAAAATTGAATATGTAGTCAATGGGAAGGGAAATAATTGTTTCAACAAGTCCTATCGCAAGGAAGAACAAAATTGAGTTGATCGTTATGCCGCCGGGAGTATTGTCACCGGGCATCAAATTGTAGATGTAAGAAATGACATTTGTTCCAAAAAGAATCAAATTAATTACAAGAGCAACGATGCTGCTTGCGATACCAAGCTTGTCTTGCTTGCTTTTATAGCTTCTCCATTTGTTATATTCTTCTTCGTTGTAAATGCCCTGAACGCTTTTGGGAAGGGGCTTTCCAACCTGCTTGTTGGAGAGGATTGTGTGCGCAATATCCCAACCGAATCTAAGTAAAATTGATGATATAAATATAATTTTCCACATAATATTTCTCCTTTTTGATTATTTTACGTAATGATATCGGGGATGGTCTTGATTTTTCTGTTGTAGAGATAGAGGTAGAACACAAGGCTGAGGGCTACACAAACCACCTCTGCAATGGGGAATGCCCACCAAACGTTATTTACGTTGCCTGTGAGCGAAAGAAGATATGCAACGGGGATTAGAGTTACAAGCTGACGTCCAATGGACACGAACATTGAGAAAAGTGAGTGTCCGAGCGCCTGGAATACAGCCGAACAAATGATAGAGAAGCCTGCAAAAATAAAGCTGATTGATATTGTGCGAAGCGCGGGCTCACCAATTTCGCGGATAACGTTTTCGTCAATGTTGAACATTGAAAGCAGTGCGCCGGGTGTTAATTGGAAAATTGCAAGGCCGACAAGCATCATTGAAACCGCGTATACAAGACCGAGCTTAAGTGTGCGAAGCATTCTTTTCTTCTTTCTTGCACCGTAGTTGTAGGAAACAATTGAAATCATTCCGTTATTAAGTCCAAAAACGGGCATGAATACGAAGCTTTGGAGCTTGAAATAAACGCCGAACACGTCGATTGCCGCCTTTGAAAGAGAAGAAAGAATAACGTTGAACGTTGCGGTCATAAAAGAGCCGATTGAGTTCATTAAAATCGAGGGCAATCCGATGCCGAAAATTTCTTTAATTGTTTTAAAATCGGGCTTTACGTCGGAGAGTGTGAAATCAATTTCCTTATTCTTGGTTTTTTGAAGTATGATACCAATGATTGCCGAAACGATTTGTCCTATAACCGTGGCATAAGCCGCGCCCGAAATTCCAAGTCCGGGAATACCGAAGATGCCGTAAATCATAATGGGGTCCAAAATGATGTTAACAATGGCGCCGACGAGCTGAGTTGTCATTGAAAGCATTGTTTTGCCCGTGGATTGCATGTACTTTTCGTGTACGACCTGCAAAAAGAGACCAAACGAAGCCACAAAGCATATTGTGAGGTAGTTGACACCGTATTCAATGATTTTAAGCTTGCCTTCCTCTATGGAGATGTCCTTTGCCATAAGGTCAAAATAGGGGCTAACAAGGAGTGAACCGACCGTAGCGAAAAGGATATAGCTCACAATTGCCAAGAAAAGACCTTGACCTGCTATTTTATTTGCTTTTTTATGATTTCCAATTCCAAGATTTCTTGAAATCAACGCGTTAATACCGACACCAATGCCGACGGAAACGGCAATCATAAGGTTTTGCGCGGGGAATGCGAGGTTGACCGCGGTCAATTCATATTGCTCGGGGCTGATGCCTGCAACGAAAAGACCGTCAACAATATTATAGAGTGCCTGAATGAGCATTGAGAGCATCATTGGGATTGACATTGACAAAAGCAACTTGTTTTCGGGCATATAGCCCATCTTATTTTCTCTTATGGATGTGCTCAATTTTGAACCTCCTAACTTTTATTTCTGAAATCAACTATATATTATATCATAAAATTCGACACATTTCAATAGATAAGGAATAAAAAGTAAAGGCGCACATTTGTCACAAAAAAAGTTAAATTTTGTTGAAAATAGTAAAAATAACTTGACATAAGGGGCTCTGGCAAGTATAATATAATGGAATAAGTATTTTCAGTATATTGGTTTACATATAATTTAGGAGGGCTTTTATGAAAGAATTTTTTCGTAAAACGTTCAGCAAGGTAAAGGAAGAGTGGTTAACAATACCCAACATACTTTCATATGTTCGTTTGTTGTTAATTCCTGTTATCGTTATTCTTTTTGCTAACGGTTATAACATTTGGACACTTGTTGTGGTTGTTATTTCAACCTTGACTGACATCGCCGACGGTTTCATTGCAAGAAGATTTAATATGATTACTGATTTTGGTAAATTTATAGATCCTGTGGCTGACAAGGCTACACAGTTGACAGTATTTATTTGCCTTATCACAAAATTCCCGCTTATGCTTTTGCCCTTCTGCGTTCTCTTGGTAAAAGAAATTGGTTCTCTTTTGCTCAGATTGGCAGTTTATAGCAAGAATAATATTGTTGAGGGTGCGCATTGGCACGGAAAAATGGCAACAACAATTGTAATTTTGATTATTGCCTTGCATCTCGCGTGGCCCGAGCTTCCCGCAACAATTTCTAATGCTACTATATATTTCACAACCATATTCATGGTGTACTCAGGCTTGCTCTATACCATTGAGGGCATTGATTTGTTGAAAAATGGCAAAAAACACTATTAAATTGACACAAATTATCATATATATAATTCAAGGTGCTATCATTGGTGTCGGTGCAATTTTGCCCGGTATCAGCGGTGGTGTGCTTTGTGTTGCCTTTGGACTTTATGAGCCTGTTATGGAGCTGTTTACAAGTCCTGTCAAGGCAATCAAGAAAAACTATCAAATGTTCATCCCGTTTGTCGTGGGATGGGCACTTGGTTTTATACTTTTGGCAAGAGGCGCGGCAATTTTGTTTGAATCCGCTCCCGACGTTGCGCTTTTCCTCTTTTTTGGACTTGTTGCAGGAACTCTTCCTGAAATGTTCAAGACAAGTGAAATGTCAAATCAAAAGGCAAGCTGGACTCCCTTGGTTATCTCAATGGGCGTATCCTATATCCTTTTCCACGTAATTGAGGTTGTGGGAGAGGGTGAGGTGATTGCCGTGCCGGCAAACTTCTTCAGCTTTTTGTTTTGCGGCTTTATGTGGGGATTGAGCCTTATTGTGCCCGGACTTACGTCATCAACTCTGCTTACTTGGTTGGGGCTTTACGGTCCTTTTTCAGAGGGGGTTGGAAACCTCGATTTTTCGGTGATTTTGCCCTTTATTCTTGGAATTGGAATAACGGTTTTGCTTTTTGCAAGACTTGTTAATATGCTTTACAAAAAGCACTATGCTATAATGTCCCGTATAATTTTGGGATTTGTTATCTCGTCATCATTAAAGGCATTGCCAAAGGACTTTTCGGGCCCTTACACAATGTTAATTTCAATTATTTGCTGTGCGCTTGGATTTTTTATTGCTTGGGTAATGGAAAAGCACGAGAGCAAGCAAAAACAATGAAACGGAGGATGTATTTTGCGTTTTATAGGATTTTATGACTACACGGTATTACTTACATATTTGAGCTTGGTGTCAGCCCTTGTGGGAATGGTTCAAGCAAGTCAGGGTAAATGGGAAAACCTTGTAATTGCCGTAATTTGTATACTTTTTTCGGGTTTTTGCGATATGTTTGACGGCATTGTTGCAAGAACGAAGAAAAACAGAACTCAAGACCAAAAAAATTTTGGAATTCAAATAGATTCACTTGTTGACGTTATTGCCTTTGGTGTTACACCTGCGGTGGTTTTCTACTACCACGGAACAAGAACTCCCATTGAAATTGCAATTCTTGTAATTTACGTTATGTGCGGTCTTATCAGACTTGCTTTCTTCAACGTGCTTGAAACAAAGCGTCAGTCAAATCCCGAGGAGGATGCGTGCTTGAAGGCGTTCCGCGGTATGCCCATTACGTTTTCTGCATTGATAACTCCCATCACCTGTGCAATCGGCTGGTGCCTTGACTATGAGGTGAGCGTGTGGCTTTATCGCATCGTGCCACTTCTTATGGCATTCTTCTTTGTTTGGGATATTAGAATTCCCAAGCTTAACCTTGGCAAAATACTTTTTGGAAGAAAAAAATAAATTAAAGATAAAAAGCACCTCGATTGAGGTGCTTTTTTGTTGTGTTTTACTAAATTTAATAAACCTTTACAAAGTTTGCGCGATTTTTGTTCGCGCCGGGGCCATAGGATCCTCTTTCAACAAAACGAACGGTGCTGTGCGCGTGTGTTTTTCCCCAATCGTCAAATCCGTCGGGATGAATGTGCTCACCGACGTAGCAATCAATAAGCTCAACTGCCGCGTGGTCGCGCCAAGGTCTTGCAATGTAGCAGGAATGGGGCGGAATGCCCTCTTTTGCGATAAAACGGCAATTTCTTGCTACAAATCCCACCTCGACGGTTTCGGGGGTTGAGGGAGCAAAAACAAAGCCCTCTTCCACAGAAATGAAATCGCAATTTTCAAAATATGCCGTTGCGCCACCGAAAATAAAGTCAACTCCACCTTCAATTTTACAGTTTTTGAAGTAAAAAGTGCGGTTTTTGCGCTCGGTGAATTGCTTCGGGCCCAAAAAACCACCCGGAATTATTTCTTTTTCGGGAAGTGGCGCAAGAAAAAGCGTATCCTGGTGACCCCTTAAGGTGCAATTCTCAAGAGTGATGTTGTCACCGTCAAGATAAAGTGCCAAGGCTTGACCAACGTCCTCACCTCTTCCTGCAGTATTTTCAAAAACGCAGGATTTAAAGGTTACGTTGTTGCCGTCAACTAAAACGGTGTAGCTTCTAAACGTTCCGCGCTTAATTCCGTCGGGATGAAGCTCGCGCGCAAAGTGTGAGCCGCTAAAAATTTTATTTTCAATTGTGATATTGCTTTCGCTAATGTGAATTTGGCTCATAATAAATCTCCAAACAAGGTTTTGTGAAAATATTTTATCACAAGACGCGTGTTTTGTCAATAAAGGGCAGGGAATTGAGTAAAATATGGCAAAATTGTAAATAATGAGGCGATTGGATGGTAGGTGTTGAATGAGACGTGCTTTTGTGCTATAATAATATCAATAATTATTAAATTCTTGGGGGAAATAAAATGAAGAAGGTAATTTTGTTCGATCTTGATGGCACACTTTTGCCAATGGATCAAGAAAAGTTCACGAATGCATATTTTTACGCGTTGCTTTCAAAGCTTGCGCAGCTCGGACTTCCTGCTAATACTGAGGAAGAAAGAAAAACACTTGCCGCGGCAATTTGGTCGGGCACACGCGCCATGATGAAGAACGATGGCTCTATGACAAACGAAGAAAGATTTTTCTTGGATTTTTCTACTATATTAGGCAAGGATATTTCATATTTAAAGGAAGAGCTTGATGGATTTTACAACGATGAATTTAACAAGGTTTCTGCGGTTTGCGGACGCAATCCTCTTGTTCCGGAGATAATTTCGGAATTAAAGGGCAGGGGATATCGCGTGGCGGTGGCTACAAATCCGTTGTTTCCTTTAAGAGCTAATGAAAGACGTCTTGCGTGGGCAGGACTGTCACTTTCTGACTTTGAATACTGCACTTGCTATGAAAATTCAAGCTTTTGCAAGCCCAAGCTTGAATATTACAGAGGAATTCTTGACGTTTTGGGTGTTTCACCCGAGGAATGTGTGATGGTTGGTAACGACGTTAAGGAAGATATGGTCGCAAAAGAGCTTGGAATGGACGTATTTTTGATTACCGACTATATATTAAATGTAGAAAATCGCGATATTAGTGAGTTCCCTCGTGGCAATTGGCAAGATTTTAGAGAGTATATCAAAAAAATATAGATAAAAATTAATTGGCGGCAAGGGTTTTATCCTTGTCGCCTTTATATATATAATAAGGAAGGAAAAAATTTCGCAAAAAGTGTACAAAAATCAACAAAATCAAACTTTTTAAGCTTTTTTGTATAAATAAGTGATAAAAAGTGCAAATTTGTTGCATAATTAAAATAACGTTATTTTTATATAAAATTAAAAATTTGAATATTTGGTATAGTTGAAAGTGCATAAAATACCGCATTTTATATGAACACATAAGTGCATAATGCACAAAACTCACCTCGCATTTTTCTTTCGGTTAGGGATAAAAAGGAAGCGGAAATAGGAATAATTAACAAAAATATAATAGTGTTAATTTTTGATTTTTTTAACAAAATTTAAATAAATTGAATCAAAATGTCGAAATGCACAAAAATCCGTAAATCCTTTAATATCAAGGGTTTTTGAGAAAATGATAAAAAATTAACATCCGAAAATACAAAAAAATTAACACAAATAATTTTTTGAAATTTTTTTAATTTTTTTTAAAAAACCTATTGACAAATGAAAAAACGTGTGTTACAATGAGGCATAATCTTTGAAAAGGAGAAAAAATTATGAACACAAAAAGATTAACAAAACTCATCGCTCTCGTTCTTGCGTTGGTTATGTCCATGGCAGTTCTTACAGCTTGTCCTGAGCCTCAGCCTGAACCCGACACACCCGTAGAGCCCAAACCCGTTTGGACAGATGACGGCAAGATGTATACATATAACACATACACTGGCGTATCTCCCTCCAACTGGAACGAACTCACATACCAGGATTCCAACGATACTCAGATCATGAGCTACATTGGTTCCGCTTTCTTCAGCTACGACTTTAAGTTTGACTCAGCTGGCGAAATCATTCCCGGCGAATTCGTAGTTACTTATGAAGCAGCTACAAAGCTTGAAGACGTTACTGCTCAGTACGCAGCAGCTTGGGGTCTTCCTGAAGGCGCTACAGGTTACGCTTACAGAATCACTCTTCGTGATAACCTTAAGTGGGAAAACGGCGACAAGATCACAGCTGATGACTTCGTTTACACAATGTCTGAACAGCTTAACCCTGACTTCATGAACTACAGAGCTGACTCTTTCTACGTTGGTTCTACAGTAATCATGAACGCTCAGAACTACATTAAGCAGGGTCAGCACCGTGAAGTTCTTGATAACGGTGAAGAACCTCTTTACGTAATCGCTGACCTCGTTAAGGGTGAAAACGGCGTTTACACACGTCCTGATGGCGGCGAAATCTACTTCCCTCTTACAGAAGGACTTAGCTACCTCAGTGGTTACTCAGTAGCAGCTTACGCTGGCGCTGGTTACCTTGATGCAGCTTCTTTCGAAGCTCTTTGCGAACTCGCTGACGACAACGGTAACGTTGCAGTTACAGACGAATCTCTTGCTCTTTGGGCAACTCTTATCAACACACCTGCTTGGGGTAACGAAGATGAATCTTACATCCCCAACTACCTCCTTTGCCCCAACTTCACATTCCCTGCAATGGACTTCTCACAGGTAGGTCTCTTTGCTGAAAGTGATACAGAACTCGTAATCGTTCTTAAGAACGCACTTCCTCTTCTTGAAGAAGACGGTTCTCTTGGTTACAAGGCAGCTTACAACATGTCCTCTCTTCCTCTTGTTCACAGAGCTACATACGAAGCGAACAAGGTTGCTCCTGCTGAAGGTTCAACACTTTGGACATCCACATACAACTCTGATGTTGATTCAACAATGAGCTGGGGTCCCTACAAGCTCACATTCTTCCAGTCCGGTAAGGCTTACACATTGGAAAGAAATGCGAACTGGTACGGTTATGACAACTCTACAGAAAACGCTGGTTTGTACGTAGCAGACAAGATCTTCTGCGAAACAATCAGCGAATGGAATACAGCATGGCTCAAGTTCTTGGCTGGTGAAATCGACGGCGTTGGTATCGACGTATCCGTTGCTGACGACTACAAGGGTTCTAGCCAGGCATACTTCACACCTGATGACTACGTAGGTTCTATGCAGCTTCAGTCTAACAGAGAAGCTCTTGAAGCACGTGAAGAAGACGGTGTAAATAAGACAATGCTTACATACCCTGACTTTAGAAAGGCACTTTCTCTTTCTATCGACAGAGTAGCTTATACACAGGCTTGTACAACAGCTTCTTTCGCAGGTTTCGGTCTCTTCAACTCCATGCACTACTATGACGTAGAAAATGGTGGCGCATTCCGTAACACTGACGAAGCTAAGAAGGTTCTTTGCGAAGTTTACGCAGTAGACTGGACACAGTACCCCACACTTGATGATGCAGTAGCAGCAGTTACAGGTTACAACCTTACAGCAGCTAGAGAGCTCCTTACAAAGGCTTACAACGAAGCTCTTGCAGCAGGCGACATCAAGGCAACAGATAAGGTAGTTCTTACATTCGGTACATCCGCAATCAGCGAGTCCGTAGAAAGATCTACAAACTTCATCGCTAACGCATTTGCTGAAATGGCAGTTGGTACACCTCTTGAAGGCAGAATCGAAGTTGAACTTGAAGACTTTGGTTCAACATGGGCAAACAGCTTCAGAGCAGGCGCTTATGACATTTGTCAGGGCGGTTGGTCCGGCGCAGCTTGGGACCCCGGTTACTTCCTTCTTGCTTACCTTGACCCCAACTACATGTACTCTCAGGCTTGGGATACATCTAGCCATATGATGGAATTCACAATGGTTGGTGTTGGTGAAAACGGTGAAGACATCACAGAAACAATGTCTCTTATGGACTGGTATGCTTGCCTTAACGGTGCTGGTAAGTACGACTGGAGCTCCAATGCTCTTGAAGAAGAACAGAGACTTCAGCTTATCGCTCGTCTTGAAAAAGAAGTACTCCTTCAGTACTACACAGTTCCTATGTACAACTACTTCTCCGCATCCTTGATTTCTTACAAGTGCGACTACGTAACATATGAATACAACACATTCATGGCTTACGGCGGTGTTAAGTACATGCAGTTCAACTACACAGATGCTGAATGGGATGCTGAAATCACAGCTAACAACGGCGAATTCGACTACACAAGATAATATAAACTTATCATCTTAAGTGTTACTATAACAAATGAGGGATAGTCTTTGGCTATCCCTCCATTTGTCAGTTTAATGGACCTTTTAAAAAACTGACTTTTTTACATTTTTAGTTCGGTTATATCCGAAGGTAGCCGTTTTTTATGTGCGGCTATGCTGTTTCGGCTATATTCGGCTATAACCGAATGGCGTTTCGGCTACATAAATTAAGAAAGGAGATTTACTCTTTATGTACATGTTTAAATATATACTTAAAAGACTTGGCTTGATGGTCATGACTTTTACTATTATTTTTGTAATGTGTTTCGTATTGATTAAGCTTTTGCCTGTTGACTTTACCACAGTTGGTATCGGCCAGGATAGAGAGCTTATGGAAATTAGAATGAGAGAGAGAGGCTACTTTGAACCCATTTTGAAGCAGTTATGGCTCTACGTTAAAAGAATTGTTCTTCACGGCGACTTTGGTATTGGTATTAATATGCCTCAATACCGTTTCCGTAACGTTTGGGAAGTATTCGTTGAAAAGCTTCCTCCCACAATCCTTATTAACATCTACTCGTCACTCTTCTCAGTGCCGATTGGTATCGCTCTTGGTATCTTTGCGGCTCTTAAGAAGAACAAATGGCAGGACCATTTCATCAGTACAACCGTTATGGTATTTATTTCAGTTCCTGCATTTGTTTACGCATCCTTGTTGTTATATATCATATGCTTTAAGTTGAATCTTTTCCCGAAAACCATGTTGCCGGGTTACGATTACTTCTCATGGGATATGTTTAAATCAATGATTCCCCCTGTTCTTGCTATGTCCTTTGGTTCTATTGCCGGTTATGCGAGATTTACTCGTGCCGAGCTTACCGAGGTTCTTACAAGCGAATTTATGCTTCTTGCAAGAACAAAGGGTCTTACAAAAAGTCAGGCGACCACAAGACACGCGCTCAGAAATGCGATGGTACCCATTTTCCCATCCATCGTTGGTGAATTTATCAGCGTTCTTTCAGGTTCTCTTGTTATTGAAAAAATATTCTCGATCCCCGGTGTTGGCGGACTTTACTTGGCAGCAATCAATGCGCCCGACTATGACTTCTTTATGATGCTTTCAGCATTCTATTTGCTTGTCGGCCTTCTTGCAGGTCTTGTAATTGACTTGTCATACGGTATTATTGACCCGAGAATTAGAATGGGGGCGAAATAAATGAAAGCACAAGATTATAAGATTTCAAGTGAAAAATTTGTTTTCCGTTCTCATGGAGAAAAATTGCACGATAAGAAGCTCGAAACAAAGCCCGTTTCCTTCTTTAGAGACGCACTTAACCGTTTTGCAAAGAACAAGGGCTCAATTTTGGCTGCATTTATTATCGTAATCCTTCTTTTGTTTGCAATTATAGGTCCCTTCTGCACACCCTATGAGGTTGCTTACGAAGATCCCTATTATGCATACTGTTTGCCTAAAAACGAATTATTCTATGACCTTGGCATCCATTTCTGGGACGGCGGTCAGGAAAAATCCGTTAATAAGTTTACCTACGACCAATATAGAGCTATTGAGGAAGAATTGGGCAGAAAAGTTATCATGACTGAGCCTGAGATTACTAAAGAAGTCTATATGAAGAAGGAAACTGAAAAGTACGAGTTCAGACTTGACACATACAACTCAGTAGGTGCTATCTTTAAGCTCGTTACTGTTGAAGAATATCAAAGAATTCAGGCTTACCAGGATATCTTTGGTGTACAGATTATTCTTCCTATTACTGATCCTAAGCTTCGTCCCGAAGCTCAACAGGATCAGGATAATGCAAATATCTGGTTCCAGACTAAGAAAGGTAAGGGTAATAAGACTGAAATCGTTTACGAAAGAGATGAAAACGGTGAACTTACTGATAATTTCATCAACATCTACGCACTTAACGACGGCAAGGACGGTTACACCTCCAAAATGCTTTGGGAAGACGGCGACACAAAGCTTTATAACTACGCTATTGCTAAAGACAATGGCAATACAATGGAAATAAGAGTTGACTACCGTGAATACTACATCTACAGACACTACATGGCTGGCGACGGTATCACAGAGCCCTCCTTCATTTTCGGTACTAACAACGCAGGTAAGGACATTTTCACATGTCTTGCAAGCGGTGCTAGATTCTCATTCATTCTTGCTATTCTCGTTTCTGTAGTTAACCTTACAGTTGGTGCTATCTACGGTGCTATCGAAGGTTACTATGGTGGTAAGATAGATATGTTCATGGAAAGATTCGTTGAAATTCTCGGATCTATTCCGTCGATGATTGTAATTTCCTTGTTGAAATATCACTTGCATGTTTCACACATTTTGATTCTGTTCATCTCCTTCTTCTTGACGGGTTGGACGGGCATGGCGGGTAGAACAAGAATGCAGTTCTATCGTTTCAAGAACCAGGAATACGTTCTTGTTTCAAGAACACTTGGTGCTAACGACAGACGCGTTATGTTCAAGCACATCTTCCCCAACGCTATTGGTACTCTTGTTACAAGCTCAGTTCTTGTAATTCCCGGCGTTATCTTCTCTGAAACAAGCCTTAGCTACCTTGGAATCGTTAGCCTTAGCACAGGTAACCTCACATCCGTAGGTACATTGCTTGCAACAGGTCAGAACTACTTGTTCACATACCCCCATATGATTTTGTTCCCATCATTGTTCATCAGCTTGCTGATGTTGTCCTTCAACCTTTTCGGAAACGGTTTGCGCGACGCGTTCAACCCCTCACTCCGTGGTACAGAGGAATAATTAAAACAAAACTATTACTACACTAAAAATTAAGGCGCAGCGGGCGGCCTTCCGCCCGCGACGCATAAGAAAGGAATGTCTATATTTATGGATAAGAAATTAGAAGTAAGAAATCTGCAAATATCATTCCGTACTCAAGGTGGAATTGTAAAGGCTGTTAGAAATATTTCCTTTGATCTCGACAAAGGAGAAACTTTGGCCATTGTTGGTGAGTCCGGCTCAGGAAAATCCGTAACAAGTAAAGCTATTATGGGTATTCTTGCAGGCAATTCAATTGTTGAAGGCGGAGAAATTATATACGACGGTCAGGATTTGCTTAAGATTTCTGAAGAAGATTATCATAAAATTCGTGGTGACAAAATCGCCATGATCTTCCAGGACCCCATGTCAAGCTTGAATCCTATTATGAAGATAGGTGATCAGCTTACTGAGGCTATGATTCTTAAGGCTAAGACCGGTAAGAAAAACGCAAGAAGAGAATTTAATACAAAGCTTAAGCTCCTTGGCGACCACATCAATGCTGCTGATGCAGAACGTGGCGTTGATAACAAGGAAGCTGTTGCAACAAAGCTTAAGACTTTCGATAACTTCTGTATCGAAAGTACAAAAATTGAAGGTGACTTCAATGAGGCTTACGGAACAGCTACTCAACTTGAGGTTGAGCTTGAAAACACAGTTCTCTTAATTAAAATGAAGAGAAAGGCAGAGTACGCTGACGAAGTTAAGCGTGCATCCAAACTCTTTGCAGAAACATTTAACCCCTACGTTGTAGTTCACAACGCAGAAAACGACGCGTGCGCGCAAAAGCTTGTTGAGTTTGCAAAGCACGGTAAAAACGCAAACTTCGACGAAGCACTCTTTGCTCTTGAAGATGCTTTGAGAATCGTTAAGGATGCTCTTGCGAAGGATAAGCCCAACTTCTTTACACTTGGTTACTATCTTTCAGTTAATCCCGGCGCTGACGTTGCAAGCATGAACGTGCTTGATCTTAACAAGATGACACGTCAGTACCTTGATGATAACTTCATGATTGACTTTATCAACACAGGTAAGCAGGGCGTTTTGCATTCACACAACGTTTCTATCGAAACAAAGAAGGCTATTCTTCCCGAGCTTAAGACTGCACTTGATTACTTCAAGGCAGGCAATCTTACAAAGGGTGAATCAAATTCATTCGTTAAGTCTCTTTCAGGCTTGGTATCTAACGCAATTGACAGACTTTGCGTAAAGAAGAACAGCACAGAATACGTATTTGCTTCTGCATTTAGCACATCAGTTAAAGAATATTTTGACGGTATTAAGAACAATCCCGTTGAAGAAAAGATTTATCTCAAGAATAAGAAGAAGTTCGACGAAATCGTTGCTAAGGGTAAGGAGCCCGATTGGGTACTTAAGCCCCAGGTTATCGTTGACCTTGATCTTAAGCTTTCAAATATTTGTAAGGTTCTTGAAAACATCATTGCCGTTTACGAAAACGACATCGCAAAGGATGCTTATTATGACACAGAAGCTCAGATGATTGAAATCATTGACTTCCTTAAGGAACAGGCTTCTCGTCTTGTTGTTAAGATGAACAAGCACATTGCTAAGGCAAAGGCAATCAGACTTCTTGAAGAAGTTGGTATCCCTGAGCCCGCAACACGTTTCGGTCAGTATCCCTTCGAGCTTTCAGGTGGTATGAGACAGAGAATAGTTATTGCTATCGCTCTTTCTGCTAACCCCGACATTCTTATTTGTGACGAGCCCACAACTGCTCTTGACGTTACTATCCAGGCGCAGATTCTTGAGCTTATCAACGTAATTAAGAGAGAAAGAAACCTTTCTGTTATCTTTATTACACATAACCTTGGTGTTGTTGCTAATATGGCTGACAGAATTGCAGTTATGTATGCAGGTAAAATTGTTGAGCACGGTACATCTGAAGAAATCTTCTATGAGCCCGCTCATCCTTATACATGGGCGCTTCTTAGCTCCATGCCCGACCTTGAAACAACGGAAAAACTTGAATCAATTCCCGGTACTCCTCCCAACATGATTTATCCTCCCAAGGGTGATGCATTTGCGGCGAGAAACAAATATGCACTTGAAATTGACTTCGAGCTTGAACCTCCGCTTTTCGAGATCACACCCACTCACTATGCAGCAACTTGGTTGCTTCACCCCAACGCGCCTAAGGTAGAAATGCCTGCTTTGATTAAGGCACGTATTGAACGTTCAAAGAAGGAGAGACAATAATATGGCAGAAAATAAAGAAGTTTTATTAAAAGTCGACAACCTTCAGCAGTACTTCAAATTGGGTAAGCACGAGCTTAAAGCTGTTGATAAAGTAAGCTTTGACATCTACAAGGGCGAAGTATTCGGCCTTGTAGGTGAATCCGGTTGTGGTAAGACTACAACAGGTCGTTCAATTATCCGTCTTTATGATATCACAGGTGGTTCTGTATATTATAAGGGAGAGCGTATTTGTGCAGGTGTTCGTTCTTATAAGGATGCCATCAAGCAGGCGCGCAAGGATTGCGACGAAGGCAAGATCACAACAGAAGAACGCGATAGAATTATCGAAGTAAATCGCGCTGAAATTAAGGCGGCACAGGCAGATCACAAG
Source organism: Eubacteriales bacterium (assembly GCA_045637205.1). GTDB lineage: Bacteria > Bacillota > Clostridia > Oscillospirales > CAG-272 > RGIG4608. The sequence continues at coordinate 5,794 of JAZTYY010000043.1, read as the reverse complement.
AGATGGTCTCGTAAGAATAAGGATAATAAGCTTATCAACGAGATTCAGATGATCTTCCAGGACCCCATTGCATCTCTTGACCCCCGTATGACAGTTCGCGATATTATCGCTGAAGGTCTTGTAATTCGTGGTGTTAAGGATAAGAAGTTTATTGACGAGCAGGTTTATAAGATGCTTGAAACAGTTGGACTTGTTCAGGAGCACGCATCCCGTTATCCTCACGAGTTCTCAGGTGGACAAAGACAGCGTATCGGTATCGCTCGTGCGGTTATTATGAATCCCGAGCTTATCATTGCTGACGAACCCATCTCCGCGCTTGACGTTTCTATTCAGGCGCAGGTTATCAACCTTCTTAATGAGCTTTCAGAAAAGATGGGTCTTACAATCCTCTTTATCGCGCACGACCTTGCGGTAGTTAAGTACTTCTCTCATAGAATTGCAGTTATGTACTTTGGTAAGATTGTTGAGCTTGGAACAAGTGATGAGCTTTTCGCACATCCCTTCCATCCTTACACTCGTTCATTGCTTTCAGCTATTCCTCTTCCTGACCCCATTACAGAAAAGAACCGTAAGAGAGTTACTTACAACCCCATGCTCGACCACGATTATTCTAAGGAAGGTCCCAGCATGAGAGAGGTATCTCCCGGCCACTTTGTATACTGTAATACAGAGGAATTCTTGAAATATCAGGCAGAATTGTCAGGCGAAGCACATGAGTAATCTTAAAAAATACTTACTTACAATATGTGCAGGCTTGTTAGGTGCTTTTGTTGTTGCATATTCACAGGGAATTTTCAATGCTACCACAGCGGTTGAAATTTTCCACATCTTGTCCGATAGCTTTTTCGTACCCTCGGTATTGATTATGGGCATGGGAGGTCTTGTGTTTGTTAGCAACGAGGGCGCATTCGACGGTTTGACCTTCGCTTTAACAAGCTTTGCTGACGTTTTTAGAAAGCAAAAGAAGAATAAATACACAACTTATTATGACTATAAGCAGAGCAAGGGTAACAGAGATCGTAGCTTTGGTTTCTTGCTTATCACCGGCGCAGGATTTTTCTTAGTTTCCGGACTTATGCTTTTGTTTTATCATTTATAATAGTTAAATTTAAAGACCGCAGAATTTTTTCTGCGGTCTTTTTTTGACATTTCTATCAAAAATATAATAAAAGAATAGAAAAATAGGGGTATTTTAAGGAGCATTTTTGTCCTAATTTAACAATGTTTTGTGGTCTTTGTAAATAAGTGTTGATTTTGAGTTGATTTTATGATATAATTACTGTGTATTTAAAATGCGAAAATATCGGTTTTAATACTATTTATTCCAGAGGAGAATTTTTATGAAGAAGCAATCAAGCAAATATATTGTTATAGCAATTTTTGCTGTAATGATAGTGTTCAGTGTGATTCTTATGGGATCAGTTTCTATTAACTACAATATTTCAGATTATCTTGATGAATCTACTGAAACAAAGATTTCTTTGAACATTATGGAAAACGACTTTGGTACAACCGGAAACATTCAAGTTATGGTTGAAGGAATTACCAAGGACGAGGCGTATGAGGTAATGGACGTTATCAAAGCGGTACCTGACGTTCTTTTTGTTAATTTCAGTGCAAATGATATAAATTATTATAAGGATGGAAACGCACTCTTTGCGGTTATTACACGAGGAGATGAGTATTCATCATCAGCGGCCGAGGTTCTTGAAAATATCAAGGCAGGGCTTGATGATCACTATGAAGGAAAAACAAATTACGGCGGTGCAGTTGTTGAAAAGATTGACATGCGTAACACAATGAGAAGTGAAATCGTAATCATTCTTGTGGTTGCGGTGATTTTGGCTATGGCAATTATGCTTATTATGGCAAATTCTTGGCTTGAACCCGTTGTTCTTCTCGTATCCAGTGGTATTGCGGTTCTTATCAACATGGGAACCAACGTTATTTTTGGTGAAATTTCATACATAACAAATGCAGTTGCGGCTATTTTGCAGCTTGCGTTGTCCGTTGACTATAGCATCGTTTTGCTTCATAACTTCAGAGCAATCAAAGGAGATTATGAGGACAAGCACGATGCAATGAAGAAGGCAGTTAAGGTGACCTTTAAGCCTGTTTTGGCAAGTGCTGCAACAACTATTGCAGGACTTTTGGCTCTTCTCTTTATGACAATGAAGATAGGCTTTGATATTGGTATCGTTCTTACAAAGGGTATTATAATTTCAATGCTTACATCTCTTACGCTTCTTCCTGCATTGCTTCTTATCTTTGATAAGATCATGCAAAAGCTTTCAAAACGCGACGTGGTTATTACAGGAAAATTCTTGTGTCGCATAGCGTTCAAGGGTGGAAAGGCAATCATTTTGGTTGCTTTGGCTTTGATTATGGTTTGCGGCGGTTTGCAGTTTAGCAACTCATATTCATTCACTGACACAGCAACACCCAACGAAAATATTGAAAACACATTCGGTTCTACAAATACTGTTGTTGTGGTATATCCTCACAACAACCGCGATAACTGGGATAGCGAAAGAGATTTGCACAATAAGCTTCAGAGCTTTGTGGATTCTAAGGGAAATGCTTCATATAAGGGCTATACAGCTTATTCAAGCACCGTTTTGGAGGAATATACCGTTGAAATGGCTGCAAGTAAGCTCAACATTCCCATCAGTGATGCCAGAAGCTTGTTTGCTTTCTACCATTCACGCAACAATGACCCCGAGCATAGAGTAATTACTCCCATTGAATTTGTTGATTTCGCAGCTAAATTCCTTACACCTGCTGAGGGTGAAGACTATAAGTATGCCGATGAAAATACCGTTCGCACACTTCAAACCCTTTCAGTTATTTATAAGATTGTAAACGGCACACATACAGCTGATGAAATGTACGATCTTGTTTCAACCGGAGTTATGGCAGATACAGGCCTTAGCCTCTTCCAAATTCGTCAGATGTACGGCTTGTACATTTGGGAAAGATACGAAGAGGATGCCTTTGATAAATCCAACGTTGACTTTGAAACAATGCTTAATTTCATGGTTAAAATGACTGAGGATGAGTCCGGCAAGACCTTGATGGATGAACAGACCGCTGCCGATCTTACTGAGCTTGCGACAGGCTTGGTTGATTTCAAGACACAAATGAACATGACCGTAAACCGTGAAGAATTTAAGCAATTCGGAAAAGAAAGATTCGGTGATGAGGCTTGGGTTTCAGGTGCATGCGACATTCTTTTCTCAGCATGCCCCAAGACAAACGATAGAGCAAAGCTTGTTGACATTCTTAGATTGATTGACAAGATTTCCGGTATGTTGGATGAAGAAACAAGAATGTATATTAAAAATTATACATATGTTTATGACGTGATTGACGACAACTGCGAATATACAGAATTTTTGCCCATCGTTGAAAAGGTAGTTTTGGCTCTTACCAACGAGACGCGCGAAATAAATGCTACTGAAACTGCAGTTCAGCAGGCATACATCATGTATTTTGACAGCAAGGGTGTTATCCCCAATGAAAAAATCAGGGGTATAGATTTCATTACGTTTGTTAATGAAACAATAGCATCAAACAAAACTGTCGCAGGTAACGTTTCTGAAGAAAGTAAGCTTAAGCTTTTGGACGTTATCAAGGTTGATAAGTTCGTTTCCAGCGCCGAAAAATACAATTACACCGACATGACTGATTTGCTTAATAAGTTGAGAGCAGAGGTTCAGAGTATTACTCCTTCTTCAGATCCCCTTAGCAAGGAAGACGTTTATGCGATATATATTCAGCACGTTAGTGAATATGAGGACGGCATGACCGATAAGATTATTGCGATTGACCTTCTTAACTACGTTGTTGAAAGCATGAATGATCCCAATCACACATTGAACAAGCAGTTGACCGATGAATACAAGGCAAAGGTTGAAGAAAGAAAGCAGGCAATTGTTAACGTTGAGTCATTGTTCTGCGGTGAAAAATATAATAGAATTCTTCTTTCCGTTGACCTTCCCAATGAGGGTGTTGATTCAACAGCATTTGTTAACTATCTTTTGGCGGCTGTAAAGGAAACATTTGGCCCCGACGCTCACGTTGCAGGACAAATGATTTCTACATATGAGCTTCAGGAAACGTTTGAAAAGGATAATCAGATTATTACAATATTTACAATAATTTCAATTTTCCTTATCATTGCTCTTATATTCAAGTCTGCATCTCTTCCCACAGTGCTTGTAACGGTTATTCAGGGCGCTATTTGGATAGCAATGTCCTCAACACGTATAACAGGAAATCCCGTCTTCTTTATGAGCTACATTATTGCAACGTGTATTTTGATGGGCTCAACCATTGACTATGGAATTTTGATGTCAACCAACTATCTTGATTACCGTAAGACAATGGATAAGAAGGATGCGCTCTATACCGCAGTTAAGTCTGCAATTCCTACAATATTTACATCCGGTATAATCCTTATCGTTTGTGGATTTGTCGTAGGCTTGGTTGCAAGCTTGAAATCCATTTCAACAGTTGGATTCTTGCTCGCGATAGGAACACTTGTTTCAGTTCTTATGATTACACTTGTTCTTCCTTCAGTTCTTTACTGTCTTGACGGATTTGTTCTTAAGTTGACTTATCGCAAAAAGACTAAAGAGGAAAAGTTGGCAAGAAAAGAAGCAAGAAAAGCTAAAATGGAAGCATTGAAGGCAAAAATGAGCCACAAAAAATCCAAATAAATAAAATTATAGGGGACGACTAATGGGTCGTCCCCATTTGTTATTAAATATAAATTGATATATTGACACAAAAAAATTTTTGTGATAGAATGATTGTGTAAAAATATAAAAGGGGGATTATAAAATGCCGGCAAAATTAAGAATTAAATGCGCACATTGTGGTGAAGCAAGCAATGTTTATTCAATTAACGACCCATGTCCTAAATGTAATCAATATACATATTTTGGGGATTGTGGATATATTTATATATATCGTCAAGGATCTCCTTACGGTATTGCGGGTGGCTTCGGCTTGTATTTAAATGGACTTCCTTTTGGTTATATTGGAAATAAAGAATTGTTGCGTATCCCCGTTCCATACGGAACGTATACAATTCACTCTGCTGTTGGAATGAGCCGAGGCTGTCAAGATTTGGTGGTTAATATAACACCACAAACACCCGTTGTTTATACCAAGGTTTATATAAAGGCAGGTTTTTGGACAAATTCCTTTGTTGTTGAATACGTTGATCCAAATTTGTTGGATTTGTAAGAGTGAATATTGCAATAAAACGGACAGTTGTGAGGCTGTCCGTTTTTGTAGTAAAAATTAATTATAAATTTAGGCGATATAGGTTGACAAAGATGATTTTATTTGATATAATTGTAAAGTCGTAAACGAGATGTGGCGCAGCTGGTAGTAGAGTGCTTTGGGTTAGTGAGGCAAAAACGATTGGGTATCGTTTTTGGCAAACGGTGGAGCCAAAGCAAGGAGTGTTGCAAGCAAATTATTTGCGAAGCAAGACGACTATGCGACGCGAGTGGGCGGACAAAGCACGTCTTGAAAATATAAATATAATTTAATAACGAGATGTGGCGCAGCTGGTAGCGCGCGTGCTTTGGGAGCACGATGCCGCAGGTTCGAGTCCTGTCATCTCGACCAAAAAAGACTGTAATTTTGATACAAAATTGCAGTCTTTTTTAACTAAATCCGCCTGCGTCGGAATAAATCCACTAACGTGGATGAAATCGCTACGCGATGAAATCTGCCTTACGGCAAGGTTATGATGGCGGATTTGATTTCATCTGAGGTG
>JAZTYY010000042.1:0-10102 GCA_045637205.1 Eubacteriales bacterium | reverse complement strand
GCGTCCCCGACGGTCCATTTTAAAAGCAAAGTAACTTTATTTCGAAAACTGTTGATTTTATTTTTGTGACCCCCCCGATACTGTCAGTTTATCCATCGTTGTCGACCGTCGGGGACGCCGGTCCCTACAAAAGGTAGTTTTTGTTAAAAATAAATTTCAAACATCTCTACAAATCAAAATTTGAAAAAATATTCAAAAAACTCTTGACAATTTTGGTCGGGGGGGGGTATAATCTTTTTAGAGGGACTATACCCATATCACAAATCAATAACAAGGAGGACAAATTATGACTAAACTCATCGCAAAAAGTTTACTTTTGGTAATGCTTTTATGTTCTTGCTTTGCCTTTATTGGATGTTCGGATATTAATCCACATTGGTTTTCAACCAATACAAATTTTTATGTGGATATTTCTGGAGTGTATGGATGGGATACGGTTAACTTTGAGGTTTCTCAAATCTATAAGATTAAAGTGATACCATGGAATGATACTCCAATAGAGCTTGAAAATGTCCAAATTGAATATAATGAAGAAAATGCTGTTATTACAAGTTCTGGTGAAAGCAAGGATTATGCTTACTTTTATCTTTACTGTTACGAGTTTGGAAGCAACGATGAACTCAAAATCACGTATAACGGAGAAACAATCAAAGTAAATTATAACGTTGTGAATTTTGATTTTGAAGCACATGATTATGAAAGCATTTCTTCGATAAATGATCTTGACAAATATCCGGAGATTAAGGATATGATTTTATCTATCAAATATCACGCCTTTGAAACTCCTTTTGTTGGATTGGATAAAACTTGGGATTCATCATATGATCCTCATTATTCCGATTATACTTTTTACAGTAGATCTTGCTCATTAGACGAAGATAATTCGAATTATATTAGTACGGATTATTTGCCATATTTGATGGATTCTATATATTATCCAACAAATTTCGATACGGTTGCTGAAAATCGTGTTTCAAGTATATATACATATATGTATTTACCTGTTGGAACTTATGTAGGAGAGGGTGCAAGCAGAACAAAAATGAATGAATTTTCAATTTCTTATCATGTTGTAGACCCTTGCTGCACAGCTAACTACCCATTAACGAGCATGGGGTTTAGTGCTGAATCCGTTGATTTGTTTAAGACTTATTCAAAATCAGGAGAAGCTTATCCCGAAAGCATTTCCATTTTGCTTGAGAGATATCCTGAAAAGTTTTTCCAATATAGACTTGGCGAGCTTACCATTTATATTTTGTGTAAAAAAGAAGATGGCGCAAGCGCATATTTTACGGACGGAAAATACTTTTATACAATTAGCGGTTATTATGACCAAGAATATAAATAAAGAAAAGGCGGAGCTTTCCGCCTTTTTGTTGTTGCTAAACTAAAACATAAATAAAAACAAAAACAGGACACGATTTCGTGTCCTGTTTTGTACAGCAAGTAATATGTTTTGTTAGAAAGTAAATTACTTAATTTCAACAGTTGCGCCTGCTTCAGTAAGAGACTTCTTAATTGCTTCAGCCTCGTCCTTAGAAACGCCTTCCTTAAGTGTCTTGGGAGCGCCTTCAACAAGGTCCTTAGCGTCCTTAAGACCAAGACCTGTGAGCTCACGAACAACCTTGATAACGTCGAGCTTCTTAGCACCGAAGGATGCAAGAACTACGTCAAATTCTGTCTTTTCTTCAACTGCAGCAGCGGGAGCAGCAACACCAACAGCAGCAACGGGACCAGCGGATACGCCGAATTCTTCCTCAACTGCCTTTACGAGTTCGTTCAACTCAAGAATAGTCAAACCTTTAATTGTTTCAACAATAGCTGTAATCTTTTCGTTAGCCATTTTTAAATCCTCCAAAATTCAATAAAAAATTTCTTTTGTTTATTTATGCGATTTTTTTACGCAATGAGTTTTGTTTGCAGATTATTCTGCAGCGGGAGCTTCTTCTGCGGGAGCAGGAGCAGCTTCTCCGTCCTTGTCGATAATTGCCTGGATTGCATATGCAAAGCCGTAAAGAGGGCTCTGTACACTTCCGAGGAATTTCGCGATAAGTGTTTCTCTTGAGGGGATGTCAGCGAGTTCGTTAACTGTAGCTTCGTTAACAACAACACCGTCAACATAACCAGCAAGGATCTGGAATGACTTAACCTTATCGGAATACTTCTTAAGAATCTTTGCAGGTGCAACTGCATCTTCTTTAGAAATAGCGATAGCTGTCATGCCAGAAAGGTACTGCTTCATTTCGCCGTAACCTGCTTCTTCACAAGCTCTGCCTGTAAGGGAGTTCTTAACTACCTTATAGTCAACGCCTGCTTCACGGAGTTCCTTACGCATTGCTGTATCAGCATCAACTGTGATACCCTGGTAATTTACAAGAACACCGGATACAGATTCTTTGATCTGAGCAGAAAGTTCAGCAACAACCTGTTGCTTCTTTTCAAGTATTACTTTACTTGGCATTGTACTTTCCTCCTGTAATAATTAACGAATATAATAAAAAAATCCTTCCGAAAGGCATAGCACCCCAAGGAAAGACACACAATAATACATTATTAAAGTATAAAATCTTCCTCGGCAGGAGAGCTTAGCGCCTTTACTGGAACCTGCTGTCTTTGGATAACACAAGTATTATACCACTTTTTTTCTATTTGTCAATAGGTTTTTTGAAAATTTTTTAACTTTTTTAGGGGGGCGCTTTAAAGTTCAAATTTTGATTTATCGGGATGTTCGCACAGACCAAATGGTTTGTTTCGTCCACCTTTTCAAAGGTGGCGCTCCACGCGCAGTGGCGCGGGTACGGGGCGCGTAGCCCTGTATTCGGCGTTTCTTTTTGGGAACTTTTTCTTTGCGCCTATGCCGTCAAAGAAAAAGTGGGCAATAGACGTTTTGATAGCAAAACGGCTTTATCGCTTTTTCTTTTGAAACCATAGCCCCAAAAGAAAAAGCTTTGCAAAAAGAAAATGGGCGTATTCGTGGAGCTGCGCGCTCCACACCGCGCCAACTTTTTGAAAAAAGTTGGATAAAAACTTTTTTATCGCCTTGGTTCGTGCGAACAATGTGCGCGACAAACCCCAATTTAACAAAACAAAAGCCCCGCAAATTCGGGGCTTTTGTTTTATATTGTCTTTTTATAAACTCTTGTGTTTTCGCCCTCGACGTCTTTAGCTTCGGTGAAAAATTCATAGCCGTATTTTTCATAGAGCCCTATGTGGTTGGTCGAGATGTAAACATCGGTTGCACCGTCCTGCTTTGCAAGTTTTTCGGCAAAGGTGAGCAATTCACCTGCTAAACGCTTGCCACGATATTCGGGGTAAGTGTACACAAATCCAATCCAAGGGGTTAAATCGGTGGGTTGAACGTCATCAAGCTTTGCTAAAGTGCAAAATGAGATGAGATTTTCACCCTCCGCAAGCAGTAAAACCCTTGTATTTTCACCAACGAGGTCAAAAAGCTTATTTTCTTTTACAAGGTAAGCAAGATAATGGCCTGCTCCCCAATCGCATTTTTCCATTTGCGAGAGCCAAAGCTCCTTGTCTCCTGTCTTGTAAAGGTCTAAAACTTCCATTTATTTAACAAACTCCTTGTAGATTGCATCAATTGTCTTTTCGTAATCGCTTTCGTAAACGGCAATTACGATATTAAGCTCACTCGCACCCTGGTCAATCATTCGCACGTTGACTCCTGCCTTTGAAATTGCTCCAAAGATGCGCGCAGCCGTACCCTTTGTCTCCTTCATTCCTCGACCAACAACGGCAACAAGTGCAAGACCTGTGTCAACTGTGATATTGTCCGCATCAGTAACTCTATGAAGCTCGGGAATAAACTCGTCAATCTTTGAATTTAATTCCTCACTGCTTACGATATGGCTCATTGAGTCGATGCCTGAAGCCAAATGCTCGGTGTGAATATCATAGGTGTCAAGGCATTTGAATACGCGATAAGCAAATCCAAATTCACCACCCATGTGGTTTTTTTCAATATTTACAACTGAAAATCCCTTTTTGCCTGCAATACCTGTAATAACGTAATCACCAATGCACGCGGAGGCTGAGGGAACAATCATTGTGCCCTTGTGCTCGGGCTGGTTTGTATTTCTGATATTAATCGGAATGCCTTCCTTTTGAACGGGGAAAATTGAATCCTCGTGAAGCACAGTGGCACCGTTGTAGGAAAGTTCACGAAGCTCGCGATACGTGATTGTTGAAATGGGCAATGGATTGTTAATAATTCTTGGGTCAGCCATAAGGAAGCCCGAAACGTCCGTCCAGTTCTCATAGAGATCAGCTCCGGCTGCGCGTGCAACGATTGAACCTGTAATATCCGATCCTCCGCGCGCAAACGTTTTAATTGTGCCATTGGGCATTGAACCATAGAAACCCGGAATTACTGCATATTCGTGTTTTTGAAGCTCCTGCTTCATAGCCTCGTTTGTTTTTTCTTCGTCAAACTCACTGTTTTCCTTAAAAAATATAACGTTTTCAGCATCTATAAAATCAAATCCGAGATATTTTGCAAGGATAAGACTGTTAAGATATTCCCCACGGCTTGCGGCAAAGTCACGTCCTGAACGCGCCATCATGGCATTCTTAATATATTCAAGCTCACCCGTGATGTCAAAATTGATACCAAGACCGTCAATGATGGCGGTGTATCTTTTAACTATATTTTTGTAATATTCAGTAATATCCTCGTGTCTGCGTATCATATTATAGCAGTTATAGAGCATATCTGTAACCTTGATATCATCTCCGTTTCTCTTGCCTGGCGCTGATGCAACAACGTAACGACGAGAGGGGTCGGCTTTAATGATTTCGGCAACGCGAATAAAATGCTCGGCATCGGCAAGGGAGGTTCCACCGAATTTTACAACCTTAATATTCATAGTAAATCTCCTTTCGGATTACTCGTATATATAGATATAGTATGCAAATAATCGTATTTTGTCAAATTCACAGTCATTGTACCACAAAAAATCAAATAAGTAAATAGAAAAAATGAATTTTGCACACGCTTTGACAATATTTGAGTGGTTTTTTTACTATAATAGATTGAGAAACGGTGCGAAAGGGGATATTTATGGTAGTTTACGGTGATTTGCTCTTTCTAATAAATTTCAGCATGGATTTTTTGTGCTTTTACATATCGTGTCGACTGCTGCATCAAAAATTGCCCGTGGGACGCGCCGTGCTTTCGTCAATTTTGGGTGGAATATACTCGGTGGTATCACTTTTTATAGCGGCGGATAGGTGCTTGGCATTTTTAATAGACGTTCTGGTGCTGATTTTTATGTGCCTGCTTGTCTATTTAAAAAAGGGAGTAAGGGCAAGGGGAATAATTAAAGGAATTTTTTTATACTTCTTTGTGTCGGCTCTTTTAGGTGGACTTATGACCGCACTATTTTCATTGTTCAATCGCATTGAGCTTGTCACAAACGATATGGGAATGAACGAGGGTATCGACGTTTGGATTTTTGCTTTGCTTGTACTTGTGGGTTCTTTTTGTGCTCTGAAGGGAGGAAAAATCTTTCGTTCATCGTCCTCAAAGAAAATTGTCAGCCTGATTATAGAAAGTGAAATTGGTGTCGTTAAGTTGCGCGCTTTGGTGGATAGTGGCAACCTTGCAAGTGAACCGATGAGTGGAAAGCCCGTTGTATTTGTTAGTGTAGAAAAGTGCAAGAAAATTATTGATAATGCTATATTAAACTCATTAAATAATATTAGCAAAATTGATGAAATTCCATTTGACGTTTTATTAAAAATTAGAATAATCCCAACAAACGCCGTGTCGGGAAAATCATTTTTACCAGGTATAAAATTTAAAAGAGTGGCACTTTTGCAGGGCAAGAAAACCAAGGAGCTTGACGTCTACGTAGCGCTTGTCGACGGCAATAATCTTTCTGAATACGATGCAATAATATCGGACGAAACTATTGTATAAAATATGAAATAATAAGATAATACATAAAAACAAATATAAAATACTAATATAATTTTTTGATTGGAGAGAGCTATGCATAAGAAAAATAAGCTTATTTTGTTCAACAGGGGACTTTTTGGCTGCATTGGTGATTTGTTAAAGCGCGCGCTGCTTAATATTAAGCTTGGACTTGCCAAAATTTTGTCTCGTGGGGCAGGCAAGGGCGTGTATTACGTGAACGGTCCCGACACACTTCCACCACCCTTGTCACGCGAGGATGAGGCAAAATATTTAGAGAGGCTTTTGTATGACGATGCCGCACGCGACGTCTTAATTGAGCACAATCTTCGACTTGTGGTTTATATAGCAAAGAAATTTGAGAGCACGGGTATTTGTATTGAGGATCTTGTGTCCATTGGCACAATTGGACTTATCAAGGGCATCAATACCTTTCGCGCTGAAAAAAACATCAAGCTTGCAACCTATGCCTCGCGCTGCATTGAAAATGAGATACTTATGTATATAAGGAAAAATTCCGGGCAGCGAAGTGAGGTTTCAATTGACGAGCCACTCAACGTCGATTGGGACGGCAACGAGCTTCTTTTATCCGACGTGCTTGGCAACGAAGAGGACAATGTTGCATATGAGCTTGAAAAGGAGGAGGAGCGAAGAATTATCAGGGAAGCAGTAGAGCGCCTTGATTCCCGCGAGCGTCTTATAATTGAGATGCGATTTGGTCTTTTTGGAAGGCGTGAAATGACACAAAAGGACGTGGCACAGGAGCTTGGAATATCGCAAAGCTACATATCAAGACTAGAAAAGAAGATAATTTCGCAATTAAGAGAAGAAATTGAAAATAAAATTTGAAAAAATTTAAAAAAACTATTGCAAAATGCTTCTCTTTGTGTTATAATCATATGCAATGTGAATAATTTTGCTAAAAAGTGAGGTGTAAATAAAATGAAGACAGGTATCCATCCTAAGTATGAAGAAGTAACAATTAAGTGTGCTTGTGGTGAAACAGTTACAACAAAGTCCACAAAGGGCGGAGATGTAAGCGTTGAAATTTGCTCTAAGTGTCATCCTTTCTTTACTGGTAAGCAGAAATTCGTTGATGCTGGCGGTAGAGTTGATAAGTTCAAGAAGAGATTGCAGGCTAGCGCAAAATAATTTTAAATTAGTACATTTCGCAACTACGGGCAAGCTATGTGTTTTAGCACATACTTGCCCTTATTGTGTTTTTTGAGGTGTTTTATGTCAAAAAAATCCTTACCCATTGCGGTTTTTGACTCAGGAATTGGCGGAATAAGTGTTTTAAAGGAGCTTGTTTCGGTTCTTCCTAATGAAAATTTCATATATTTTGGCGATACCGCAAACGCGCCCTACGGTGTAAAGAGCGCTCAAAAGGTTAGGGAATTGACTTTTTCCGTTTATGAGCGCCTTAAAAATGAGGGAATTAAGGCTTTTGTTATTGCCTGTAACACCGCAACAAGCGCTGCGGTGGCATCCTTGCGCGAAAAATATCCCGATGATATAATTATTGGAGTTGAGCCGGCACTAAAGCCCGCTGTTAAATGCTGTGAACAGCCAAGGGTTGCCGTTCTTGCCACCCCCTTGACCTTAAAGGAGGAAAAATTTGCTCTTTTAATGCAAAAATGTGGAGTCGACGCGCGCGTAATTCCTTTCGCGTGCCCGGGTCTTGTTGAATTCGTTGAAAGAGGAGAAATAAGCGGTGAAGCATTGCATAGCTTTCTTGAGGGGTTGCTTTCCCCTTTAAAAGAAGAAAAGCTTGATGCAGTTGTGCTTGGTTGCACACACTATCCATTTGTGAAGGCTGAAATTTCATCCATTTTAGGTGAAAACGTGCAAATTTTTGACGGAAGTGTTGGAACTGCTCTTAACACACGCCGTCGCCTTGAAGAAAGTGGACTTTTGACTGAAGCAGACCACAAAGGAAGCGTAATTTTTATTGATTCATCATATCCTAACGAAAGAGATTCAAGCAAATCCTTGCTTGTGAAATTTGGAGGTGAATATATATGCAATTGAATTTTAATGATGCCAAGGATCACATTTCAAAGGCGATTCTTGTTGGCATAGTTACAAGAGATACAAACGGTGAAGAGGTTGAAAAAGAACTTGATGAGCTTGCTCGACTTCTTGACACCGCAGGGGGCGAGGAGGTTGCTCGCCTTGTGCAGAATAAGGAAACTCCCGACCCAAGAACAGTTATTGGAAGTGGTAAGATTTGGGAACTTTCCGAGCTTTGCCGAAATAATGGAGTAAAGCTTGTTGTATTTGATGCGGAGCTTTCTCCGTCACAAATTAGAAACATTGAGGACGATCTTGGTGACGATATTAGTGTTATCGACCGTTCAATGCTTATTTTGGACATTTTTGCTCTCCATGCGACCACGGGTGAGGGAAAGCTTCAGGTTGAGCTTGCGCAGCTTAGATATACAGCGCCACGTCTTATTGGTAAGGGCACCGAGCTTTCTCGTCTCGGTGGTGGTATTGGTACACGTGGTCCCGGTGAAAGTAAGCTTGAAAGTGATCGTCGTCACATGAAGCGTCGTATTGTTGCACTTGAAAGTGAACTTGAAGAGCTTGAAAAGAATAGAATGACTATGCGCGCGAGCCGTGATAGAAGTCAAATTCCGCAGATTGCGATAGTTGGCTACACGAATGCAGGCAAGTCAACCTTGCTTAATACACTTACTGATGCGGGCATTTTGGCAGAGAACAAGCTATTTGCAACACTTGACCCGACTACAAGAAAATTGAAATTGCCCTGTGGTGAGACAGTTTTGCTCACCGACACAGTTGGTTTTATTAGAAAATTGCCCCATCACCTTGTAAAAGCGTTCAAATCAACGCTTGATGAGGCGGTTTATGCCGATATTTTGATGATTGTTATCGACGCGCACGACGACGAGGCAAAAGCGCAGCTTGAGGTTACTGAAACCCTTCTTGCTGAGCTTGGTGCAGCGGGAAAGCCCACAATCTACGTTTATAATAAGTGCGACCTCGGTGTATCTGCCGAGTTGCCTTCATACGTTGCAAATAACGAAGACCCCAACCACATTGTTTGTGCAATTTCTGCTAAGAGTGGACAGGGAATTGATACACTTCTTGAGAAAGTGGAAGAAATCATCCATCAGGGCAAGAGCAAGGTTACATTCGTTATTCCCAACTCAGAGCAGGGAGCGCTTAATATTCTTTATAAGAACGCAACCGTTGAGAGTGTTGACTACGGCTATGAGGGAGTAACTGTTGTTGCAACAGTTGACCAAAAGGTTCGCGGTATGCTCAAAAAGTACGATATAAATAAACCCCAAGAGGTTGAGGAGTTTTAAATTTTTTGAAAGGAGCTGAGGTTATGTCAGAAGAAAAAGTTTATATAACGATAAAGGGCAGGGCTGAGGCTCGTTTTGAGGAGAAAAAGTCGGTGTTTATCGGTTACTCCTGCCACGTTGAGAGTGAGGAGGAGGCACTTGCCTTTATCAAGGAAATTAAGGAAAAGCACCGCGATGCAACTCATAATTGCTATGGCTACGTTATGAAGGGCGGAATTTTGTGCCGATACAGTGACGACGGTGAGCCACAGGGAACTGCGGGTAAGCCCATTCTTGATATGCTCAAGAAAAGTGGAGTTGACGACGTTTGCGTTGTTGTAACTCGTTATTTTGGTGGTACTTTGCTCGGCACGGGAGGGCTTGTCCACGCGTATTCCCAGGGTGCTAAAATGGCAGTTGAGGCGGCAGGCGTTGCAAGGTTCGAAAATTACGTTGTTTTGAGTGTGTCCTGCACGTATTCCGACTATCAAAGAGTCGGACTTGAGCTTGAAAGAATTGATGCAATCATCGATTCAACTGACTATTCGGATAACGTTGCCGTGACCTTTGCCGTGAAAGAGAAATTTGCAGACGAAATTTCAAGAAAAATTTCCGAAATTAGCGCAGGCAAGAGCGTGGCAACCAAGCTTTGCGAAAGATTTGATGCGAAATAAATTTAAGGGCACGTTTCGTGCCCTTTTTTGTTGTTAAATTTTGATTTATCGGTCACTTTTTTGAAAAAAAGTAACCAAAAAACTTTTTATGGAGCTTCGCGCTTTTCCCCATAAAGCAAGCTAAAATCGTAGGGGTCGACGTCCCCGACGACCCGGTATAAAAGAAAACAAATTTT
>JAZTYY010000041.1:0-47825 GCA_045637205.1 Eubacteriales bacterium | reverse complement strand
CTTGGATGAAATCAAATCCGCCTTTTATTAACCTGCCATAAGGCAGATTTCATCGCGCAAGCGATTTCATCCACCATTTGTGGATTTATTCCGCAGAAGGCGGATTTAGTTGCGGTGCTTCGCACCGCTAAATCCCAATTTTATGCTCACAAACGAGCAACAAGCAAAAAAGCCCTGAAAATTCAGGGCTTTTGAGCTTAATTTTACTCGTTGAAATAATAAAACTCCGTCTTTGTTTCGTTTGTTTGAATTAGAACGGATCTTTGATTAAAAGTTTTAAGAATTTCGTCAGCGGCGGCATGGACTTTATCAATTGTTGTGTCACTAAGGTGAATTATGAGGGTGTATTCTTTATAAATTGTGCCGTTATCCTCCCAGCCTCCCTGTGCCTCTTGAACCGTATAGCCACCGAAGTGCTTAAGCAAAATGCCCTCGAGCTTGGCTTTTGACTCATCCTGAGAAAAGACGGGTTGATTTGTATCCTTGTCATTAGTGCCAAGATAGATAACGTATTGAACGTCCGACTCATCCTTAGCCTCGGGCTTTTGAGTAATCGTTAAATTCACAATGGATAAACACAGTGCGACAATTGAAATAATCAAGGCTGCTATTAAGATTATTTTGCTTTTATTTATTGAGGAAGGCTTCATAGTATGCTCCTTTTTGAATATCTTTTAACGTTTTTTGATGTACGACCATTATAATATAAAAATGCTTGGCTTGTCAAGTGAAACAAAACAAGAAAAATTTAAATGGATATTAATAATTCCTTGACATTTACTGAAATATTAACTATAATATATCCAACAAATGCAAGGAGGATTTACATATGAATGCAAGTTACAGTATATCACATAAAGAGATTGTTACAAATAGATTAATTTTGCGCTCATTTAAGGAGTCCGACCTTGAGGATTTTTATAAATACGCTTCAGTTAACGGCGTTGGTGAAATGGCAGGCTGGAAGCATCATAAAAGCATTCAAGAGAGTGCTGAAATTCTTGATGGATTTATCAACGAAGACAAGACCTTTGCCATTTGTTTAAAGGATGGCGGCAGGGTGATTGGATCACTTGGTGTTGAAAAGTATGGCTTAGAGGATAAATTAACCGAGTTTGACGGATATCTTGGCAGGGAAATTGGTTTTGTTTTAAGCAAGGAGCATTGGGGCAAGGGACTTATGCCTGAGGCACTTAGTGCCGTTATTGAATACTTGTTTGACGAGCGCGATTTGGACTTTTTGCTTTGTGGATATTACAACTTTAATGTTCAGTCGAAAAAGGTTCAAGAAAAATGTGGATTTAAGCCCTATCGCGCGCTTACGATGGAAACAAGAATGGGTACGAAGGAGGCAGGCACGCTCAACCTTTTAATCAACCCAAAAAAGAACATAAAATTTAATTTTTCGCATCCTGAAACCTTGATTTATAAAGAGAATGAATAACAAAAAAAGCCCTGAAAATTCAGGGCTTTTTATATTTAGTTTAATTATTTACCTGATGTGAAGTTAAGCTCGTTGCAAATCTTACCGTCAGCTGTTCTAACTGCGATTACGCAGCCTGCCCAATAGGTCTTACCGTTCCAGTTACAAGGAACGATTTCAACTGTGATTTCTTCACCTGCAAACTGCTTAAGCCAGCTGTACTGGTTAGCGCTTGAGGAGTAAAGTGTTACCTTTTGACCATTGGGAGTAATGAGTTTAATGTTTGTGTAGTAATTTGTTTCTTCAACAACAATTGTACCCTTAGCAACGAATGCCTGTGTTGAATAGTCAACGTTAGCATCAAGTGTATAGAAATCGTCAAGAGTCTTGTCAGTTATGAAGGACTCTGTTGAATATTCGTGGTAACCGTAGTAGTTTACAGCAACTGTTGCTGATGTAAGGCAAGTTACACCGTGACCGTTTGAACCACTGTTGAACTTATCTCTCTTACCCTCGATAACAACCTTTTGACCGATTGCAAGACCTTCCCAAACGGAAGAATCGTTTACAACAACTGCAATAACTCCTGTTTCGTCGATGAGGTAGAAGCCGTCTCTATTTACAAGAGAGGGACCAACAATACCTTCAACCTTAATTGTTTCACCAACGGGAGTTTCAATTGCTTCTTCAACTGAAAGACCTTCGCTTACAACAGGAGCGTCAACTGTGATCTGGATAGTTCTTGAAGCTGTGTATTCGCCGTATGTTACTGTGATAGTTACGTTTGCAACACCGTTGTTCTTGCAGTTAAGAGTTACTGTACCGGGAGTATCAGTTGTGAAGTAAACGGAGTTTTCGTTGTCGGATGTATAAGTTACAACTGCGTTATCAAAGCCAAGAAGCTCGGAAGAAACGCTTGCAGGGAGTTCCTTAAGGGGGTTACCTGTGTATGTAGAGAGGAACTGGTCTACACAATAGTACTCAATAACGTGAGCAGGTGTGTTTGCAAGGTCGAATGTGTAGCCTTCGTCGATAACTGCTACAGGAAGGAATCTGAAGTAGCAATCAGAGGATGTTGACTTTGCGTTCATGGGAGAAAGATATACTGTGCAAATCTTTCCGTCGAACTCGTCGAGCCAAGTGAAGTCGTTACCATTAGCCTGTGTATATGTGTAAGCACCTGTATTACCATCGAGGTCGAAGAAGTAGTAGTTTGTAAAGCCGTTGCCGGGAACCTTCTTTACAAGTGCATTTGTTTTGAATGTAGTTGTTGTAACGTTTTCAGTTACGGGGATATTAAGAATTTCCTTAACTGTCAATTCTTCGCACCAAGAGAAGTCAACTGCACTTGTGCCCTTGTCGTTAGCGTAGAGAATTGCGTCAGAAACCTGGCAGCAGCCCTTATAGCCGTGCTTGTTAGCATTGCTTGATTCGGTATCAAGAACCCAATAGTCCTTTGAACCGAGAACTGTGATTGTGTTGCCAATTGAAACCTGACCTGCGATGTCAGCATCGTATACATAAATGGAGTCAGTGCCGTCGATAACGTAAACACCGCTGGGCTTCATGCCGTTGGCATATGTGATTCTTGCAACAACACCTGTGATGGAAACCTTTGTTCCAAGTGCAGCTTCTCTTGCAGCGGCAACAGTCATTGCTGTGTATTCGGATGCATCGATATCACCCTTGTCAGCAACTGTGAATTCGATGATTCTTGCATTCTTAACCTGAGCTTCACCGTTGAAGTTGTTGATTGTGCAAGAAAGAAGAACTTCGTCACCCTTAACAGGTCTTTCTTCCATTTCAGAGTATCTCAAAGCGCCGTCAGAGCTGTAAGTACCGTAAACGTAGATTTCACCTGTTTCGTCCGCGATTGTCATTTCACCGTAAGTGGGATTTGAAACCTTAACGATGGTTGCACTAATCAAGTATCTTGTTGTGGGATTTGTGCTTGTTTCAGCCAAACCGATTGCAATTGCTTCAGCAACTGTGATAAGCTGAGGATCCTCAACGGGATCGTCACTGTTTTCCTTATCAGTTGTGCTTGTTGTTGAATCAGTGGGCTTTGTTGTGGGAGTAGTTGTAGTTGTGGACTCTTCAGGAAGAGTTGTTGTTTCCTCAGGAACGTTGTTGCCAAGGTCACAGCCCGCAATCGTAATTGCTAACATTACGAAAACAAGCAAAAGGGAAATGATTCTTGTGAGTTTCATTTTCTGACTCCTTAAATATTTTGTTGAATTTTGCACCTTCTGGTACAAGTATATTGTATAATTAATAAGTAGAAAAATCAATAAGAAATTTCAGCTTTGTCGAAAGTTTGTGAATTTTGTTAATACTAATCAATATAAATGGCAAAAAATGTGAAATTTGTATAATAAATTTGCTTGTGTAGACCTTATTTTTGGGGGGCGTATGGCAAGTGAACGTTGACTGACGAGTGTAGCGCGGCATCTAAAACGACTTTTGACGAAATTTCTTGTATTTGAGGTGAGTGATTTAAAATACGCGTTGTCTATTGACAATGGGGATGATAGGTGATAAAATATATTGTTAAGCAACGGAGGTGGGCAGTATGACGTTCAAATTATTCATTCAGGCTATGTTGAAATTTTCTCTTGGTGTGGTGCTTGTTGGTCTACTAATTTTTTTGCCTGCTTGGACGTTTGATTTCTTTGGAGGCTGGCTTTTAATGGGGCTTCTTTTCATTCCAATGTTCTTTGCAGGAATTGTTATGATGATAAAATCCCCCTCGCTTCTTGAAAGTCGACTTGATGCAAAGGAAAAGGAAGCAAAGCAGGGTACAGTTGTAAAATTAAGTGGACTTATGTTCATTTTGGGATTTGTTTTGGCAGGGCTTGATTACCGTTTCTCATGGATTAAATTACCGATTTGGGTTAATATTGCGGCATCCGTTATATTCATTTTGGCATATTTGATTTATGCTGAGGTATTGCGCGAAAACGCGTATCTTTCAAGAACAATCAAGGTAGTTGAGGGCCAAAGGGTAATTTCCACGGGTCTTTACGGCATCGTTCGTCACCCGATGTATTTTGCCACAATTTTGCTATTTTTGGCAATGCCGCTTGTTCTTGGCTCACTTGTTTCATTTCTGGTATTTTTGGCATATCCTTTCATAATTGCAATGCGCATCAAAAATGAAGAAGAGGTTCTCTCACGCGAGCTTGATGGATATGAAGAATACAAGAAAAAAGTAAAATTTAGAATGATACCTTTTATTTGGTAAGGAGAAAATATATGAATTTTTTATTTGATCTATACGGCACCTTGGCTGACATTAAAACTGATGAGGAGATGCAATCTCTTTGGTTTGGATTTGCTTGGCTATTGGGCGAAAGCGACGTTAAAAAGGTGAGGGACGAATATCTTGAAATATGCAAAAAGTACGCCGACGCGCGCGAGCACAAATTCGTTGAATTCGACCTTTTGCGCGTGTTTGAGGAGATGGTTGAAAATCGCGGTGCCAGTAAGGAAAAGGCACAGGACGTTGCAAGAGAATTCAGACTTTTGTCACGTCACAAGCTTCGTCTTTTTCCCTGTATCGTTGAAATTCTCAAGGGCCTTAAGGAAAGAGGAGCCGGTGTTTATCTTGTTTCAAACGCGCAGGCATGCTTTACCAAAGATGAACTTTCAGAGCTTGGCATCACTCCACTTTTTGACGGCATTCTTATCTCAAGTGATGCCGGTGTTAAGAAGCCCGACCCTGCCATTTTTGACATTGCCTTTGAAAAGTTCAATTTGAAAAGGGAAGAATGCTTCTACGTTGGCAACGATCTTCACGACGACGTGCTTGGCGCTTCAAGCGCAGGCATTAAGACAGTATACATTGAAACCGAGCAATCTGGAAAATATGAAAATCTTAGAGTTATTCCCGACTACACCGTTGCTACTCATTTTGAAATGAAGGAGTTGCTCTTTAAATTAGCGGAGAAATAAAATGATAAGTCAAAAGGATTATAGAAGGAGAGAAAAAATACTTCACGGTTCACTTTTTGTAACCATAATCAGTATTTGTGCGCCAATCTTTCTATATAATTTATTCAATTCGTTCTATGCGATAATAGATGCAGTTGTTGTGTCAAAGATAAATTCAACAAGCGTAAGTGCCGTTGCATCTCTTTCACAAATACAGCATTTGCTTTCGTCGTTAGGGTCAGGACTTGCCGCGGGCGGCGGCATTTTGGTTGCCCGTCATTTTGGGGCAGGAGATACCGAAAAGGCACGATTTCATTCAAATCAAACCATTTCACTCTCAACTATAGTAATTGCGCTTTTGCTTGGAATTTGCATTCCGTTTGCGCTTCCTATAATGAGATTTTCGGGTGTACCAAGTGAGCTTATAAGCATTGGCACGGGCTATTTTATAGTTCAAATCATCACGCTTGCTTTTATGTTTTACAACAGCGTGTTTATGGCAATGCTCAAGGCAAAGGGTAACACCAAAATTATGTTCTGGCTCAATATTTTGGCAATGATTGTCAAGCTTTCACTCTCACTTCTCTTTATTTGGGGAGTGGGCTTTACCGACATCGTTTGGGTGGCAATTTCAACCCTTGTCGGTCAAATGCTGATGTTTGCAATTTTGCTTTATATGATGCTTGACAAAAACAACGTTTTCATCATCAAGCTGAAGGAATTCAAGCTCTCGTTTGCCACCTGCAAAAAGATTTTGGCAATCTCGTTGCCAATCTTTCTTGGCAAATTCATCTTTTCATTTGGAAAGGTGAGCATAAACGCGATGTGCAAGAATTATGGCCCACTTGTTGTGGGTGCGCTTGGTGTTTCAAATAACATCAACGGCATGGTGACAACGCCCATCAACTCGTTTGAGGAGGGTACGTCGACCATCATCAGCCAAAACCTTGGCGCGAAAAATCCCAAACGCGCGATAAAGACGTTTACCTATTCGTTTTTTATGGCAACTGCGCTTGGCATTATTGGATATATTCTTGTTCGTTTTGTTTGTCAGGATGCGATTATCGGTCTTTACAATCAAAATGAATCGGCGGCGGACACGGGACTTTTCCTTGAGCTTATCAAGAGCATTCACCGTTACGATTCACTTTCAATTTTGGCTCTCGCGGTGAATTCAGCTGTTCTTGGTGTGCTTTACGGCTTTGGACAAACAAAGCTCACAATGGTGCTCAATATCAGCCGAGTTTTCGTTTTTAGAATTCCTGTTTTGTGGTATTTGCAAACATTCCATAAGGAAATCGGTGCGGAGGCTGCAGGTATCTCGATGGGAATAAGCAATATTTGTATTGCCATAACCTCAATCGCGTGTCTTGGATTCTTCCTTTGGAGGATGAAGAAAAAGGGCTACGAAAATATAACTAAATAGTTAAAAAGACCTCCTTGCGAGGTCTTTTTCTTTTGCTTTTTGTGTTTTGAAGTCTCCCTTGTTTTGTGCTCAGAAAACAAAAGGGCGAGGTGGTAATTCCTCGCTCTTTTTATAATTGTTTATTTTGTTGAATTAAAAAACAAATTTTGTCAACACAAGGTAAACGACTGCCGCCTGCACGATGATGATAAGCGGAATACCAATCATAAATTTCTTATGCTGTGTCTTATGTCTGATTGCAAACATTGTGAGAAGCATTGCAACTGAGCCACCGAGTGCTGACCACATAAGGAGTGTTGCCTCGGGTACACGGCGCTTGCCTGTTCCTGCAATTTTCTTATCGTAAATTGTAACGATAATCGAAATAAGTGAAATCACCAAAACGTATGCAATCACAGCACAAAGGATGGGATTTTGTACGATGAATTCAGGCATAATTTGCTCCTTTTTTAACTTATTTCTTGGGGAAGGAATCCTTAAGACCAACTACGCGATTGAAGGTGTTCTCGTACTTTGAGTCCTTGCAATAGTAACCGTCGCGAACAAACTGGAACTTTTCTCCTGCCTTTGCTTCAAGGAGGGAGGGCTCAACCTTACAATGCTCAACTCTGATAAGAGAATCGGGGTTAAGGTAATCGTTATAAGTCTTATCCTCGGGAATATCGTTTGTGTTTTCAATTGTGAAAAGCTTATCGTAGAGCATAAGAGTTGCCTCTTCACAGTATTTTGCGGAGAGCCAATGGATTGTACCCTTAATCTTTCTACCATCAACGGGCATACCGTTTCTTGTTTCAAGGTCGGCTGTGCAGTGGATTTCCTTAACTGTGCCGTCCTCGTTCTTAATAATTTCGTTGCACTTAACGATGTAAGCGCCCATCAAACGAACCTCACCCTCGGGCTTCATGCGGAAGAACTTTGGAGGTGGAACTTCAGCAAAGTCGCTTTCGTCGATATAGAGCTCGCGAGTGAAAGCAACCTCTCTTGTTCCTGCGCCTTCAATTGAAGGATTGTTGGGAACCTCAAAGTATTCAACCTTATCCTCGGGATAGTTAGTAACAACAACCTTGATGGGATTCTTTACGCAGATACGTCTATTTGCAGTTGCATTGAGCTCTTCTCTAATGCAGTGCTCAAGCATTTCGATATCAACAAGTGAGTTTGCCTTTGCAACACCTGCATTTCTTACGAAATTGAAGATAGCAGAGGGTGTGTAGCCACGTCTACGAAGTGCGCAAATTGTGGGCAAACGGGGGTCATCCCAGCCGTCAACCAGCTTATTTTCAACAAGGTAACGAAGATATCTCTTACTCATTACTGTGTAAGTAACGTTAAGACGAGCAAATTCTCTTTGCTTGGGATTGGGCTTGTTATCGATGCCGATATTGTCGATAACCCACTCGTAAAGGGGACGGTGGTTTTCAAATTCAAGTGAGCAAAGTGAGTATGTGATGCCCTCAAGAGCGTCCTGAATGGGATGAGCATAGTCGTAAAGGGGATAGATGCACCACTTATCACCCTGACGGTGATGACTTGTGTGAACGATTCTATAGATTGCGGGATCGCGCATATTGATATTGGGGGAAGCCATATCAATCTTTGCACGAAGTGTATGTGTGCCGTCTGCAAATTCACCGTTCTTCATTCTTTCAAACAATTCAAGGTTTTCTTCAACGCTACGGTTTCTATAGGGGCTCTCTTTACCGGGCTGTGTAAGTGTGCCGCGATATTCTCTCATTTCTTCAGCTGAGAGGTCGCAAACATAAGCCTTTCCGTCCTTGATGAGCTTAATTGCAAATTCATAGCATTTATCAAAGTAGTCGGAGCCGTAATAGATACCACCGGAGGGGATTGCACCGAGCCAGTGAAGGTCCTCATAGATGGACTCAACGTATTCGGTATCCTCTTTTGCGGGGTTTGTATCGTCATAACGAAGATTGAACTTTCCGCCATATTTTTTAGCTGTTTCATAGTTGATCATAATCGCCTTTGCAGAACCGATATGGAGGTAACCATTGGGCTCTGGAGGGAAACGAGTTATGATATTTATATCGGGATTTTCCTGCAAATCCGCGTCGATGATATCGTGTATAAAGTTAGAAGTGATTTCTGACATTGTATTTTCCTCTTGTGTTAAAATTTTTCAAGCATTGAGTTAATTCTTGCTATTGTTTCGTCATAGCCGATTATCTGCATAACTGTGTAAAGATCGGGCGCATTTGTCTTGCCTGTTACTGCAACACGAATGAACATTGAAACGTCTGCAACGTTGCCTCCGAATGCCTCGGGGTTAGCCTTAAATTCCTTCATGTCGGCTGCAAAGCCAATCTTTGTTGCAATTTCCTTGATTTTTTCAAACCAAGTGTTCATATCGTCTGCATAGTTATAAGTTTCTTTGAAAAGTTCAAGTGTTGACTTAATATCGTCTTTCTTGAAGTTTTCGGGATATTCTTCCTTGATTTCAAACAAGGGAGCAAAGAAGAAGCCCATATAATCTCTTGCGTCTGACCATTTTGCAAGGTCCTTTCTCGGCTTTTTGCCACCGCGACCGATTGCAAGAATCTTCTTTGACATCTCTTCATTTTCACGAAGGAGTGTTGCAAATTCCACGTCAAATTCATCAGCCCAGTCAACGAGTCTTTCATAAACGGTATCAGCATCCATTCTTGAAATTACGTTCTTTGAAACGTCTGTGAGCTTGTTTATATCATAAAGACAACCTGAGCTTGACATCTTCTTTAAGGAGAAGGGGAAATCGGTGTACTTTTTGTCGGGATTTTGCGCGTGCCAATCCTCGTAGTTGGAGTTAAGGAGTGTCATAACGTATTCAACAACGCAGTCCTTATCGTAACCGAGCTCGCGATAGTATTCCATATTTGAACCAAGGTCGCGCTTTGAGAATTTCTTCTTTGAGCCGTTTTCACCCATCTGCATAATGGGGGAGATGTGCGCGTACTTGGGGAGTTTAAATCCAAGGAAACGGAAGAGCATTATGTGTCTTGACAAGCTCGCATACCATTCGTCACCACGGATAACGTGAGTTGTTCCCATGAGGTGATCGTCGATTGCGTGTGCAAAGTGGTAGGAGGGAACTCCGTCACTCTTCAAAAGAACCTCGTCACGATCGTTCTCGGGCAATTCGCGGTCGCCCTTGATAAGGTCGTTGAACTTAATCTTCTTGTCGGGATCACCGTCGGAGAGCATGCGAAGAACGAAGGGGTCACCTGCTTCAAGGTGTGCCTTAACCTCATCAATTGTGAAGTTACGGTTCTTGAGCATTTCTTCTCTTTGCTCACCCTGATCCTCATGCCAGTCCTTTGACTTAACCTCAGCCTTTTTATCTATTGAGTTAAGAGCCTCAAGCTCCTCTTTTGTTGTGAAAACGGGATATGCCTTGCCTTCAGCAACGAGCTTTTTAGCGAAAACGTGATAGATGTCAACTCTCTTTGACTGCTTGTAGGGACCGTAAGCACCACAGTCGGTGAGGTTGCCGTTTTCGTCGAGGATTGCGCCCTCATCAAAGTTGATTCCATAGTAATTAAAGGTTTTAATAAGACTTTCCGCAGCACCTGCAACCTCGCGCTTTGCATCGGTATCTTCAATGCGAAGATAGAATACACCGCCGCTTTGATGAGCAAGACGCTCGCCAACGAGAGTGGGGAAGAGGCCACCAAAGTGAACAAATCCTGTGGGGCTTGGTGCAAAACGAGTTACCTTTGCGCCCTCGGGAAGCTGACGTGCAGGATATTCTGCTTCAACCTCTTCGGGTGTTTTTGTCACGTGCGGAAAAAGTAATTCAGCTAAAAGTTTGTAATCCATATTTAAAAATCCTTTCGGTTATATTCAAAAATAGTATTTAAGTCTTTCGGTTGCCTGTCTTAAAGTGGAGCTTTCACCGTGCCCTGCATAGAGCCAACGATTTTCGCTTTCTGCCATTTTTGAAAGATGTGAAAGTGAAGATTTCAGTTCTTTAAGATTGCCACCGTAGAGATCGTATCGACCAAAGCCCTCGGCAAAAAGAGTGTCACCTGAGAGAAGGGAGTCTCCTGTATCGAAACATACGGAGCCTTTTGTGTGACCCGGAGTATGCAGAACAAGAATTTGCTCGTCACCAAGTGAAATTGTGTCACCATCGTGAAGCAAAACTTCGGCTTCGTTTATAACAAAATGCTTTCCGGTGAACGTGTGATAGGCATTTTTTCGCGAGTCTGTCAGCATCTCGGCATCAAGCTCGTGGACGAAAAGGGGAGCACCCGTTTCGTTTCTCAGCTCCTGTGCGTGATAGATGTGGTCGAAGTGACCGTGTGTTAAAAGGATGCCCTTTAATTTAAGTGAGCGCGAAGAAAGGCTTGAAATAATCTTTTTTTCGGAAATTGAAGGGTCAATGACAAACGCTTCGTTTCCGTTGTGAACGATATAACAGTTTGAGGCAAAGCCCATCGTCGGGAGTGCAATTATCTCCATATTTCCTCCAAATTATAAATAATCATAATATTATAACATAAAAAAATTAATTTATCAATAGTGAATTTACAAAATTTAGAGCATTTTTAATTATCATTGCAGAGCGAAAAACGTAGAAACGTTGAAAAGAGGGGCAAAACGAACTAAGGCATTGGAAATAAAGCTTCACTGCTGTGTATGATGAGTGGTGATTTGTCATTTGTTCGAAAATAAAATGCAATATGCAATTCACAGATAACCCCCAATTTATCGAACAAAAAAGGGACTTTTGCAAGTCCCTTAGGTTTTACTGTTTAAGTTGGATTTCAAGCGCATCGAGTTCCTCGTAAAGTTCATTTGGTATTCTTTCTCCAACCTGCTTATAGAACGCCTTAATGTTTTCAACGTCAGCAAGCCAGGAGGAATTGTCGACTCTAAGAAGCTCCTTAACGGTGTCGATTGTCACGCCGTCAAGCCCCTCAATGCAAATATCTTCGGGGTAGGGGAGATAACCGATTGCACTCTTGCGCGCGCCAATTTCACCCTCGCAACGAGAGAGAATCCACATAAGCACGCGCATATTGTCACCAAAGCCGGGCCAAATAAAATTGCCCTCGTCATCGGTTCTAAACCAGTTAACGTGGAAAATTTTTGGTGGATTGGGAATAATCTTTCCCATACTGAGCCAATGTGAAAAATAGTCACCCATATCATAGCCGACAAAGGGGCGCATTGCCATTGGATCTCGACGAACAACACCCACAGTGCCCGAAGCCGCGGCGGTTGTTTCACTTGCCATAATTGAGCCGATGAACGTGCCGTTTTGCCAAGATGTCGATTCAAAAACCAATGGTGCGGTTTTTGCTCGTCTACCACCGAAGATGATTGCCGAAATTGGCACACCTATCGGGTTTTCGAACTCAGCTGAGAGACAGGGGCAGTTAGTTGCCTTTGCGGTAAAGCGCGAATTTGGATGCGCGCCGCAAGTCGATTTATCGTTTTTGTCGTATTTTCTATAGTCCCAAGGACGTCCCATCCAGTCTATAGCGTCTTCGGGTGGATTTTTGTCAAGTCCTTCCCACCAAACTGTGTTATCGCGCGTGTTGTGAACAACGTTTGTGAAAATTGTGTCCTTAAAGGTTGTGTGAAGAGCGTTGGGATTAGTTTTTTCGTTAGTGCCCGGAGCAACACCGAAGAAGCCGTTTTCGGGATTTATTGCCCAAAGGCGACCGTCCTTGCCCACGCGAAGCCACGCGATGTCGTCACCGACACAGTGCACCTTAAAGCCCTTTTTCGCATAATATTCGGGGGGAATGAGCATTGCAAGATTGGTCTTTCCGCAGGCTGAGGGAAACGCGGCACAAACGTATTTCGTTTCACCGTCCGGGTATTCAACACCCAAAATGAGCATGTGCTCAGCCATCCAATTTTCATGTCTTCCAAGGTAGGACGCAATGCGAAGCGCAAAGCATTTTTTACCGAGGAGCACGTTTCCACCATAGCCCGAATTTACTGACCAAATGGTGTTTTCCTCGGGGAAGTGAACGATGTATCTATTTTCCTCATCCAACTGAGCGCGCGCGTGCAACCCCTTTATGTAGTCGGCGCTTTCACCGATTGCATCAAGAACGTCAAAACCGACGCGAGTCATAATAAGCATATTGAGAACAACGTAGATGGAGTCGGTGAGTTCGATTCCATATTTAGCAAAAGGAGAGCCGACAATACCCATGGAGTAGGGAATAACGTACATCGTTTGCCCCTGCATTGAGCCACGGTAGAGCTTTGTCAACCTTTCTTTACATTCGTCGGGGTGCATCCAGTTGTTGATATTGCCCGCGTCCTCCTTTACACTTGTGCAAATGAAGGTGCGGCCCTCAACGCGTGCAACGTCATTGATAGCTGTGCGATGGAGATAGCAACCGGGGAGCTTTTCTTGATTGAGCTCAATGATTTCACCCGAAGCGCAAGCAATTTTGCGAAGAGCGTTTGTTTGCTCGTCACCACCGTTAATCCAAACTATATTGTCAGGGCGGCACATATCCGCCATTTCTTCAATCCAAGAGAGAATGTGTGTGTTATTTGTAGGCGTGTTTTTAAGCATAATTACCTCCTTATAACATTCTATGATAGTAATTGGAAATATTGTATCATAGATTGGAGATTTATTCAAGAGTTTTTTGATTTAATTTTTCAATCGCGGGGAATAGATTGTACGAATAATCAGAACTACGCGTATTCACAGGTTTTTAATCACCACCTTTTCTTATGGCGGATTAATATATTAAATTTAAAATACAAAACTGATTTTTTGTGTGAAAAAAGTGGAAAAAATATCATTTTTTTAAATAAAATCTATTGACAAAATGAAAAATTTGGTATATAATATGCATCGGTTAGCATATGCTAACTCGATTGAAAATAGAAAGGAATGGTGATATGATGACTCTTAAGCATGCCGAAACGGGTAGGGAATACGAAATCAAGAGCATTTTTACCAACGACGACGAGCTTGATGCATTTTTATTCTCGCTCGGTTGCTATAGCGGTGAAAAAATCACCGTTATTCGACACCGCAAAAGTGGTTGCATTGTGTCCATCAAGGATGCAAGATATAATATCGATAATCAGTTGGCAGGAGCAATAGAGGTTGTGTCTTAATGCACAGGCTCGACTGCCAATTATTTTCGGGCTATGGTTAGCCGATGCTAACCTTTGATTTGCTATTAATTTAGTTGAATTTTACTTATATACATTTGGAGAAAAATATGAGAATAGCTTTAGCAGGTAATCCCAATTCGGGAAAGACCACTATGTACAATGCGCTCACGGGTCGAAGTGAAAAGGTCGGAAACTGGGCGGGTGTTACAGTAGATAAAAAAGAATACCCCATAAAAAGTGCATACACCGGTGAAAAGAAGCTGATTGCTGTTGACCTTCCCGGTGCATATTCGATGTCACCCTTCACCAATGAGGAAAGTGTAACAAGCACCTATGTGAAAAATGAAAATCCCGATGTTATTATCAACATTGTTGATGCTTCCAATCTTTCAAGAAGCCTGTTTTTCACAACACAGCTTTTGGAGCTTGGCATTCCAGTTGTTGTGGCTTTGAACAAGAGTGATGTAAACGAAAAGAAGGAAACTAAGATCGACGTTGAGCTCCTTTCAAAAAAGCTCGGTTGTCCCGTGGTTAGTACAACCGCAATCAATAACGATGGTCTTAAGGAACTTGTTGAAACTGCCGTTTCTGTGGCAGGTAATAAACAAGATGCGCCCTACGTTCAAGAAAAAGGTGAGTTTTCAAGCAAGGAAGAGTCACTTTTGGCGGACAAAAAAAGATTTGAATTTGTAAATAAAATAGTTGAGAAAGTTGAAACTCGCAAGATTTTGTCCAGTGAGCTTAGTTTAAGTGATAAAATTGATGATATTTTAACTAACAAGTGGTTGGGAATCCCGATTTTTGCCTGCGTTATGTTCTTGGTTTTCCAAATTTCACAGGTTTGGGTGGGAACTCCCATAGCGGATCTTTTGGTTGGTTGGCTTGAAGCCTTCCAAGGTTGGATTGGTGAGCTTTTAGCGGACGCAGATCCCTTCCTTTCAGCAATTTTAGTTGACGGAGTCATCGGTGGTGTGGTTGCCGTTGTTGGCTTTTTGCCGCTTGTAATGGTTATGTATTTCCTTATCGCGCTTCTTGAGGATTGCGGATATATGAGTCGTGCGGCTGTTGTGCTTGATCCAATTTTCAAGCGCGTTGGACTTTCAGGCAAGTCAGTTATTCCTTTTGTAATTTCACTTGGCTGTGCCGTTCCCGGTGTAATGGCTTCGCGTACAATCAAGAATGAAAGAGAGAGAAGGGCGGCGGCGCTTTTGGCACCCTTTATGCCCTGTGGCGCAAAGATTCCCGTTATCGCACTTTTTGCAGGTGCATTTTTTGAGGATAGCGGTTGGGTTAGCACCTTGATGTACTTCCTTGGCATCGTTGTAATATTCGTGGGTGCGCTCATTATCAACGCAGTTACAGGCACAAAGGGAAGAAAATCCTTCTTTATCATGGAGCTTCCCGAATACAAGGTGCCATCCGTTCTTGGCGCATTAAAATCAATGCTTGCGCGTGGTTGGTCTTATATTGTGAAGGCGGCGACAATCATTTTGCTTTGCAATATGGTCGTTCAAATTATGCAAACGTTCACTTGGAATTTAACTGTTGCCGAGCATGCGGATGAGTCAATTCTCTCGTCTATTGCAGGGCCGTTTGCATATCTTCTTGTGCCCATTGTTGGAGTTCTTTCTTGGGAGCTTGCTGCGGCGGTTATTACAGGATTTATTGCAAAGGAGAACGTTGTTGGAACGCTTGCGGTGTGCTTTGTGGGACTTGAAAATCTCATTGATACCGAGGAGCTTGCAATGATGGAGGGCGCAGGTGCTGAAATTGCAGGAGTTATGGCAATTTCAAAGGTGGCGGCGCTTGCATATCTTATGTTCAATCTTTTCTCACCCCCTTGCTTTGCTGCAATTGGCGCGATGAATGCCGAAATGAAGAGCACAAAGTGGCTCTTTGGTGGCATTGCACTTCAGCTTGGCATCGGTTATACAATAGCGTACCTCGTTTATACTGTGGGAACACTTATTACGTCTCCTACAACTCTTAACGTGGGCGCGGCATTGCTTGGACTTTTGGCTGTGGTAGTTTTTGCGCTTGTGATTGTGATTCTTTCAATCAAGGCAAAAAAGAGTAAGGCTAAAAAGAGCGCGTGAGGTGGAATATGAATCTGACTGACGTTATTGTAGTTGTAATTTTGGTTGCCATAGCCCTTTCGGTGTTGATTTACGTTGGTAAGCAAAAGAAGAAGGGAAATAAGTGCATCGGTTGTCCACACGGTGATAGATGTAGTGGCTCCTGTAATTCTCAAAAGTAATAAAATAAAATAAGATAAATGAAAAAGGTCACGGATTTCCGTGACCTTTTTCATTATTTGTGAGTAATCTAAAATTTTGATACCATTTTTATATGGGTGCAAATTTTAGAGTTATGGGTGAATTTTCCTATAGGTGTTTGCACCTGTTTTAGTTCGACTTGTCTCCTTTGTCTTGTAGCATAGATAATTTGCTTAATACCACATTATAAGTTTTTCTGTTGAAATCTCGCTATTCGATTTACTAATATCAACTAAATAATTCTTTGCGTGTGCAATATGATTTTCACACCATTCGTATCCAACAGGTAATGTATAACTTATTATTTCTTTGGTTTGCAAATTCACTTCAAGAGAACCATTTGCACGACTATCTTCGGGGTATATATCGCATTTTGCTGTGTTTCCATTTATAACAATGTTCTTTAGTTTAACCATAGAATTTTACCGTTTTTCCTATAAAATCATTGTTGCTCTCGATAGAAATGGCATTGGGGATATCATACGCTATGGTTGCATCATACAGTGTTCCTTCAATTTCTATTTTGGTAAAGTCTTTTTCAATACTGTCTAATACAATAATTAGATGTTTTCCAACCTTAAAATTATCGATTACTTTTGCCATTTTGACTCCTCATATTCGTTTTAGTTCTCCTACTTCTCCCATTCCAGTACTTCGATAAGCTTTATTTCACTTTGCATAAACTCTATATTTATCGCTGAGTTTATTATATCACAAAATTCAACCAAAATCAAGGCGTTTCTCGGCAATCAGTAATTGAACGATACCCCATAAAGTGAACGAAGGGGTATAAAGTGAACGATTTGTATTTTACGGGTAAAAACAAAAAGGGCTTGCAAGGGTGAAAACAATCCCGGCAAGCCTGCTTTTACGCTAATAAATTTAATGAAATCCTGCTTTGCAGGATGAAATCCGAGTGAACTCGGATGAAATCTTCGGTGTGCCACCTCAGATGAAATCAAATCCGCCATCATAACCTTGCCGTAAGGCAGATTTCATCGCGTAGCGATTTCATCCACGTAAGTGGATTTATTCCGCAGAAGGCGGATTTAACTGAAAAAGACTCAAGATTGTATCCAATCCTGAGTCTTTTTCTGTGAGTAATCTAAAATTTTGATATCATTTTTATATGGGTGCATTTTCCTATTAGGCTTTGCACCCATTTTTAGTTCGATAAATTGGAATTTATTTAATGCTTATATTTCCTGTTTATTGAGTATATCATCTTTTTCTGTTATTTCGCGAATAACTCGGCACGGATTTCCCACCGCTAAACTATTCTCTGGAATATTCTTTGTAACAACCGAACCTGCGCCGATTACCGAACCGTCCCCGATTGTTACACCACCGCAAATTATTACGTTTGCGGCAATCCAACAATTATTGCCGATAGTTATAGGTTTTGTATATTCTAAATTAGTTACATTCCCAGTAGTTTGATTATAAAATGAATTTCTTTCTTGATAACGTAAGGGGTGAATGGCTGTTAAAAGAGAAACGTTAGGACCGATAAATACGTTTTCCCCGATCGTTACTTTTCCTTCGTCTAAAACGGTAAAATTGAAATTTGCATAACTGCCTTTTCCGATAAACGTATTTACGCCAAAATCAAAATAAATCGGACCTTGCAGATATATATTTTCGCCCTTATTTGGCAACAACTCATTCAAAATCTTTTCCCGTTCTTCCACGTCTGTTTCAAACGTATCATTATAAAGTTTGCAAAGTTTGTGGGCTTTTGTTCTTTCTTCCGCCATACCTTCGGTGAAAGGGTCGTAAATCATCCAACCTTTCAACATTTTTTCGTGTTCTGTCATATCTATTCTCCTATAAATTTATTTATCGGTGAGTTTATTATAGCATAATATCTAACCAAAATCAAGAAATTTTTAACCAAAT
Organism: Eubacteriales bacterium; assembly: GCA_045637205.1. Taxonomy (GTDB): domain Bacteria; phylum Bacillota; class Clostridia; order Oscillospirales; family CAG-272; genus RGIG4608. Next base: position 29,767 of record JAZTYY010000041.1, on the reverse strand, counting down.
CAAAAAGTGAATGATACCCCACAAAGTGAACGAAAGGGGTATAAAGTGAACGATTTGTATTTTACGGGTAAAAACAAAAAGGGCTTGCAAGGGTGAAAACAATCCCGGCAAGCCTGCTTTTACGCTAATAAATTTAATGAAATCCTGCTTTGCAGGATGAAATCCGAGCAAGCTCGGATGAAATCTTCGGTGTGCCACCTCAGATGAAATCAAATCCGCCTAATATAACCTTGCGAAGCAAGATTTCATCACAAAGTGATTTCATCCACGTAAGTGGATTTATTCCGCAGAAGGCGGATTTAACTGAAAAAGACGGGAAGGTTCACTTGCGTGAACTAAATTCGTCGCGGAGTTCCCGTGCGAGCACGGAACGTTCTATTTGCAATCCGACGGTTTTGCTTGCAAAATGCGGTCGCAAGAGCGCAAGTCGATTGCTGGGCGCGCCAATGTTGTTATCGAATTTCATCAAATTTCACGCGCGGCGTCGCACCCGATCCTCGAATGCAGGCATTCGAGGGACAGATTAAATTCCTCACCTCATACAAAACATAAAAGGGAGAGCTTTTGCTCTCCCTTTTATGTTTGGTGCGAGAGACGGGAATCGAACCCGTACGGTCTCCCACACGCCCCTCAAACGTGCGCGTCTGCCTGTTCCGCCACTCTCGCATGCCGTGTTTATTAACACAACAACGATATTATACACTATTTTTCGAAAATGTCAATACCTTTTTGAAAAAAATTTCAAAAAAATTTCAAGGGGCAAAAAATGCCCCTTTTTTGCCTATTCATACTGTCTAAAGCTTGCCACAACTGTGCCAAGGAGTGCTACCTCGTCAACGATAATCGGCTGCATTGTGCTATTCTCGGGCTGAAGGCGGAAATGTCCGTCCTCCTTATAAAAGCTTTTAACGGTTGCCTCGTCCTCGATGAGCGCAACTACGATTTGCCCATTATCAGCGTAACTCGTCTTGCGCACGATAACCACGTCACCGTCAAAAATTCCTGCCTCAATCATACTCTCGCCCTTAACCTTGAGTGCGAAAAGCTCCTCTGAAGAGTACTTTGCGCTATTCCAGGGCAGATCAACATAGCCCTCGAAATTCTCAACGGCGAGAATGGGGCTACCCGCTGTGATTGAGCCCAAAAGAGGCACTCTGCCCGCAGCTTTTGCATAGGGTGCGCAAAGACGGAGTGTTCTTTTTTTGCCGGCATCCTGCTCGATAAATCCCTTTGCCTCAAGATTATGTAAATAGAGGTGTACACTGGACGTGCTCTTAATTCCAAGATCTGCAACAATATCGCGAACGGATGGAGCAAATCCGTTTTCATTTATGGCTTTTACAAGGTAGTCAAATACCAATTTTTCCTTTTTTGTGAGGTCCTTTTTCATAAAAAATCTCCCTATTATCAATTTATTGATACTATTATAGCACACTTTTTTGCAAAATGCAAACATTTGTTCAATATTTTTAAAAATATTTTCAAAATGATACTTTTTTGATTTATATTACCTTTAATTATCTACTAACAAGTCTTGATAGCAATAGTATTTAGATGTTTTCTTTGACTGAATAAGTGAAAAAAGCTAACAAGGGTAAACGGAAAAAAGACGAAGAAAAGTGAAATTTTTGGGCGCGTAGATTATATATAATAATATTATTGTGAAAATTGTACAAAAAATGCGCCTTAATTTCTACATACGGTGTCTATAAATATCAAAAAATCTATTGAAAAATAAAGAAAAAATGTGTATAATAGATGTCAAGATGGAAAATAATTGCCCAAATATTAATTTTGGTTAATAATTTAGCATTTTACATACTAATTCGAAAGGGCTCGGCAAAGGCCGGGCAAGGTAAATTCCTATGCAAAACATTGAAACAAAAAGAATCAGAACTCTGGCGCTCCTCGGACACAGCGGAAGTGGTAAGACTTCTTTGGCAGAAGCTCTTCTTCACGTAGCAGGCGCATCCGACAGATTTGGTAACGTTCCTGACGGCACAACTGTTTGCGACTACGATCCCGAAGAAATCAAGCGTGGTTTTTCTCTCGCATCAAAGGTTGCTCCCTTTATGTGGAAGAACACAAAAATCAACGTTCTTGATACTCCCGGTTTCCTTGATTTCGTAGGCGAAGTTAAGCAGTCACTCAGAGTTGCTGACGCTGCACTCATCCTCGTTGACGGTAAGGCTGGTATCGAGGTTGGTACAGAGCTCGCTTGGGACAACGCTCAGGAAGCAGGTATTCCCACAGCATTCTTCATTAATAAATTTGACGATAACGAAGCAAGATTTGGTAGAGTTCTTGACTCTCTCCATGAAAAGTTCGGTAAAAATATTTGTCCTCTTACCATCCCCATGGTACAGGACGGCAGAGTTCTTGGTGCTATCGACCTTATTAAGCAGGAAGCACACGTATTTAACGAAAAGGGTCAGCACTCCATTCAGCCCGTTCCCGCTGAAAGCGTAGAGGCTATGGAAAAGTATCGCGATATGCTTATGGAAGCTGTTGCTACAACTGACGAAGACCTTATGATGAAGTACTTTGAGGGTGAAGAAATCACTCCTATGGAAGCACTTAATGCAGTTCACGAGGGTGTTATCCACGGTGATATCGTTCCTGTTCTTTGTGGTGCCGCTACAAAGCTTTGGGGTGTTTGGACTCTCCTTGACGTAATTGATGAATCCTTCCCCAGACACACAGCTAAGAAGGTTGAGCTTCTTGAAAGCGGCGACGAAAAGGAAATCGAGCCCGAAGGTGAAACAGCTCTCTTCGTATTTAAGACAGTATCCGACCCATTCGTTGGTAAGATGTCCTTCTTCAAGGTTATGAACGGTACACTTAGAAAGGATATGCTCCTTAGAAATACAACAACTGATACAAACGAAAAGATGGCTCACATCTACATCGTTAAGGGCAAGACTCAGACTGAGGTTGACGTGCTTTGCTGTGGCGATATCGGTATGACAGCTAAGCTTGCTAACACAAATACAGGTGATACACTTGCTTGGAATAGCGATATTCACTATGCAAGAACAACATATCCCGAGCCCTTTATGGCTCAGTCCATTTCTCCTCTTTCAAAGGGTGATGAAGACAAGATTTCTCTTGGTGTAACAAAGCTTTGTGAAGAAGACAAGACAATCAAGTTTGAAAACAACCCCGAAACACATCAGCTTGTTCTTTACGGTATGGGTGATATGCACATTTCCGTTATCGAAGCAAAGCTCAAGGGTAGATTTGGCGTATCCGTTAAACTCGACCTTCCCAAGATTGCTTACCGTGAAATGATCACAAAGAGAGTTCAGGTTCAGGGTAAACATAAGAAGCAGTCCGGTGGTCACGGTCAGTACGGTGACGTTAAGATTGAATTCTTCCCCGGTGAAGAAGAAGGTCTTACATTTACAGAATCCACAGTTGGTGGTTCAGTTCCCAAGAACTTCCACCCTGCAGTTCAGAAGGGTCTTGAAGACTCCATGAAGCGCGGTGTATATGGCTATCCCGTAATTAAGCTTGCTGCTAACCTCTTTGATGGTTCTTACCATGACGTTGACTCTAACGAAATGTCCTTCAAGATGGCTGCAAACCTTGCTTATAAGGAATGTATGAAGCTTGCTAACCCCGTTCTTCTTGAGCCCGTTGGTGACCTTGCAGTAACAGTTCCCGAATCTTACGTTGGTGACGTTATGTCCAACCTTAACAAGAGACGTGGTAGCGTTATGGGTATGGATCCTGCTGCAAAGCGCGGATACACAACAATCAACGCAACAATTCCTAAGGCAGAAATTCTTGACTACACAATCACACTCCGTGCTATGACACAGGGTAGAGGTAGCTTCTCATTTGTAGAAACAGGCTATGAGCAGGTTCCTATGAATATTGCAATGAAGATTAAAGAAGAAAACGCTGCAAACGAAGAATAATTTAAAACTAATAAGGCGGAGAGAAATCTCCGCCTTTTTTGTTGCTTGAGCGCTATATCCCAATTTATTGTTCAAATTTTGATTTATCGAGCAGTTTAAAAAGTTAGTTTACCTTTGTTGCGGGTCGTCGGGGACGTCGACCCCTACGGTTTGCAAATTAAATTTTTTCGCATTTTTAGCCGTTTCGATAGCTAAATGTCTGTGATTTTGTTATAAAATTAGTATAGTCCCTGTAGGGACCGACGTCCTCGACGGTCCGCTTTGAACACAAACTAACTTTTGCAAACTCCCCGCTAAATCCCAATTTATCACATCAATGCAAAAAGCACCGTTCAATTGAACGGTGCTTTATCATTTTAATTATTTTCTCAATGTCAAGCCGAGTTGATGTTCGAGAGAGGAAAGAATCTTGGAGCTTACCTTGTCCGCTTCTTCAACTGTAAGTGTTCTGTCACTTGCGCGAAGTGTTACACGGAAGGAAACTGACTTTTTGCCTTCACCGAGCTGTGTGCCACGGTAGATGTCGAAGAGCTTAACGTCCTCAACGAGCTTACCGCCTGCCTTTGCAATAACGCTTGAGAGCTTGCCAACCTCAAGGGACTCGTCGCAAACGAATGAGAAGTCACGAGTGGACGCAGGGAACTTGGGAAGGGGCTTGTACTCGATAAGTCCGTCGCAATGCTCGAAGATTGCATCGAAATCGAGCTCAGCGGCATAAACGGGAGCATTAAAGCCATAGTTTTGCGCTGTGAGAGGATGAAGCTGACCGAAGATGCCGAGAAATTCACCGTCAGCTGCTACAAGACGGGCGCAACGTCCGGGGTGGAATGTTGCGTTGTCAGTAACTGCTTCGTAAGTAACACCTTTAATTCTGCCAAGAGCCAAAGCGCCCTCAATTACACCCTTCATTGTATAGAAATCAAGGTTTCCGTACATACCGAGTGTGAGCACGTTGGATTCGCAGGGGAGGTCATCGTCCTCGGCTGCAGGAATGTAGATATTGCCCATTTCATAGAGGCAAACATCCTCATTACCCATATTATTGTTAAGAGCAAGTGCTTCCATCATGGAGGGAAGAGCAGTAACTCTCATAATACTTGTGTCTTCACCAAGAGGATTGGAAATAACGATTGAACGTCTAACACTTTCGTCCTCGGGGAGTCTGATTTTATCATAGTACTTGGGGCTGATGAATGAGAAGGTTGTAATCTCATCAAGGCCCATGCCGCAAAGCGCGTCACTAAGATCAACCTTGAACTGTTGTTTGGGAGTTCTTCCACCTGCAGTGTTTTCTGCAGTGATTTTTGAAGATTTGATATCGTTATAGCCGTAAATTCTAATAATTTCCTCAGCAATATCGTTCATGCAAGTGAGGTCGTTACGGAATGAAGGAACTGTAATAACGCCGTTTTCAACCTTGCATTCAAGCTTTTCAAGTGTTTGAATCATAAATTCTTCGCTGATTTCAACACCAAGGAATTTATTAATTACATCGGGATTTAAGGGAAGTGTTATGGGATCCTTCTTGCCGGGGTAAACGTCGATAAGACCATCAACCACGTCACCTGCGTTGAGGAGTTCAACCAATTCACAAGCACGGAGAAGTGCAGGAATTGTATTTTCAGCATCAAGTCCCTTTTCAAAACGAGAAGAGGATTCAGTTCTCATGCCGTTCTTCTTGCCTGTAACACGAACGGAAGCACCGTCGAAGTTTGCGCTTTCGAATACAACTGTTGTAGTTGTGTCCTTGATTTCGGAGTTTTCACCGCCCATAACACCTGCAAGTGCAACTGCCTTTTGTTCGTCAGCAATTACGAGCATTGTTGAGTCGAGTGTGTGCTCTTTGGAGTCAAGAGAAACGAAGCATTCGCCCTCGTTTGCGCGTCTTACATTAATTTGAGCGCCTGAAAGACAAGAGTAGTCGAACGCGTGCATGGGCTGACCGTATTCGAGCATTACGTAGTTTGTAATGTCAACGATGTTGTTGATGGGACGAACACCACTTGCACGAAGGCGCATTCTCATCCAAAGGGGAGAGGGGCCGATTTTAACGTTTTTAACAACCTTTGCGCTGTATCTTGCACAAAGCTCACTGTCATTGATTGCAACCTTGATGTAGTTTTCAACGTTGTCACCGTCGTTTGCGCCCTTAACTGTGGGTGTGGGGCATGTCCAAGGACGATTGAAGCTGACTGCAGTTTCTCTTGCAAGACCGATAACTGAAAGACAGTCGGGACGGTTGGATGTGATTTCAAATTCAACGCTTGTGTCAAGGAGGAGGAGAGCCTCTCTTACGTCCTTGCCGATGTACTGTGCGAATTCTTCACCGAGAATGAGGATGCCGTCACCCTCATATCCGGGCATATCGTGTTCAGTAAGGCCGAGCTCGTGATATGAGCAAAGCATACCGTAGGATTCAACGCCACGGAGCTTGCCGGGCTTGATTGTGATGTCACCGGGAAGGTGAGCTACGGGGATTGCTGCAGGAACGATATCACCCTCGTGAACGTTCTGCGCGCCTGTTACGATTTGAACGGTTTCTGTGCCAATATTGATTTGGCAAACCCAAAGGTGATCAGAGTTTTCGTGACGAGCCATTTTTTCAACGCGAGCAACGATAACGTTTTGAACGTCCTCACCAAGCTTTTCATAGCCCTCAACCTTTGAACCTGTGTCGGTCATTCTATCGCAATATTCTTTAATTTCAATTCCGTCGGTGTTGACGAAATCGTTGAGCCATTTAATTGATAAATTCATCTTTCTTACCTCCTAATTAAAACTGATGTAAGAATCTAACGTCGTTCTCATAGAGAAGACGGATGTCGTTAACGTGGTACTTGAGCATTAAAATTCTTTCAACGCCCATACCGAATGCAAAGCCACTGTATTCTTCGGGGTCGATACCACAGTTGCGAAGAACGTTGGGGTGCACCATACCTGCGCCAAGAATTTCAATCCAGCCCTCGCCCTTGCAAAGACGACAACCCTTGCCGCCACAAGCAAAGCAAGAAACGTCAACCTCAGCAGAGGGTTCTGTGAATGGGAAGTGGTGGGGACGGAAGCGCACTTTTGTTTCTTCGCCGAAGGTCTTTTTAGCAAATTCTTCAAGAGTGCTCTTAAGATTACCCATTGTGATGCCCTTGTCAACTACAAGACCCTCGAACTGATGGAACAAGGGTGAGTGAGTAGCATCCATAGCATCGGAACGGTAAACGCGACCGGGTGAAACTATGCGGATAGGGGGCTTCTGCTGTTCCATAACTCTTGCCTGAACGGGAGATGTTTGTGAACGAAGAAGAATTTTTTCAGTGATGTAGAATGTGTCCTGAGTATCACGTGCAGGATGATTTTCGGGAATGTTAAGAGCCTGGAAGTTGTAGTAATCGTACTCAACCTCGGGTCCTTCAGCGATGGAATAGCCCATACCGATAAAGATGTCCTCAAGCTCACGCTGCATCTTTGTCAAGGGATGAAGGTGACCTCTTACAGGAACCTTAGCTGGCATTGTAACGTCGAGCTTTTCTGTTACAAGTGCCTTTTCAAGAGCTTTTGCCTTAAGTTCTGTTTGTTTTTCCTTCATAGCGGTTTCAATTTCCTCGCGAACCTCATTCGCAAGCTGACCGATAACGGGGCGCTCTTCAGGAGAAAGCTGACCCATACCACGAAGAACGGCGGTGAGCTCACCCTTTTTGCCAAGGTACTGAATACGAAGCGCCTCAAGGTCGCAATCGTCGGAGGAGATGGCAAGAAGAGCTTGTTCTTTGATTTTTTTCAAAGTTTCTTTCATTTTGTCTTTCCTTTCGAAATATGAAATGTTTGAATTGTTTGTATAAATATTTTTTGATTACAAGTTTTGATTTGTTTTGGAGTTATTGTAAGCTTCATGGTAATAACCGCGAAGCTTTTTAAAAGTTTTTTGCCTACTTTTTCTCAAAAAAGTAGGTCGAAATAAAAAGCGCCCCATCCAAAGAACAGGACGAGGCGCAAAACTACAGTTTTTGCGTACGCGGTACCACCCGTATTTTTAGCAAAGCTAACACTTTGATATTCTTAACGCGAACTGACGGGAGCGACTACTCAAAAGGGATTTTCACCGCACCAACTCCGAAGGGAAACGAATTTTGCCTGTTCATAAATCGCTCACAGCCGAAGGCGACTCTCTCTGTAAAGAACACCTGACAAAACCAAACTTCATCATAGTTTTTCTTGGGGTTTATTCATTTCAACGGTAATATTATAACATAATAATAAAAAATTGCAAGTATTTTTTAAAAAAATATTAAAATTTTGATTTATCTATTACGGGTGATTCGTGAATCGTACCTATACCTAAGTAATATTAGTGCCAATTTTCGCAAAAAGTGGCATAATCCTTACGAAGCGATAAATACCCCCTTGTCAAATGACTAAAAATGGTGTATAATGTTTTCAGCTTAATTTTATAAGGGGAACAAAATGAAGAAAAAAGTAGTTATCGGTCTTGTTATTGACCTTTTGATAATCATTGCGGTGCTTGTTGCCATTATTATAATCAAAAACAACAGTGAGTGTACACATAATGATGAATCGCAAATTACTGTGATAAATGCCGTTGCCCCCACCTGCCAACAAACAGGTCTTACTGAGGGCAAAAAGTGTAATTCGTGTGGCGAGATAATCGAGGAGCAACAGGAGGTTGCCAAAATCGAATGTATCGAAAGCAACTGGATTATCGACAGGGAAGCTACTCATACCGAGGACGGTAAATATCACACACAATGCACAATGTGTGCTAAAATAATGTTCAACGGTGTTCTCGAATCCGGTCAAAAAAAGTATACTTACGGTGTTTTCAGTGACGGAACCTACAGCATTGCGGCAATGGGTAACTGTCAGGAATCCGACATCATTATTCCTGCCGAATACAACGGCAAGGCAGTAATAAGTATTGGATTTTCAGCATTCAAGGAATCAACACAGCTTACAAGCATTGTAATACCGACATCTGTTACAACCATAGGTGCAAATGCTTTCTACGAATGCAAAGAGCTTAAGAAAATAGAGTACCTTGGTACAATGGAGCAATGGAACTCCATCAGAAAAGGGAACGATTGGTGCTATAACGTTGGCTGTGAGGTTGTAATTTGCACTGACGGTGAAGTCACAATAAAATAAACAAAAAATAAATGCCCTCCCACTTTTTGGGGAGGGCTGTTTTTTAGATTTTATCCATTTCCTTAAGAATTTTTCTGAATTGGAAGATAAACAAAATTGCCGTAAAGGTCACAGCAAGCGTGTCGGCAATGGGCTCAGCAAGATAAACGCCCATTGTTTTGTTCTCAACAAACTGTGGAACGATGTAGATAAGGGGTAAGAGAAGCACGAATTTTCTAACGCCTGCAACCACAACTGATGAAAGCGCCTTGCCAAGTGAAATAAAGGTCATTTGCGCGGCAACCTGTATGCCGAAAATGAGCAATACTGAGCAATATATTCTAAGTGCACCGCTTGTGAATTCAATAAGGTCTTTGTCGTACGTGAAGATGCTTGCAAACGCGCTTGGGAAGAGCATAATTGCCGCCCAAAGCACCACGGAATAGGTCAAGCTGACCTTTAAAAGCATGAAGAAGGACTCCTTAACACGCTCCTTGTTTTTTGCACCGTAGTTGTAGCTTGTAATAGGCTGAGCACCGTAAGCCACACCCTGAAGTGGGAGCATTGCAAATTGCATAATGCTTGACAAAATTGTCATCGCACCCACGGCAAAGGGATCACCGTAGCTCGTTAAGGATGAGTTAAATGCAATCAAAATAACGCTTTCACTAAGCTGCATCATAAAGGGGGCAAGTCCCAAGGCGATGCAGGGAAGAATAACCTTGGGATTTACACCAATGTTTTCCTTGCGAATTTTGAGGATGGTCTTTTTGCCAAAGAGGAAGAAAAGAGTCCATGCACAAGAGAGTGCCTGTGAAATAATTGTGGCAAGAGCCGCGCCCTTAATTCCCATGTCAAGAAGGTAGATGAAAATGGGGTCAAGCGCAATATTTGCCACAGCACCAATGAGTACTGAAATCATACCGACCTTGGTAGCACCCTGGGCTGTGATGTATGTGTTCATACCAAGGGTAAGCTGAACGAAGATTGTGCCGATAGCATAGATATTCATATAGTCGGTGGCATATTCTATTGTGACGTCGTTTGCGCCGAATGCAAAAAGCAAATCGCGATTAAAAATCAAAATAATAGCCGTGAGAATAGCTGAAACGATGATTTGAAGCGTGAAGCAGTTGCCAAGAATTCTTTCAGCATCCTTTGGCTTACCTTCACCGAGGCAAATTGAAGCGCGAGGCGCACCACCCGAGCTAATAAGCGCGGCAAAGGCTGAAATCGCCATAATAATCGGCATACAAATGCCAATGCCCTCAAGAGCCAATTTGCCCACGCCCTCGATGTGACCGATGAAGATTCTATCAACAATGTTGTAAAGCATATTTACAAGCTGAGCAAGGACGGTTGGAATAGCCAACTTCAAAAGGAGCTTTCCAATAGGCTCCGTGCCCAAAAATTCTTTATTTTGCATATATTTCTCCTAATTTTAAACTAAAAAATAAACAACCGAAGCACATTCTATCACAAAATGATAAAAAAAGCAATGTATTTGACGGATTTTTTCTTAAACATAATGTAAAATTCAACTTGACTTTTTATAAAATAATGGTATAATAATACACGTCATCAAGAAAGATGCAGATGTGGCGGAATTGGCAGCTTCGAAAACGAGCGCTCCCAGTGGGAGAAGAAGCGAGTTTGAGAAGGCGCAGGAACAAGGAGAATTGCGAATGAATATGAGCAAGGCGACTATGTTACCAGCCGTCTCGTGGGGCGTGGCTGCCCCGAAAAAAATCAAATATGCAGATGTGGCGGAATTGGCAGCTTCGAAAACGAGCGCTCCCGGTGGGAGAAGAAGCGAGTTTGAGAAGGCGCAGGAACAAGGAGAATTGCGAATGGATATGAGCAAGGCGACTATGTTACCAGCCGTCTCGCGGGGCGTGGCTGCCCCGAAAAAAATCAAATATGCAGATGTGGCGGAATTGGCAGACGCGCTGGATTCAGGTTCCAGTGAAAGCAATTTCATATGGGTTCAAGTCCCTTCATCTGCACCAGAAAAAGACTCAGGATTGGATACAATTCTGAGTCTTTTTCAACTAAATCCGCCTTATGCGGAATAAATCCACTTTCGTGGATGAAATCGCTACGCGATGAAATCTGCCTTACGGCAGGTTAAGGGGAGGCGGATTTAATTTCATCTGAGGCTTTAGCCGAAGATTTCATCCAAGCTTGCTTGGATTTCATCGCGTAGCGATTTCATTCTTGATTTTCTTTTGAATTTATGTTATACTTATACCAAGAGGTGATTATTATGGCAGAAAACAAGCTCGCAGATTTATCTATGGATTTTGCGGTCAAAATCTTAAAGATGACCGACGGTATAAAAGGACATTATTCCCTTGTAAATCAATTGGAGCGTAGTGCAACATCTATTGGGGCAAATTTACGAGAGGCAAAATATGCCCACAGTAAGGCTGACTTTGTTTCTAAACTGCATATTGCCTTGAAAGAGTGCTACGAAACAGAGTATTGGCTTGAGCTTATGCAAAAGTCGGAGATTTTTACCGATGATATTGTAAAATCTCTCTTACACGATTGCGGTGCCATTAGAAGAATGTTGATTTTTTCTATTAACACCACGAAATCAAACTTAGGCAATTAACCGTAAGTTTATGATTAAGGATTAGAGGCTTTTATGAAAAAAACAAACAAGAAACATAAAAAAGTTGTAAACACAATTAAACCCAAGCCTTATACTGTTAATCAAGAAAATGATATTCTTGTTGGAAAACTAATTAATTGGAGTTTTCTTCTGTCCTTTCCAGTGATAGGTTTTTTGGTTTGGGTAATGTCTTCTTATATAAAAGTAGCCTTGCTTATTTGGGGGATTTTATCTCTATTATTTGCGTTTTACAATCTATTAGGATTGATTTTCAAGTGGGATCATGCAAGAGTATGTGCCAAGAATTTTTTAAGGCATACATACAAATTTGATGTAAGGAATGATTGGAATAAAGAAGATATAAAGGATAGCATTTCGGTTGCGGTTATTTGGGTCATCTTCGGTGTAATTCTTTTGATCGGTTCAATTTTGCATTAAATCCCAATTTATCAAATAGTTTATATAATTTTCGACCTATCGTTAAAATTGAAACCGCCTGAGTAAAAAGTCATCCGTTTTTTCGCCCACGCATCCGTTTTCAATTTTGTATCCTTTTCATAGATTACCCTCAAACAAAAAAGGATATCCTTCGATTAGTGAAGGGTATCCTTTATATTTTTATGTGTTTGTTGCTGCGTTATACTGCTTCGTCCACGATAAATTCGATTGAAGTGATATACAATACGTAATATTTTGAGCCGTTCTTTTCGGTGGAGATGGTCACACTATTTGTGCTTTCAAAATTAATTTGAATTGTTGAAGTAGCATTTGCCTCAACTGTATCCTTGGTAGCAACGGTCATAAAGTAATCGTCCTTTGCTGTTACCATAGTAGTTTTGCCGTCGTCACCAGCGCCTTTCCAAATGGTAGAATTGCTATCACCAACACGAATGTTGCAGCCGTTATTAGTTACGAATCCTGTAATAATTACACCGGTAACGTTTTTGTTTAATTCAAGTGTGATGCTACCTGTAACGCTTGTGGTACCAAGCTTCAACATGTCACCTGCGTACCAAAGGCCATCACCTGATCCACCTCTACCACCACCGTATATGTAGTTGATATTGCTAACACTTGTAATAATCTTATCCTTTTTGCCATTGAATTGAAGCACGTTGTAAGCCTCACTGGGCTCGTCAAAGCCAACTGCAGTTTTTCCTGGCAATGTATAAACTACGTCGTAATAGTAATCCTTTGTAGCTTCAACCGGTGGAACAACAACGTCCTTGTCTTTTAAGGTGATTACGATTTCAACGTCGCAAGCGGGCATTGAGAATTTATATGTTGTGCCACTTGAAGCCTCTAAAACCTTGCCGTTGAGTGTTACCTTAACAATTTCTTTAGTGTTGTCACTCATCAAAATTGAGAATGAAACTGTTTCTCTTTCCTTATACTTATCTTGAATTGACGTTAATTGATACGCATCATCAGTATTTATAGTAAGATTGTGAGAGGGGTATTCAACGGGATTGTTCTCAAGAAATTCAATAATTAAAGGTCTTAAATATGTATTGAAGGGAACTGCTGCACGAATATTTGCACAAATTGTGGATACGCCCAAGCCATTTTCTTTGCCCGCAACGGCAATGTCCTTAGCTTCTCTCACCTTTTCAGAGTCAACTCCAGTTGCTTCAATTATCCACAACAACAATTCAGGGCAAGCGAATTTGCCATAGGATCTATCGGAGGCTGAAGCATCCCAAAGCATGCCTTCTTCAATGGTTGCATATAACCATGAATCAAAATAATGCCATTTTTGTGAGGGGAGGTGCTGCGCCTTGTCAACAACAAGACCTGCCTTTATGGCATTTGCTATATATCCACCACTTGCTTGCTGATATAATTCAACGTATTCGTTTGTTATTGGATACTGCTCGTCCTTGGTTAACAAGAAGCGCTCCATATCGGACATAGTGATAACGTAGTCATCGGGCAAATCGATTTTGTTGTTTTCGTTGCCAGTACCCTCGTTGCCAGTACCTTCATTGCCATTGTTGTCTTCGCCGGGCAATATTACGTCGGTGTTGTTGTCAGTATTATCACCTGATTGCTCGTTGTCGGAGGGTGTTACGGTTGTGGTTGTGTTGCTTGGATGATTTGTGTTACAAGCTGATAACAACAATGCCAAGCAAAGAAGAAGTAAAATAGTGCGTAAAAATGCTCTTTGCTTCATAAGTGTACTCCTTTATAGAATAAGTTTTGTTGAGGTATATTTATATGCCAATTAGATTGATTATCCAGCACAATATAAACCCTGCAAGTATTGTCGAGGTTAAAAAATAATCAAGCCATTTTTCTTTGAAAATTTTTCCGTCGAACAAATACAAAAGGCCAAGCAAGGGGACTGACCAAAACATTGGGTGGAAATTAAAGGCGCTGACAAAATCAAGCTTTAGTAGGCTAAGATAAGCGCGCGTCATTCCACAGCCGGGGCAGGGGATATCAAATGCCCATCTAAATAGGCAAGGGATATGAAATAAGTACATAATCACAACAATTGCCACTATTGATAAAAGTGTGATTATTTTTTCTTTGAAATTATTTATCTTCATATGGACAAATCAAAAAGTAAAACGAGAAATCTTGAAAGCCAAGAAATTCTCGTTTTGCTTTATTATAAATTATGCGGGAATACCACTTGTAAGAGTATCCTTCTTTGCTGCAAACTCTTCATCTGTCATCTTGAGAATGTTGATGCCAAGAATGATGCCCTTAATAGCGTTGATAAACGCGATAACGCCGCATGTAACTACGCCGAGAACTATACGAAGAATACCTGTTTTAACCTGGCCCTGCATAAAGCAAGGAACACCATAGCTATTAAAAACAATGCAAAGAATGCCAAAAAGAATTCTGTTATCCATTTTCATATACCTCCTAAATTAATGGTGATTTAAGTATACTCCTTTTAAAAATAAATGTCAAGCATTATTGAGGAAAAAAGACGAATTTTAGCACAAAAATGGCAAAAAAAGTCCAATTTTGTGCTTTTTGAGTGAAAATTCTCGACAAATCAAAATCCGAATCCCAACGTTTGTTTAATCCATCGGGTTTCTTCTCGGCTTACAGCCTTGGTCAGCCACAAAAAGAGAAAATAGAGAAGTGCGGTTAATATTATTGCAGGAAGTGTGGAAATGGCAACGGCTTTTCTCAATTCTCCTATCAAAATAGAACTTAAAATTATTGAAAAAACGGGCAAAGCAAACCATTTTATTATTCTAAAACGCATTTTTGTGACCTTGACGAGCTTATATATGCTTGCGCTTGAATTGAAAATTTCACTAACGATAATTAGCAAAATATAGCCGTAAATTCCCATTTTGGGAATTAAAATCCACACCATAACAAGTGAGCAAAGGGTATCGGTGATATTGATTGCCATTGTGTAAATGTGTTCACCAAGACCCTTTAGCATATTGTCAACCGTGGTGTCAAGATACATAATGGGAATAATGTGCGCCACAAGTCGAATGTAGTGCCCTGCCTCAGCCGAACCGTAAATTTCAATGCCGAGCTCGTTTGAAAAATATATCATCACACCCGAAACGCCTATGGCAAAGGCAAGCGCTATGTGGCAAACGCGCCCTGCAACGTATTTTATTTCGGTTTTATTGTTTTGAATTTTAAGCTCGGCAAGCTCGGGGACAAGGAGTCCTGAAAATGAGTGAATTATTGCCGAGGGGAATAGAACAAGTGGCATAACCATGCTTTGAAGGGTGCCGTATGCAACCAAGGATTGTGCTCTATTTGCCCCACTTTTTTGAATTCCAATTGGAATCAAAATGTGCTCAATTGTTAGAAGCGCCGACCGAAAATATGTCGATAGAGCCAGGGGCAAGGAGATGGAAAGCATCTTTTTAGTGATTTGACGCTCGTTTATTTTGGCACGTGGCAGGGGGATTTTTCTTTGCTTTTCAAACGTGAAAAACAAAAGTGAAATTGCAAACGAGAGCATCTCTGAAAGCGCGCCGCCAAGCACAAGCGCTATGCAACAAGATTCCATATCGCGCCCGAAAAACGTATTTAGAAGAGCTATGCAAAAAAGTATGCGAGCAAGCTGCTCGCTTATTTGCACCACGGCATTTTTATAAACTCGTCGCACGGCGGTGAAATATCCGTTAAAGCAGGCGCTAAGTGAAATTAAAGGCAGGGTTGCCGCACAAAGACGAAGGGGCTTTATCACACGCGCGTCCTTTAGCGCGTAAATTGACAAAGGTTCGGCAAGGCACAATAAAAGTGAAGCCGAGAGTGTGCCAAAGAAAAGGGAATATGCAATGCACTTTTTCATTGAAGCGCGCACCTTTACATCACTTTGTTCACCAAGCGCGTCGGATACGAGCCGTGTGACTGTTAGATTTATTCCCGAAAGCGCAAGTGTTAGTGCAAAGGAATAGACACTGCCCAAAAGGGTGTAAAGGCCAAGCGCCTCAGCACCTATCTTCTTTGATATATATGCATTGAATATTACCGCAAGTCCGCGAAGCAGTAGAGCAACGCCTGTCATTAACGTTCCGTTAGCAATATATCTTTTCAACCTCGTCATTTTGTTCCCTACCTTTGTTTTTGTAAAGTATATGCACGCGATGTGATTGCTTATGACTTG
Source organism: Eubacteriales bacterium (assembly GCA_045637205.1). Classification (GTDB taxonomy): domain Bacteria; phylum Bacillota; class Clostridia; order Oscillospirales; family CAG-272; genus RGIG4608. The sequence continues at coordinate 13,491 of JAZTYY010000041.1, read as the reverse complement.
CCGATATTTGAGGCTGAAAAAGGCAGAGCAATAGTGATTTTGTCCTTGGTGTGCGTTTTTTGTAAAAAACAGTTGAAAAATAATCTAAAAAGTGTTATAATATAATGTATTAGTTTGGCAACTTTTAAAAAGGAGTGTAATTAATGAAGACCCAAAGCAAAATTTTAGTTGCATTTATACTAAATCTCGCGTTTTCAATTTTTGAATTTATCGGTGGAGCAATTACGGGTAGCATTGCCATCGTTTCAGATGCAATTCACGACGTTGGTGATGCGATGAGCATTGGAATTTCATATTTCCTTGAAAAGAAGAGCAAAAAGCAACCCGATGATACCTACACCTACGGCTATGCACGTTTTTCAGTAATAGGTGGGGTTATCACAACCGTTATTCTTCTTGTTGGCTCAGCGGCGGTAATTTATAATGCAGTTGTAAGAATCATTAATATTAATTCCGTTGAAATAAATTATGACGGAATGATAATCTTTGCTATCTTTGGCGTGGTTGTCAATTTCTTGGCGGCATATTTCACAAGTGGTGGACATTCAATAAACCAAAAGGCAGTTAATCTTCATATGATTGAGGACGTGCTTGGCTGGGCGGTGGTGCTCATCGGTGCTTGTGTTATGAGATTTGTGCCCATTGATGAAATTAAAATCATTGATCCCCTTATGTCAATTGGCGTTGCGATTTTCATTCTTATCAACGCGATAAGAAATCTTAAGGAGGTAATTGAGCTCTTCCTTGCAAAATTGCCTGCGTATTTAAGAATTGACGAAATCAAAGAGCACATTTGTGAGCTTGACGGGGTTTTGGACGTTCATCACATTCACATTTGGTCAATGGACGGTCAAAGCAATTATGCAACAATGCACGTTGTGTGCAACGGTGATACACACGAAATTAAGCATAAAATAAGAGAGGAGCTTAAGGAACACGGCATAGGCCACGTTACACTTGAGCTTGAAAATGAGGGTGAGGATTGCCACGAGGAGCATTGTCACGTTCATCACAATGAGGATGAGCACGGTCATCACCATCACCATCACCATCATCATCACTAAGGTAAAAAAACAAATTATATAAAAATTCAGGAGTTGTTATGAAAAATAAGAAATTATTAATTATTGTGGCAGCGGTTGTTATCATTTTGGCGGTGGCACTTGTTTTGATTTTGACATTGGGCAAGAATGACGGCAATGGAACTCAAACACCGGATAATGAGCCCACACCCACAATTGAAGTATCAAATCGCGACATCGTAAGCTTTGCAAACGAGCATAAGGATTTGATTGACGCGAATGCAGGCAAGCTTTTTGAGAATATGTTGGCAGTTGAGCCCTTGCTTGAGGGTACATACAGTGCTGAAGAAATGTATGCTAAGCTCATCGCGTGTGGCTTCAGTGCGGACGAAATCAGCCTTTTCCACGTTGAGCAGTTGTACGGCTATTACAATTTCGAAAATATGGATAGTGAAGCGGTTACCTTCCTTGATATGCTCAAATATATGGGTGAGGTAGCAAAGACCGAGGAGGGTGAATACTTCCTTAGAGGTGAGAGCAAGGAAGACGTTATTGAATTGTCCGAGGCTATTGCACAAGGTCTTGAAATTTTGGAAACACCCTTGTCAAAGCAGGAATATCAAAAGTATGCGGTAGAATACTTGGAAAACAACATGGCAAGAATTATCGCAGGTAACATCTATGATAGCTATAACAAGAAATATAACGGTGGCAGAAACGTAAAGATTACACCTTACAACTACGTTTTGTATGCTCTTAACGAAATGAACCTCACATCCAGCTTGCCCGTTGAAAACTTGGCTGAAATCAGAGACATGGTAAACAAGGCAGCTGCATTCTATGAAAAGGCAAAGGAGCCCTGCTCATACGATGAATTTTTGCCCATGGTTAACGAAATGATGGTTGAGGCAAAGGCATTTGTAAGCTTTGAAAAGGAAATTAAGTATACCGATGATGACGTTAAGCAAATTTACATTATGTATTTCGTTGATAACGGCGGAATTGCTGACGTAAAGATGAACGGTAGAGATTTTCTTAACAAGGCAAATGATGTTTTCACACAGACCGAGGCATTTGATGCTATAGTATCTGTTGCTCTTAAGTCAAAGTTTGGTGATATTGCAAAGGTTGAAGCGTTCCTTAAGGACGGCACAGCTCGTAACTTTGAAGCTATGGCAACTGAAATTAGCGCATTGTTGAGCACAACAACACTTCTTGAGGTTGATTCAATTTCAAAGGACGTAACACGCAAGCTCTATAACGAATATTCAAAATAAGATAAAAGAAAAGGAACGGTTTGTCCGTTCCTTTTTTGTTATCATTTTTTATTAAAGCAAATCAGCTATATCAAGCACAAGCTTTTCGGTCTTTGCCCAGCCGATGCACGGATCGGTAATTGATTTTCCGAAAACTCCTTCAGAAACCTTTTGTGCTCCGTCCTCGAGATAGCTTTCAATCATCAAGCCCTTAACAAGTGTGTTGATGTTTTTTGAATGCTGACGGTTGTGGCAAATCTCCTTAGCGATTCTAATTTGCGCCTTATAGTGTTTGCTTGAGTTTGAGTGGTTGCAGTCCACAATGCAGGATGGGTTTTGGAGTCCCATTTTAACGTAGTTATCATAAAGGTGAGAAAGGTCCTCATAGTGATAGTTGGGGTGACTCTCACCGTTTTTGTTTACGTATCCGCGAAGAATCGCGTGTGTATATGGGTTGCCGGGGCTTTCAACCTCCCAACCACGATAAATGAACATATGTGATGACTGTCCTGCCTTGATGGCATTCATCATAACTGAAATATCACCTGAGGTGGGGTTTTTCATGCCAACGGGCACGTCGATACCACTTGCTAAAAGTCGATGCTGCTGATTTTCAACTGAACGCGCACCAACTGTTACGTATGTGAGAAGGTCGGAAATATAGCGGTGATTTTCGGGATAAAGCATCTCGTCAGCCGTTGAAAATCCGGTTTCTTCAAGAACTCTCATATGAATCTTACGAATGGCAACGATGCCCTTCATCATATCGGGGGGCTCGTGGGAATTGGGTTGATGAACAAGTCCTTTATATCCCTCTCCCGTGGTTCTTGGCTTACCTGTGTAAACGCGAGGAACGATCATAATCTTATCCTCAACTTGCTCAGAGAGGCGCTTTAAACGGTGAACGTACTCCATAACCGCGTCCTCGCGGTCAGCAGAGCAGGGGCCTATAACAAGCAAGAATTTGTTGCTATCACCCGTGAAAATCTTGCGAATTTCATCGTCATTTCGTTGCTTTATTGCAGCAAGCTCATCCGAAAGAGGAAATTCCTTTTTAACCTCTTGGGGAATGGGTAATTTTCTTTTAAATATCATCTATTATACCTCGTTTTAGTGCTTTGTTACGTCGATGCCAACACTTTGAAGCTTTTCAAAGAAGTCGGGGAAGCTCTTGTTAACGGCTTCAGCACCTTCAATTTCACCACCGAAGATGGTGCAAAGAATTGCGAGTGCCATTACAACACGGTGGTCGTTGTGTCCATTAAGTACCTCGTTGGGACGGTGGAATTCTTTCGGGAATACAACAATTTCATCCTCGTTAACGGTAACTATCGCACCAAATTTGCGAAGCTCCTCAGCCATTGCCTCTCCTCTGTCACTTTCCTTAAGCTTAAGGCGGCGTGTACCTGTGAAGACACCACCGTTGTTAGCCGCTGCAAGTGCGAAGAGAATAGGACCTAAGTCGGGGCAGTCGGAAATATTGATTGAGGGAGTACCTCTTTTAATCATATCGAAATATTTTGAGAAGATTTTGTCACCCTGAACGGAATTTTCATCAAGTCCTTCAATTTTAACGTCACCGCCAAGCACGTTAAGTGCTGCAAAGAAGGAGGCGTTTGAATAGTCGCCTTCAACAGTTCCATTAAGAGGACTGTATTTTTGACCGCCGGGGATATAAAGAGTTCTTTCATTCTTCCATTCGATCTTCATACCGAATTTTCTCATAACGTGAAGAGTCAAGTCGATGTAGGAATGGCTCTCAATGGGCTGAGTGATGGAAAGTTGGCTATCCTTTTTAAGAACGGGAAGGGCAAAAAGAAGACCGCTGACAAACTGGCTTGAGATATTACCCTGAACCTTAAAGTTGCCTGATTTAAGAGGGCCTTCAAGTATAATTCTTTCCTTTTCCTTCTCGAACATAAGGTCTTGCTCCTTGCAAATACCCTGATAAACTGACAAGGGGCGTGAAAGAAGATTGGGTGTGCCATAGAAAATGCTCTTTTTACCTGTGAGAAGGGCAAGAGGAATAAAGAAACGAAGAGTCGCGCCACTTTCACGGCAGAAGAACTCTTGAATTTGCTTATTTTTCTTTACCTCGCGTCCTGTGATTTCAAGAACATCACCTGTGTGGGTGTATTGAACGCCAAGTGCCGCAAGACAGTCAAGCGTTGCCTGAACGTCTTCTGAATTATTGATGCCTGTGATTGTACTTTTTGCATTAGCAAGACCACCACAAATGAGCATTCTGTGTGCAACGCTCTTTGATGGGGGTGCTACAATTGTGCCGTGTGCTCTACCTTTATTAATAACAACGTTCATTCTGCCTTCTCCTTAATGTGATTAATAATTTCGTCAATAGCTAAAAGATATCCGTCAGTACCCTTGCCTGAAATGGTTTTGATGCAGGCAAGTCTAATATAGCTTATTTGTCTAAAATCCTCTCTTGCGCTAACGTCCGAGATGTGCACCTCAACTGTGGGAAGCATAACTGACTTCACCGCGTCAAGAAGTGCAATGCTTGTGTGCGTATAAGCACCGGGATTGATAACGATGCCATCAAAATGCTCAAAGTAAGCGCCCTGAACAAAGTCGACAAGTGCGCCCTCGTGATTGGATTGCTTAAATTCAACATCGCATTTACCCATGCAGTGAGCTTTTATTTTATTTTCAAGGTCAACGTAAGTTTCACGGCCGTAATGCTCGGGCTCACGAATGCCAAGCATATTGAGATTTGGGCCGTTTATAACCAATATCTTCATTTTAAAAACTCCTTTTCTATGAGTTGTACTTCTTCATTTGGGGTGAGGTTTGCGTCAATTTTGACGTCACATACGTTTGTGTAAATTGAGTATCTTGCCTCATAAAGCTTTTTGATAGCTTCCATTTTTGTGGCAAGTGGACGCGAGTCCGTTGGGGTGAGATTTTCTAAATCTCTATCTAAAAAATAGAGTCTGCCGTTTGTGCGAAGGGCATTTACGTTTTCTTCTCTTAGAATGCATCCTCCACCCGTTGCGATAACAATATTATTTTTTTGCGAAATTTCCTTTGTAATTTGAGTTTCTATATCGCGAAAATCCTTTTCAGTGTGATTTTTGAAATACTCGGCAATGGTGCAGCCGATGTGCTTTTCAATTTCATCGTCAAGGTCATAAAGCTTTCGTGACAAATCTTCGGCTAAAATTTTGCCAATTGTCGTTTTGCCCGAGCTTGGCATACCGATAAGGACTACGTTTTCTTTTTGATTTGCAATTTTTTTATATGTTTCTTGCGTTATGCTTTCGTCAAGCTCCTTGCCGAGAAAAAGCTCAATGGCGTGTACGGCTTGAGAAACTAGCATATACAAGCCACCCTCAGAATAAACTCCCATTTTTTTAGCATCGAGCACGATTTGTGTGCGAATTGGGTTGTAAACCGCATCAAATACAGCGCTCAAAGCCTTAAATTTACTCAAATCGAGTGGGGAAGCGTAGGAATTTGGGTACATTCCGACGGGTGTTGTGTTGATAATAATTTCCGCGTCACTGTGTGAAGCATATGCCTCGTCATAGGTTATCGCGTTGTCCTTTTTGTTTCTTGAGACAAGCAGAATTTCACCTGCGCCAAGGTCCTTGCAAACAAGACTTGCCGTGCGCGCAGTACCACCCGTGCCAAGAATTAATATCTTTTTGTTTGAAATATTAATTTTTGATTTTAAAATAAGGTCGCGCATGCCGAAATAGTCGGTGTTGTAGCCGTATAGCTTTCCGTCGCGATTGACAATACAGTTAACTGCCTGAAGCGCTTTTGCTACATCCGATATTTCGTCGAGATGTGGAATAACCTCTTTTTTATACGGCATTGTGACGTTTACGGCGCAAAATTCACGTTTTTGCATAAATGTAGCAAGATCATTCCTTGCTATTTCACAAAGCTCGTAGTTATATGAAGCAATTGACTCGTGAATTTCCTTTGAAAAACTGTGTGAAAGCTTTTCACCAATCAATCCGTATTGCATGGAGGTCTCCTTTCTCAAATTTTGTGCGAATAATATAATTATTTAAGGTAATCAGTTCCGTATCGACCAACAAGAAGGTCGGCAATTACGATTGCTGAAACTGTTTCGGCAACAACGCACGCTCTTGGAATGATTGTGGAGTCGTGACGTCCGTGAATTTCAAGCTCGGTTTCAACCTTGTCAATAAAGTTAACTGTTTTTTGCTTTCTTGAAATTGAGGAGGTTGGCTTAACAACGCAATTAAAGGTAATGGGCATACCGTTGCTGATGCCACCGTTGATGCCACCGTTATGGTTGCTTCTTGTTAAAATTTCACCGTTTTCGGCAACGTAAAATTCATCGTTCATTTGTGAGCCGGTCATATCTGCACAAGCAAAGCCCGTGCCAAACTCAATACCCTTAACTGCGGGAATTGAGAACATCGCGTGTGAAAGCATACCTTCGATGCTGTCAAACCAAGGTTCACCAACGCCTGCAGGCACACCGATGATTGCAGTTTCCATAATACCGCCCGTGCTGTCGTTGTTGTCCTTGATTTTTGAAGCGCTTTCGATAATTCTTTCCATTGCGCTATCGTCAAGGATTGAGAACTTGGATGAATGAAGAAATTTAATGTCCTTTTCGTAATCAGAGAAGGCTCTGTCGTCAACGCCTGCACATCTTTTAATGTGAGTACCAACAAAAATACCCTTTTTCTCAAGCGCTGACTGAATTATTGCACCTGCCGCAACAAGTGCAACGGTTATTCTACCTGAGAAATGTCCACCACCACGGAAGTCCTGATAGCCGTGATATTTACAGTTTGCAGTGTAGTCCGCGTGTCCCGGACGAGCAATTGATGAGAAAATCTGATAATCGGAGCTCTTTGTATCGCGATTGGGAATAACAATGCAAAGGGGAGTGCCCGTTGTGTGATTTTCAAATACACCACTAATTATTTTATAATCATCCGTTTCTGCTCTTTGAGTGCAAATGTGGGTTTTAGATCTTCTTCTTTCAAGCTGTCTGTCGATAAAATCATAGTCAATTTCGATGCCGGGAGCAAGTCCGTCAATGACAATTCCAATAGCATCTCCATGGCTTTCGCCGAAAAGAGTAACTTTAACGGCGTTGCCAAAAGTATTTTTCATTGAATGCCTCCTAATTTTGGGGATTTAAATAATCCCTGATATTTGCAATAGGTAATTTTTTAAGCTCAGGCTTACCTATCTCGTTAACGTAAGTAATTGTAATTTTGTCACCGTCCGCCTTTTTGTCACGAAGAATGAAGGAATAAAGGGCTTCGGTGTTAATATTTGTGTCAAGGGGAAGGCCCATTTCGTAAAGAATGGTGTAAAGTCTTTCCTTGACACCCTCGTTGCACATATAGAGCATACCAAGTGCTACCGACTCACCGTGAAGGAGGTCGGTTGTACTTTCGATTGCATGTCCTATTGTGTGACCGAAGTTGAGGATTTTTCTTTCTCCCTTTTCGTTGACGTCGCGTTCAACAATTCCACGCTTGATTAGAAGGGAGCGCAAGATAACCTCCTCGATATCGTTAAGGTACTCGTCGTTTTCAAACATTTCGAAAAGCTTTTCATCACTTGTTGTTGCCATTTTAAGCGCCTCAACAAGACCTGCGCGAACTTGTCTTATGTCGAGAGTGAGAAGCACCTCTGGGTCGATAAGTACACATTTTGGCTGATAGAAAGCACCAACGATATTTTTGTAGCCACCAAGATTTATTGCCACCTTGCCACCGATGGAGGAATCCACCTGTGAAAGAAGAGTGGTGGGCACGTTATAGAAATCAATGCCCCTCATGTATGAAGCTGCCACAAAGCCTGCAAGGTCGCCAACCACACCACCACCAACTGCCACAACGCAGTCAGTTCTTGTGAAGCAATTTTCAGCCATAAAGTTCAAAATTGATTCAAAGTTTGAAAGGCTTTTGCTATGCTCACCCTGACCTATTGTGTATATGAATGCCTCACGACAATTTTGCGCGATTTCTTGCGCGTATTGTGAGGGCACACCATTGTCGGTTAAAATGAGCGCCTTTCTGTTCAAATCAAAATATTCATTAGCTGATGAGAGAACTCCGCAGCCAAGAATAATGTCATAGCTATCCTTTTCAAGACTGATATGAATGCGCTTAACATTCTCCTTTTCATAAAGAACGCCGCTCGATAATTCAGGATACAGCTCTGCCTGATATGAGCGGGAAATTTGCATATTGCCTTTAAGAAATTTGATATAGTGCGCCTTAATATTCTCGTTTTCGATAAATGAAGCATTCTTTTCAATCACCTCAGCCTCACGGTGCGCGTCAAGAATGGGCAGAGCATGCTCCGCCTTAAATTCTGCGACTTCCTTAACAGCTTCCATGCGCTCGCAAAAGAGCTTTGCCATCTTTGAATCGACGCTATTTATTTTTTCTCTTGCACACAAAAGCTTGTCCATAAAATGCCTCTTTTAGAAAAATGTATAATTATCAATGATAACTTTTCTTTATTTTACTCCCTTTATCCCAAAAAGTCAATACATTTTTTAAATAAATTTTAAAAATTATCATTGACAACTTTAAAAAAATTGTATATAATAGGGTTGACAATCAATAAGAAGGTGATACCCATGGACAACAAATTTGCAAGAAAAACAATTAAAGAGAAATTAATACTTGCCGGAATTGATGAAATAGGTAACTGTGGCGTTGCGGGATTTTCGCTTCGTCAGGTAGCTGTGGCGTGCAACGTTTCATGTGCAACCCCCTATAACTATTTTAAAAACAAAGAGGGCTTTGTAGTTGAAATTATTCAGTACATTAAGCATCAGTGGTCGCTTCTTAAGACCGAGATAAATAAAATATACAAAAATGACGAAAAGCAGCAGCTTATTGAGCTTTGTGTTTTCTATATCAAATTCCTTGTTGGCAATCCCAATTATCGTTCCATTATTATGCTTGATAATATTGAGGTTGACGATGAGAGTCATAACGATATTGAGAGCGCAAGAAACTTTATTGAGCTTGAACTTGAGCATTATATGAAGCTGAACAACGTTTCAGCGCGCGAGGCAAGAAGAAAGAGCTTTGTAATTCGAGCTATCGTATTTGAGGCAACACTTTTGCTTGAACGCGGAGATCTTGAAAACACACCCGAAAACTTTGACTTTATTCGCTATTGTATAGCAAGAGAGCTTGCGATTGTATAATTAAAATTATACTCCCCCAAGAGATTTGGGGGAGTTTTATTTTTATTTCAAGTTACAAATTGGGATTTATCGGTGAGAAGATAGTTTATTTAAATTGTGGGGCTTTTTTGAAAAACCGCCCCACGCCCCGAAAAACTTTAAACGTTTTTCTTGTGTAACGGGTCGTCGGGGACGTCGACCCCTACAGAATTTCTACAGATTTTATTGGTATTGCAGCGAAGCTCCATAAAAAGTTTTTTGGTTACTTTTTTTCAAAAAAGTGACCGATAAATCAAAATTTGAAATTCTCGTACACCTCAAAAAGCGCTTTTTTCTTATCCTCGTTCATCGGGCACAGTGGCAAGCGGTATTCCTCCTTGCAAAATCCCTTGTGGGACATAATTGCCTTGATTGGAATGGGGTTTGCTTCACTAAAAATAGCGTTGATTAGTGGTAAAAGTTTCAACTGAAGGGCGGTAGCCTCTTTTGTTTTGCCCTCAAAATATAGCTTGCAAATCTTGGCGGTTTCTTTCGGTACAATATTTGAAATTACCGATATTAACCCCTTGCCACCGAGTGAGAGTGTGGGGAGTAACAAATCATCATTTCCGCTATAAACGTCAAGTCGGTCAGCACATTTTTCGCAAAGCTTTGCAAGATCGGAAATAGAAGGATTTGCCTCCTTCACCGCAACTATATTCTTGTGATTTGCTAATTTGTCATAAACGGAAAGTGGAATATTAACCCCCGTGCGAGAGGGAACGTTGTAAAGAATAAGTGGAATGTCAACATTATTTGCAATTGTTTCGTAGTGCTCGATTAGTCCTTCAACACTCGCTTTGTTGTAGTAGGGGGTTACCACTAAAATGGCATCAACACCCACCTCAAAGGCAAATTGCGATAAATGTATTGCTTTTTGTGTACAATTTGAGCCTGTTCCTGCAATTATTGGCATACGTCCCCCCACCTCACGAACGGCAAAAGAAATTAATTCTCGCTTTTCGCACTCTGTAAGTGTTGCGCTCTCACCTGTAGTTCCGTTAATGAGGAGCGCGTCAATTTCTTGCTCAATTTGAAACTCAATTAAATTTTTAAGGGAGTCATAATCAATTTTTCCGTCCTTGAAGGGAGTAATAAGTGCTGTGCATACTCCTTCAAACAATGTCTTTTTTGTGTTTTTCATAGTTATATCTCCAAAGTTGATTTTTGGTATGTATATAATCTTTTGAATTCACCACATAAAATACTGAATATAAAAATTCCAAAATATTATTGAAAAATTATAAAAAATATAGTATAATATACAATGACATAATATGTTGAAAAATGAAAATTGATATAGATAGGACTAAAAATGGACAAAATTATTATCAACGAAAAGGCACACACCGACCTTTTGACCTCCGATTTTTATTACGATTTACCCGAGGAGCTTATTGCTCAAACTCCACTTGAACCAAGGGATTCCTCTCGTCTTATGGTAATCAATCGCGAAAGCGGTGAGATTACCCACAAGCATTTTTTTGATATTTGCGATTATCTTCGTGATGGGGACACTCTCGTTATAAATGATTCCAAGGTAATTCCTGCGCGACTTTACGGTCACGCCCTGGGCAGAGAAGAGGCAAAAATTGAACTTTTGCTCCTCAAAAACCACGGACTTGATACTTGGGAAACTCTTGTTAAACCCGGCAAGAGAGCAAAAATCGGCTCAAAGCTCGTCTTTGGTGATGGAGCACTTTACGGTGAAATTGTTGAGATTACCGAAGAAGGCAATCGATATATAAAATTCGATTACGATAGAGAGAAATATTCAAACATTTATGAGATTTTGCATATAATCGGACTTATGCCCTTGCCCCCTTACATTACCGAAAAGCTTGAGGACAAGAGTCGTTATCAGACGGTTTATGCAAGGGAAGAGGGCTCGGCGGCAGCGCCCACAGCAGGACTTCATTTCACTCCCGAGCTTATGCAAAAGATAAGAGATATGGGTGTTGCAATAGTTCCTGTGATGCTCCACGTTGGACTTGGCACGTTCCGTCCTGTAAAAGCGGATAGAATTGACGAACACGTTATGCACACCGAGCATTTTGCGGTTACAAAAGAGAGTGCGGACATTATAAACGAAAGAAAAGCGAAGGGTGGCCGACTCATTTGTGTTGGTACAACCTCTTGCCGAACAATCGAGAGCGTTGCGCACGATAATGGATTTATCCCTGCAGGCGAGGGAGATACAGGAATTTTCATTTACCCCGGCTATAAGTTTAAGGCGGTAGATGCCCTTATCACGAATTTCCACTTGCCCGAAAGTACACTTTTGATGCTCGTTTCCGCATTTTACGATAAAGAAAAGATGATGAGCGCATACCAGACCGCAGTTGAGGAAAAATATAGATTTTTCTCGTTTGGCGATGCTATGCTTATTGAATAATTAATCGTTCAAATTTTGATTTATCGGTCACTTTTTTGAAAAAAAGTAACCAAAAAACTTTTTATGGAGCTTCGCTGCAATACCAATAAGATCTGTAGAAATTCTGTAGGGGTCGACGTCCCCGACGACCCGTTACAAAAGAAAAACGTTTAAAGTTTTTCGGGGCAATGTCAAGCCCTGTTGACTTTGGGATTTGTAACGAAGGAAAAAACTGTTATATGCTTTTGACCTATGTTGAGGGCAAGGATCTTGAAGAAGTGTTGCCCAAATTACCAGAAAAAGAACAGTATTTGCTTGGCAGAGAAGCAGGCAAAATTTAGAAAAAGATACACTCAATTCCACTTGATGAATGCGATATACCTGCCGAAACCAAGCAAAAGAAAAAGTTGTTTCAACTGCAAAGATACGTTGATACACCTTATCTTCGCGTCCCTGATGACGAGGTTGCCATTGAGTACGTTAGAAATAATATCGACCTGATTTGGAAAGAAAATCCCGTATATCAGCACGGTGATTTTCACCCCGGAAATCTTATTTATATGCCTGATGGACAAATTGGTGTGATTGATTTTAACCGTTGGGAAGTGGGTGACCCTTATGAAGAATTTTACAAGCTCGAAAGCTTTGGAATTGAAGTGAGTATTCCGTATTCTATAGGTCAGATAGATGCATATTTCGACGATGAAATACCAAACGATTTTTGGGGTGCGCTCGCTGTTTATTGCGCCCAATCGGCACTCTTTTCAATAAAATGGGCGGAGCAGTTCGGTCAAAATGACATCGACGGAATGGTCGAAAGATGCCATAGAGCATTTGAAAATTACGATAATTTTAATTCAATTATTCCAAAATGGTATGATGGGGAATTGAAGAATAAATTTAATTAAATTCCAAAGGAAAATTTATGGAAAATAAAAAAGTACTAATTATATATACCGGTGGAACTATCGGCATGAAAAAGACGGAGCAGGGCTACCGTCCGGCACCTCGATTTTTAGATGAGGAATTACATAGCATTCCCGACCTTTCTCGTGAGGATTTTCCTGCGTGGGAGCTTCACGAAATGAATCCGCTTCTTGACTCGTCTAACATGACACTCAAAGAGTGGAACGAAATCGGGCGCGTGATATACGAAAATTATGAAAATTACTGTGGCTTTGTCGTTCTTCACGGCACGGACACAATGGCATATACTGCTTCTGCTTTGTCATTTATTTTGCGCGGACTTAACAAACCTGTAATTTTGACGGGCTCGCAAATTCCACTTTCCGAGCTTCGCAGCGACGGACGAGATAATCTTATAACTTCCGTTCTCATAGCAAGTGAAGGTGTTGCAAACGAGGTTTGCCTCTATTTTTCGGGCAAACTTCTTCGTGGTAACCGTGCAATCAAAATGAGTGCAGACGGACTCGTTGCATTCAAATCTCCCAACTATCCGCTTCTTGCCGAGGTTGGAATTACGGTTAAATATAATAAGAGCGCACTTTTGAAGCACAAAGAGGGAACTGTTCTTGAATATTTGCCTTTTAACAATGTGCCGATTGGTGTTCTTAAGGTTTTCCCTGGAATACAGTTCGGACTTTTTGAGGACATTATGACCGAAAAGCTTTC
>JAZTYY010000040.1:0-42959 GCA_045637205.1 Eubacteriales bacterium | reverse complement strand
TAACGGATAAAAGCTACCCTGGGGATAACAGGCTGATCTCCCCCAAGAGTTCACATCGACGGGGAGGTTTGGCACCTCGATGTCGGCTCATCACATCCTGGGGCTTGGAGCAGGTCCCAAGGGTTCGGCTGTCCGCCGATTAAAGTGGTACGCGAGCTGGGTTCAGAACGTCGTGAGACAGTTCGGTCCCTATCTGTCGTGGGCGTTGGATATTTGAGAGGAGTTGACCTTAGTACGAGAGGACCGGGTCGAACGTACCTCCGGTGCATCAGTTGTTCTGCCAAGGGCATAGCTGAGTAGCCGCGTACGGACGGGATAAACGCTGAAGGCATCTAAGCGTGAAGCCCACCTCAAGATTAGATATCCCTCTTAGCTTGACTAAGTAAGGGCACTTGAAGACTACGAGTTTGATAGGTCAGGGGTGTAAGTACAGTAATGTATTTAGCTGACTGATACTAATAGCCCGAGGGCTTGAACCTTCCAATAAAGGTCTCAAGCGTTACACAGTTACTTGAGTTTCACTCTCAACCAATTTCTTTATTCGGTTTTCAATGCTCAATCGGAGCAAACATCAAGCACCTGAAATCAGGTGCTTTTTTTGTTTTGATAATTTTCTTTATTCCGAAAGACCGAGGGTTGTTACCGTGGCAAAAAGACCATTTTAATAAGAAAAGGCACGGATTGCTCCGTGCCTTAAATTTATATTAATATGGCAATATTAATAATATTTTTATTCTGTGGTGTATATAAGAAACCATCTGTAAACAAGTTTATTTTTGTTTTAACAAATCTTCATACTGTTTATATTCTTTTATTGGTTTGTCCCAAAATTGTTCAATAAACTTTTTATTTTTATTTGTTTTTTCTATTCTTATATAAGATTTCTTATGTGCACCATCAAATATTGAGTTATATGAATCCAGCACAACATAATACACTCCTTCTCTTGGGTAAGGAACCGATATTATATCTAAAATATTATCGATTTTGATTTCGCAAGAGTAACCACATATAAAACCTTTCCTGCAAATAGTTTTTCGGCTGTTATCATAAATAACTTTATAACCAAATCGATTTAGGGAAAAGCAATAAAATAGTAAAAACAAAATGAAAATTATCAAAATTGGTATATAAACCGGTGCATTTGTTGGATTTAGTAATAATAGATAAATTGAAAAAAACAAAAACACAAAGGTGATGCTTATGGATAATAAATTAAACCACACTGCAAAGCGAGAGGAATACACTATATTTTTCATCGTTATCTCCTTTACAAATCAGTAATCAATTGAATATTGTGTTACGCCAATATAGGTTTTCTTCTGGTACTTTTACCACGTATTGCATCAATAGTTAAACCAACCGACCCAGTTACATTATTGAATATACCTGTAATCAAAGCAGTCTCTAAATTAGAGAGAGGTCCTCCAACAGATCCGATAAATGCACCGAAAGTATTGATAAATCCCCATTGAAATGCGCTATTAATAATAGAATCAATATCAGTTATCGCTCCGTTATTAACATGCTGTGTCCATATATCAGAGACAGCTCCTCCTATGGCACCCGTACCGAATGAAATTCCTGTTCCAATTGCCAATGAAGCCCCAGCGGAAATAGATGTTGCTCCAATAGCCACGCCTCCTCCAGCAAGAATTGGAGCAATAAACAATGATGCTACACCTGCTCCAGCTCCCATAATACCACCTGTAAGAGCACCAATTCCTATTCCTGCCCACACATCTTGTCCATTTGCTGCAGCTGTAATTCCGCCATAAACTGCTCCCGAAACAGCTCCAACACCAAATCCAATTGCAGCAGCCCATAAAACTGCTGATAATGTAATCACAAAATTCCCACTTGGATCGACGAAATTAACAGGATCGTTATTGCAGTAGCAATAGAGGTTAAGACCATTTACGGATTCGTGATCAAGATATGAAGTGTCGTCAGGAGAGATAAATCTACGCCATTCGGGAGAATAGTATCTTGCGTTGAGATAGTAGAGGTTTGTGCCTTCGTCATAGTAATATCCTCTATAACGAATTGGGTTATCATTAGCGAGGTCGTAATTGGTAGTGGAACTCTTAATAGTGCAGTTGCCCCAAGCGTCGTAAGCATATTCAACTACCTTGACACCATTTGAATCGTAGATTGCAACAACGTCGCCTTGTAGATTTCTGAGGAAGTAATAAGTATTTACATTGGAACCCTTGGAATATTCAATTCCAACTACGCCACTTGCATCATAAAGATATACAATCTGTGAGGATTCGGTGCCTACTAGATGAATAGTCTTACTAATGTTTTCGCGAATAAGTCTGCCGGAGTGATCATAAATATAACCCCTATTTATCGCAGTAACATCACCGGGCTGAACGGGGCTAAGACCACCACTTGTCCAAGTGTGTGAATACTGACTACTGATTCTCTGACCAAAAGCATTATAATCAAACGTATAATTCTTGGTTGAAGTTGTGATGGGTTTTACTGCGGCACGAGCAATTGAACCAATCGAGGTTTTTGAAATCCCTGAAAGTTTTCCATTACTCCAAGTGTAGTTCCAACCGTCATATGATGCAACTCCACCATTCGCATTATACGTAATGGTCTTGCCATTGTATGAGGTCAATCTGTCGGGATGTGTAGTATTGCTATAGTTAAACGAGGTTGTGGTTGGAGTACCACTCGGTTCTGTACCAGCGGGGGTATATGAATATGTCTTAACAGACCATACATTTCCAATGTCGGGGTTGTTATCATTATTATACTCGTATTGGAAAGTTTTGTCAAGTGGCGGAGCAGAGAATCGTTACCGTTGCAAAACGTCCATTTTAACAGAAAAGGCACGGATTTCTCCGTGCCTTTAATATATATTAATATGGCATTATTAATAATACTTATTAAAATACTTACGATATATGATTTCAATATCAAAACGTTTTGTTAAAAATTCCTCAAGTTCAGGAGTTTTATGAATTAGAAGGTTATATTTTCTTCTGTTGTATGGTTCCATTTCACCAAATATATCCTTATAATCTTTCCTACCGTCATAGAAAATATAAAATCGCTCCGTATCGTGATTTGTGACGTTTATAGTAACTTCTTTTACTTCTTGAACATTACAAAAGAAAACATTATTTTTGGTATGAAATATATTTTTAGCTACTATTCTATCATCATATATTTCAAACCACTCTATATGTGATAAAAGCCCAAGTTGCGCAATAAGTATAGGCAAACAAAAAAGTAAAAACCAACCCAATAAATTCTCTAGCGAAAAACCCTCGGTAATTATGGTATGTATAAACATCCATGTTGGTAAAATAGATAGGCCCACACACATAATTACATATAAAAATATTATCCCTTTTATTGGTTTTTGTTTAAAAATTAACATTAGTTTTCTCCTATAAGTATTTTATTTACATCCAAATTCAAGTCATTAAATGTATATACAGTAGAATGTTTGGAAATTATCATGTTATTAACCATGCCCAAAGCTAATAGTGGACTATTTGTCATTGTTCCAAATAGGATGCTTTCAAGGCGTGAAAATATTTCAGTATTGCCGCCTTTGGAAATGCCTTTTCCTACCCCCGCCAACAATGCATTGCTTAGACCGGCCCATAAAGCGGAATTTACGTTGATATCCTGCCACGATTTTTGTTCTAAGAATAATTGAGATAGAACATCACCGCCAGCGCCAACAAAAAAAGTCAATACAAGCATTGTAGGTACGGATGCAGCTTCTGTTATTAGGCCAGTCACCCCCCCTACAGCAGCACCTATAGCCATACCAATCCAAACATTTTGACCATTTGCTGCGGCAGATATACCGCCGTATATGGCTCCTAAAACTGCACCGATGCAAAAAGCTATTATTGCCGCTTCTAGAGTAATGCACCCACTTGGATCGGCATAGTTAATAGGATCATTACCACAATAGCAGTAAAGATTGAGACCGTTTACATTTTCGGAATCAAGATAAGATGTTTTATCGGGAGAAATAAATCTTCTAAACTCAGGGGAATAATAACGAGCATTGAGATAATAGAGGTTTGTGTCAGCATCGTAGTAGTAACCGCGGTATCTGATGGGGTTATCGTAAGCGAGGTTATAATTAGAGGTTGTGCCTTTGACAGTGCAGTTGCCCCAAGCATCGTAAGCATATTCAACCACTCTAACACCGTTGGAATCGTAGATTGCAACAACGTCGCCCAAGAGGTTTCTGAGATAGTAATATGCGTCAGTATTGGCACCGTTGGTGTATTCAACTCCGACCATTCCGTTAGCATCGTAAAGATATCTCAGTTTGTTAGTGAAAGAACCTGTTACGTATCTTTCGCCGTTTATTACTTCTTCAATCAATCTACCTGTGGAGTCATAAGTATAATTTTTATTGTATGAAGTAACATCACCCGGCTGAATGGGACTAAGACCACCACTTGTCCAAGTGTGTGAATACTGACTACTGATTCTCTGACCAAAAGCATTATATGCAAACGTGTAATTCTTGGTAGAAGTTGTAATGGGCTTTGCGGGAGCGCGAGCAATTGAACCAATCGAGATTTTTGAAATTCCTGAAAGCTTTCCCTTATTCCATGTGTAGTTCCAACCATCATATGATGCAACTCCACCATTCGCATTATATGTAATGGTCTTGCCATTGTATGAGGTCAATCTATCGGGGTGTGCGGTATTGCTATAGTTAAACGAGGTCGTGGTTGGAGTACCACTCAGCTCTGTACCAGCGGGGGTATATGAATATGTCTTGACAGACCATACATTTCCAATGTCGGGGTTGTTATCATTATTATACTCGTATTGGAAAGTTTTGTCAAGTGGCGGAGCAGAGAATCGTTACCGTGGCGAAGCGCCCATTTTAATAAGAAAAGGCGAGGATTTCTCCTCGCCTTTAATTTATATTAATATGGCAATATTAATAATATTCTTATTCAGTCCATCCAAGGTATACCGAGATGTTCCAAAATTACTATAACTATCGCAGTTATTGTGCTAATTGCTAAAAAATAAAGACCTCTTTTCAAACCCTCATAATTGATTTTTGCGGTTGGACATTTTTTCTTGATTAAATGTGTCATAAGTAAAGAAGGATTTGTTATAAAAAGTGAATCACCACTTTCTTTGAAATACAACTCTAATGTCACAGGAGTAGAGTGTGTTCTACTAAATTCCCCCAAATCAAAATGTATGTTAGTTATGTCTTTATAATAAATAGTCGATAATGTCCCACGATTTGCTATTACCATACATTCGTCCTTTAATGTAATGGTCATTTTTTGAAAACATTGGAATATCAAACTGATTAAATATATTAGTATGTTTGAAAGGAAAAGAACAATGGGCGTTAAGCAAATAGTTATTTTACAAAGTTCAATAAAAGTAGCTAATTTCAAAGATAATCCAATAATAAAAAGTGCGGGAATAAGTGATATAAAAAATTCACTTAAAACGCATGCAAACGATACTGTTAAATTCCTTTTGAATTTCATAATTGCTCTAAACCTTTCTCAGAATTGTATCTAAATTAAATATATAGGTGAATAAACCACTTTTCTAATCAAAGCAGCCTATAATCCAATCAATTATGTCGTCACCGAATTCATCAATCAAATATCCGGCTAAAGTACCGATTGCAACTCCAACAACCGTACCTACTGGACCCGCCCAAGATCCTATTGATGCTCCTAGTTTTGTTCCTACCCATTTACCTACGGCAGTGGTCACATAAGTGCTAGCTTTATACACTACATAATTTTTTCCGCCAGTTAATGCAACATTTAAAACACCTTGACCCAATGAGTGGCCAGAATTATAACTTTCAAATCCAGCATTAAGTGTATCAACTACCGATAGACCGATGCTTAACCCTTTGAATAAATTATTAACAGGATGTGGTAAACTATTCAAAGTAGTAAATCCATCAACACCATCGAAAATTTGATGATATTTGATCATTACTTGACCATTATTGGTCAATGAATAAAATAATGTGCCGGAAACCTCTGATAAAGATAATAGTGCGTTTTTAAGTAATTTATTGTAATTTAATCCGACAATATTAAAAGATGTTGTTCCAGCTGTAACTAGTGGTAGGATAGAAATAATCATTTTACCCCTAATATTATTTTCATGCGTCATTAATGTGCTATATTGAACGTTTATCGGATTATTATTACCATAACAGTAAAGATTGAGGCCGTTTACATTTTTGGGGTTAAGATAAGCAGTATCGTCAGGGGAAATAAATCTTCTCCATTCGGGGGAATAGTATCTTGCATTGATATAATAGAGGTTTGTATCAGCATCGTAGTAATAACCGCGATATCTGATGGGATTTGCATGAGCCACAACGTAGTTAGTTGTAGTACCCTTAATAGTGCAGTTACCCCAAGCATCGTAAGCATACTCAACAACCTTAGTTCCGTTTGTGTCATAAATTGCAACAACGTCGCCAAAGAGGTTTCTCTGGAAGTAATATGCATTAGATGTTGAACCTTTTGTGTACTGTATGCCAACGATTGAATTTTCATCATAAAGGTACACAAGTTCTGAGGATTCAGTGCCGACTCCGTGAATAGTTGTGCTAATGGTTTCGCGAATTAATCTACCAGAGTGATCGTAAGTGTAACCCCTATTGAAGCCAGTAACATCGCCGGGCTGAACGGGGCTAAGACCACTAGCTGTCCAAGTGTGTGAATACTGACTGTTGGTTCTCTGACCAAGAGCATTATAGGTAAATGTGTAGTTCTTGGTAGAAGTTGTAATGGGTTTTACCGCAGCACGAGCAATTGAGCCGATTGATGTTTTTGAAATTCCTGAAAGCTTTCCCTTATTCCATGTGTAGTTCCAACCGTCATATGACTTAACGGCACCGTTGGCATTATATGTAATGGTCTTGCCATTGTATGAGGTCAATCTGTCGTTGGTGTAACCGAAATTAACAATGGTTCCGTTTGTTGTTAGCTTGCTAATATTTCCGATTCCATTATACTCGTATTGGAAAGTTTTGTCAAGTCCCGAATTTGTTTCTTCTATGAGCTGGCCGTATTCGTCATAAGTGTAAGATGTAATCTGTCCACCCGTAGAAACGGATGAGATTCTACCCATATTATCATATTCATACGATGTATTAGCAAATTCGACATTATTCAATTTGTCTGAAATATTACTTGGTCTAGTTTTATCGTAAGTTATTTCTTTTTTAAACTCTTTACCATTCATACGGTAACACTTTGAATCAACTCGATTAAAACTATCAAATGTATTTTCCGTTTCCACAATCGGTGAAGTTGAATTATTCAAATAACAAGAATATTTTTTAACTTTACCATCCGCTGTTGGATCACTTTCTTCTTTTTCGTATTCGATAACGCTTTTAAAAATCTTCTGATTGTTTGCTTCGTAGCATAGCCTATCCTCTGTTAAGCGGTTTGCCACATCATATTCAAACATTTCCTCTTTGATAATGCCTGTAATATCAACCGTTGCCACTCTTGATAACTGACCGTTTTCGTATGCATATTTAAGTGTTTCGCCTCTTGTTAAATCTTGTGTTGTCGCAAGTTTTCCTGTGATGTCGTCAGTGTCAGATTTCTCATACCTAACAATATCATTAGTAATTTTGGGGTCATCATTGTATGTCGCAGATATCGAATAAGTGTTTATCAAAACATCTTCAATATTCTTTAATCTGCCGTACTCATCGAAATGTTGAATTTCAGAATGCGAATTTTCGTAGTTATTATATACGACTGTTTCTTTTTCTGTGTTTTCAGTATTTTCGACATTATCACAATAATTATGCGTTTCAACGAGATTGTTATTTTTACTAACGCTTGCAAGCTCATCCTTAGGTGTATATTCAAAGGTATAATTAAGCGTGTTGCTTGTGAGTGAGCTGAGTCTACCATTTGAATAATCAAGGGTATTGTTTCTGCCGTTTGCATCACTTGAGAAAAGTTTTTTAGTCAATGCCAATTTGTTCATATCGTATTCGTTGGAAACAACATTATTTCCATCAACAAAAGCCTGATTGATTAAACCCCAAACTTCGTCGGTTTGGTAAGTGGTAGTAACACCAAATTCGTTCGTTGTGCTAATAACCTTAGTACAATTATCATCATAAGATGCGCTTGTTACGATTTCTTCCGTTGTTCCAATGGCGGTGATCTTTTGACTCGTTACCATACCCTTACTGTTTCTAACATACGTTGTTGTAACTCCTTCAACGGTTGAGCTTATAAGGTTCAAGTATTCATCGTAAACATCTTCTTTATAATAACCTGCGCTCGTAAAACTTTTGCTCATGAGATGAGTGGAATCATTAACAGTATAAAAGTTGGTTTTTGTAATATATTCCTTGGCTTTTTTATACTTTTTAGTTCCAACTGCCAAACTCGTTACAGGTACAGTATATGTTGCATCGCCCTCATCGTATTTCATTACAAAAGGATTTGAACGGACAGTTACACCCTTGCAATCATCATAATATATTTCATTTGAATGAGCGCGATACATCTGATTAATTTTATATTTCAATACATCGGTGCAAGTTACTTTTTGATTCAAAAGAGTATTTCCAATATAGAATTTACACTCATCTATGGTTAATATCTTATCGCCGTCAGAACGTTCGTGAATAAAAACGTCTTCTACAGAAGCAACATATACAGGCGTTTCAGATAAAATTGTACCTGATTGAAATGTTAATCTTAAATCTTTCAAATATATAGTGGGGATATCAGTAGTAACCGTAATTTCAATCATATTATTGATATTAAAACTAAAAGCGAAATACTGCCATGTTTGGTCTTTAATAACAGGTACACTATGAGTAACACAATATTCGTGGTCGGGTATTCCGGGTTTTCTAATGGTGAAAGTACAACTGTCACTACTTGCAACATTCATCCATCCGGAGAGAACCAATCGGCCCGTTATATTTTCCCTAGAAGTAATACCAACATGCCAATAATTAGCTACCATCTCTTCTAATTTCAACCCCGAACTTTTGGACTGAGGCCCCATTATATCTTTGCTATTATGTGAGAAAACAGTTCCAGTATATATCGGATCTCCCATTGCCTCCCCATCAAAAAAGTTATCAGTCAATTCGTAAGAATAAGCGGGTTTTCTGTTTTCCAACTGTATTCTGCTTGTAACACCAAATTTATCCGTTACATCAACAAAATTGCACACACTAGTTGCTTCTGAATAGTCCCAAAAATTATATGTAGTTGTATCAACATTCGTACCACAGACTACTTTGCTTGCTACCAAAGTGTTACCATTAACGCTACATATGTATTTGCGTGAACAAGTGTCGGAATATTCCTCGCCTGCATCTGTTGAATATACTACAAAATTGTTATACGAAGTGTTAAAGTGATAATCAACGTCAGAATAGTGTGCAACCGTCAAGCGAGTATCATCATAACCGATTGTGGTTGTTTTGCCCGCATAGGTAATGGAATAAAGTTTATTAGCAAGATATCCAAATTCAATTGTCTTAGTGCCTCTATATGTAATAGAGATAAGCTGATTGCTGCCATTATAAGTGTACAATAGGATAGTCTCACCGTATTTATCAACAATGCTTGTGATTCTACCTGCCTCACTATAATATTCTTTACTTCGGTCGGGATTTTCTAATTCATAAGTTGAACCGAGTCTTCTCAAAATTCTTTTAGAATCATCTTCAAAAGTGTATAATGCACCACTATTCCAGTATGTTAGCGGAACGCACTGACCGTTTTCGTCTTGAAGAAATTTAGGGATATTGTTTTCAAAATTGATCTGTTTTTGAAGGTTAATTCTAAATCCGGGGTTGATGAATGAAGTGTTGATACCGTCTCTGTACATTTTGTGATTATAAACAAGAGACAAATTAATTGTATGCAAAACGTCACCAAATGAGAGCAATGGCAGCTCGTGGATATAGGTTGCACTTGGTAGGTCTACTTTTACCTGACCTACATCATATTTTTTAACATAAGTATTTGACATTTTTTAATCCTCCTTTTAATTATTTATTTTTTATGTACTTCTTATGCTTTGCACGACGATTGAGTTAAGAGCATATTATCCGTGCCAATAATCGCTCTTTTTTAAACAATCATATTGATCACCTCCTTTGTAAAACCGATTATACATAAAAAAAGGTGCCAAAAGGTGCCACAGGATGCCAAATTTTGAAGAAAATTTTTAAAAATGCAAAAAAATAAAAGAAGCGCACCCACTCTCCTTTTTTTCGTGGTTAAAATCAACATTTTCCCTTATATTACTTGACTTTTCCTGCTACTTTGGGTATAATAAAAATATAAAATGAGGTATTATATACCTTAAATATCTTTTTGCGAGGTTGACTATGAACGAAGCAAGAATCAAAGAGTTAAAAAACATTGCTAACAACGTCAGAATCGGCATTATTGACGCGACTCATGCGGCAAAGTGTGGACATCCCGGTGGATCACTTTCTATCGCTGATATTTTGACGTATTTATATTTTGAAAAGATGAATATTGACCCCAAGAATCCTCAAATGCAGGATAGGGACAGATTTGTTTTGTCTAAAGGACACACAGCTCCCGGTCTTTATGCAACTTTGGCACACAGAGGATTTTTCCCTGTGGAAGATCTTGTTACCTTGCGTAAAATCGACTCTTATTTGCAGGGGCATCCCGATATGAACAAGGTTCCCGGTGTTGATATGACTACGGGTTCTTTGGGTCTTGGTATTTCTACTGCGTGCGGTATGGCACTTGCAGGCAAGATTGACAACAAGGATTATAGAGTTTACACAATCATCGGTGACGGAGAAAGTGAAGAAGGTCAGGTTTGGGAGGCATCTATGTTTGCATCCCACTACAAGCTCGACAATCTTTGCGTAATTCTCGACCTTAACGGTCTTCAGATTGACGGCCCCATTACCGAGGTTATGAATCCCACTCCTCACGATAAGAAGTTTGAGGCGTTTGGCTTCCACGTTATCACAATTGACGGTCACGATTGGGGTCAAATTGAAGCGGCTTTTGCCGAAGCGGAAACAGTAAAGGGTCAGCCCACTGTGATTATTGCAAAGACAACAAAGGGCAAGAATGTTTCATTTATGGAAAACTCGGTCAACTGGCACGGAGCGGCTCCCAACGATGAGCAGCATGCGCAGGCGATAGCTGAGCTTAAGACAAGATTTATTTAAGGAGGCAAGACGATGGCAGACGTTAAGAAAATTGCAACGAGAGAAGCATATGGTAATGCACTTTGTGAGCTTGCTCCCAAATATGATTTTGTAGTGCTTGATGCAGACCTTGCGGCAGCTACAAAGACAGGAATGTTTAAAAAACAGTATCCCGATAGATTTTTTGATTGCGGTATTGCAGAGGGCAATATGATGAGTGTTGCGGCAGGTATTGCATCAACAGGAAAGCCCGTTTTTGCATCATCATTTGCAATGTTTGCTTCAGGACGTGCTTTTGAGCAGGTGAGAAACTCCATCGGTTACCCTCACTTGAACGTTAAAATTGGTGCTACTCACGGTGGTATTTCCGTTGGTGAGGACGGCGCTACACATCAGTGCAACGAGGATTTTGCATTAATGCGTTCAATTCCCGGTATGGTGATTATCAATCCTTGCGACGCGGTTGAAGCAAGAGCAGCGGTTGAAGCATCTCTTTTGCACGATGGCCCCGTATATATGCGATTCGGTAGATATGCACTCCCCATTCTCAACGGTGAGGACTACAAGTTTGAGCTTGGTAAGGGTGTTTTGATGGCTGACGGTACTGACGTTACACTTGTTGGTACGGGCTTTATGGTAAGCACATGCCTTGAGGCAAGAGAACTTCTTGCAGGGGAGGGTATTAGTGCTCGCGTGATTAATATTCATACAATCAAGCCTATTGATAAGGAAATTCTTGTTAAGCCTGCAAAAGAAACAGGCGCGCTTGTTACTGCTGAGGAGCACACAATTTACGGTGGCCTTGGTTCAGCTGTAGCTGAAGTGCTTGTTGAAAATTGCCCTGTACCCATGGCTAGAGTTGGTGTCGAAGACACATTCGGTCGCTCAGGTACAGTTCCTGCACTTATGGAATATTACGGTCTTACTGCCGATAATATTGTTAAAAAAGCTAAGGAAGTTATTAGTAGAAAATAAAAGTTAGTTTTGTAAAAAAAGAGGTCTAAAATGCGTTATTTTAAGAATAAATTTTTCTTAATATGCTTAACCGTGGTGCTTTGCTTGACGGTTTTTTCCGTCGTGCTTTCAGCATCGGGACACGCATGGTTCTTAAAAGACGCGTTCAACGTTATCTCCACTCCATTCAGAGCCGCATTTAATTACTGCGCGGACGGAATTATGGGATTTGTCGATTACTTCACCGAATATGACCGACTTTTAGAAGAAAATGAGTCGTTAAGACAGGAAAATGATGAGCTCAAAAAGCTTCAAAGTGACCTTGAGGTGCTCAAGGAGGAAAATGCTTGGCTTAAGGATTTCCTTGACGTTAAAAATCACAATACTACCTTCGAATTTGAGGAGGCAACCGTTGTGGGCAAGAATTCAAGCTCAGCACACAGCACCTTGATGCTCAACAAGGGCTCACTTCACGGAATTGAGAAGGGAATGGTTGTAATTGCAGGAGAAGGTCTTGTGGGTCGAGTTACCGAGGTTGGACTCAATACTTGTGAGGTGCTTTGCATAACTGATATTTCTTCATCCATTGGTGCTTTGGTTGAAAGAAGCGCAATGATCGGCATTGTCGAGGGGTATTATGAAAACGATTGCCGTTTTCATTATACAACGGGCTTTGATGACAGTTCACATATTGCTGTTGGTGACGTTATTATGAGTAGTGGAAGTGGAAGTATTTATCCCTACGGCTTGAAAATCGGAACTGTAACTGAGGTTTATCTTGACGATGCAAGTCGTTCAGTTATTGCTACGGTTGAAGCTGCGGTGGATATTCAAAGCGTTAGCAGAGTTATGATTATTAAATCATATAAGGTTGAATAATTATGAGAAAATCGGAGAAAAAAGAAAGAATTTCTGAGATTATTGTTGAGCTTAAGAAAATATATCCTGAAGCTGTTTGCGCGCTCGAATTTGACGGTGAGCCGTGGAAGCTTTTGGTTATGGGACGTCTTTCGGCTCAATGCACGGATGCTCGCGTGAACATTGTTTGCGGGGAATTGTTTGCAAAATATCCCACCTGCGAGGCATTGGCGCGTGCTGATTATAAGGAAATTGAAGAAATTATTCGTCCATGTGGACTTTTTAGAACAAAGGCACAAAGTATTAAGGATGCTTGTGCTATGCTTGTTGATGAATATAACGGAATTTTGCCCGACAGTATGGAGGAGCTTTTAAAGTTTCCGGGTGTTGGCCGTAAAATTGCCAATTTGTTACTTGGAGATATATTCCATAAGCCCGCAATTGTAGCTGATACGCATATGATAAGAATTTGTGGAAGATTTGGAATGTATCCACAAAAGCAAAAGGATCCACACAAGGTAGAAATCATTATGAGTGAGCTTGTGGAAGAGAGTGAGCAAAGTGACCTTTGTCACAGAATCGTTCAGTTCGGCCGTGACACATGCTCTGCCCGTGCACCCAAGTGCTTGGAATGTCCTATAGCTCACCTTTGCGAGATGGGAAGGAAGGTACAAAATGTTTGAAAGTAATATAACCCTTATCGGAATGCCGGGTGCAGGGAAAAGCACGATTGGTATCGTTCTTGCAAAGATGCTTTGTAAAACTTTTATTGATGCCGACCTTGTAATTCAGCATAATCAGGGTAAGAGATTACATAAAATAATAGATGAGATTGGAAACGATAAGTTTCTAAAGCTTGAAAACGATACTTTGGCAAATTTAAAGGTGCACAATGCCATTATTTCCACGGGTGGAAGCGCAATTTTCGGCAAGGAAGCAATGGCACACTTAAAGAAAACCTCCACAGTTGTTTATCTTAAAGCACCCTATGAGGTTATTGAAAAGCGCCTTGGAAATCTTAAAAAGCGCGGTGTTGTTTTTGATGAAGGACAAACCTTGCGCGACGTTTACGATATAAGAACGCCCCTTTATGAAAAATATGCCGACATTGTTGTTGATTGTGATAACGAAAGTGATATTCAAGATGTAGCAATGAGAATAGCAAAGCTTTTTGAGGGTTAAAATATACTGAAATCGTCTAATACTTTGTGCATTGTGCATAATGAACACGTGCATTATTTATACTTTTTGTACAATGGGGAGAATTGTTTTTTTCTTAATAAAACCCTTTGACAAATATAAAAAAACAGTATATAATGTACATGTTAAAATAAAATTTTATAAGGAGAATGGACGATGAACAAGGTAATTTGCAAGGTTACATATGATACAGAAGTAGATACTCTCGTAAAGAAGGTTACTTTTGGTTACTATGGCGATTCTGCTGGTTATGAAGAAATTCTTTTCGTAACAGCAAAGGGCAACTACTATCTCTATGGCAACGGCGGTGCTGATTCCGTTTACCCCACAGAGAGCATCAAGAGAATGAGCAAGGCTAATGCTGAAGCTTGGCTTGAAGCACACAACTAATTTAAAAACAATGATGGGGAGCAAGATTTGCTCCCCAAAATGCACCAATGGCGGAATTGGCAGACGCGCCAGACTTAGGATCTGGTGTCCCCGACGTGAAGGTTCAAGTCCTTTTTGGTGCACCAAAAGAGAGGGTTATCCTCTCTTTTTTTGTTTTTTATTGAAAAAATAAAAAAGGTGTGATATAATATATACATAATTTTAGGAGGATACAAAATGAGAAAACTATTAGCTTTATTATTGATTCTTGCAATGCTTGTTTTGTCATCTTGTGAGTTGGTAATTGGTACAAATGGCATTTATATTAACAGTGGTGAAACAACAACTACTACAACTACAACACCAACAACAACTACCACAACCACAACAAATGATGGTGGCGACGATAATCCACGCGAGGATTATACTTACATAGACTTTACTCCTGCTGAAAAGGAACTTTACATGGAATTGATTGGTGAAGTAATTCCGTTTATTCCTAACAATGAATATTACATTGTACAAGATAGTGTTCCTTCTGAATACATTACCACAAAGAGTATTCTTTTGCGTACATTCGGCAATACACAGGAAGAATTTGATGCATATAGAGAATTGTTCTCAAGCTATGAATCAGCCTTTTACCCCGACGAAATGGGCGTTTCGTATTATTTTTACTATCCTAAGGATAATTCTTACTATATTGCTATGTACTTCGTGGAATATGAGGGAAGATATGCACTTGAGATAGTTGTTAGCCGAGATATAAAAGGTGGAACAGCAGGTATTGGTACTGGCATTCCTTATGACGAGCTTTTTACAAACGAGGGTGCAGGGCTCCCAAGTGACCCTGATGGAGTTTATGACCTTGATTTTACAAAAGCTGAATATCTTAAGGACGTAACCGATCAACGTTGGTTTGTTGATGGTTGCCCAACAACAGGCTCATCCTCAGTGCTTGTAATTCCCGTACAGTTTATTGACATTACTGCCGAAAGCAAGGGTTATACAATCGATACACTCGTGAATGCATTCTCAAAGGGTGGAAAAACTGACTACTACTCCTTGTATGACTATTATTACATCTCAAGCTACGGTCAACTTACACTTGATATAACTGTTCTTGATTTCTGGTTTACACCCGAGCATGAGAGTGACTACTATGATCAGTTCGGTTTTATGTATGAGGGTGAAGAGCTTCTACAAGGTGAACAATTGATTCTTAATGAAGCACTCGACTATCTTGATGATTTTATGGATCTTTCACAGTTCGACTCTGACGGTAACGGTGCAATAGATTCAGTAGTCCTTATTAATACCAATGAAATAGATTCATCAGATATTTTTAATTGGGCATTCCGCTATTTCAATTTCTATAGGGATGAAGCGGGTGAATATTATGAATACGATAACGTTCATGCAAAGGACTATATATGGGCATCATACCAATTCCTTTATGAGGGTTATGATGAAGAGGGAAATTTTTCTTATAACATCACCTCGGCTATGAACACATATACATTTATTCACGAGTTTGGTCATGTGCTCGGTCTTAGTGACTACTATGATTACACAGGTATCAATAAACCTCTTCAGGGATTGGATATAATGGCTAATAGGGTAGGAGACCATAATGCGTATTCAAAAATTAACCTCGGTTGGCTCACAACGTCGCGTCTTGTAGTAACTGATAGTAGTATAACACTTACACTTGAAGATTTTTCAAAGAACGGTGACACAATCATTATTGCAAATAACTGGGATGATAAGCTTGGTGCATATCAGGAATACTACATTCTTGTATACTATACAAACAATGGTGTGAATGCATGGGAAGGCAACGGATACTTTGATACTGAAGGTGTTGTTGTTTATCACGTTAATGCTGCAATGTATATGCCTGAAGATAGTGAATATTACGACGTTTACAATACAAATAACGATATTATTTACATACAAGGTGGAACAGAAGACAACCTTATCGAATATGTAGAGTCTGCTAATGAGGAAATTCTATACGGTGTTGGCGACACAATGCCTACTGTAATCGATGACTATGGAGACGAGCTTATTTACAACTTTACGGTTGATGCGCTCACAAGTGAATATGCAACTGTAACGATTACAAAAAGATAAAATAAAAGCTCGGTATTTACCGAGCTTTTTTATTTATATTTTAATTTTTGAAAACAGTCCGTAGTGGTCTGAAGGGAATTTACCGTCAACTGTATCGTCGATTATATGTGATTGAATAGATGTAATCTGCTTATCTACAAAGCAATAGTCGATATGGGCATTTTGATTTTCTTCAGGATTATATCCATGATAGGTGCTTCTCATATCATTTACAGTTTCGGCATTAACGTCATTCATGGTTTGTGTAATAATCGCATATGCCTCACTTTTAGGAATCATATTGAAATCACCTGTAATAAATGTTGGCAAGTTTGAAATCTTTTTTGCATATTCAAGTATCAGTTTGACACTCTTTTTATGACACTCGTCTCCAAATCCGAAGTGAGTATTCATAAATGTGAATTCAGTACCGCTTTGCTTTTCTCGAAGAATGGCATATATGCAAATGCGATTGTGGTTGATTTCGTCCCATCCGCCTGACTCTACTTCGGGTGTATCTGAGAGCCAAAAATATCCTGTTTTAAGGCATTCAAATTTATCTTTTTTCCAAAGTATTGGTGCTGATTCCAGCCAACCCGTGCTTGTTCTGTATTTGTTAAAGAAACCGTAATTGTCCAAAAACATCTTTTTAATATTTTCTTCCCAAAGAGGAGTGTATTCCTGAAACCCTATGAGATCGGCATTATAGGAGTTGATTACCTTTTTTAGTCTTGGTGCGCGTTCAGCTATTGAATAACCGTTTTCGTCGTCACCGAATCTAATATTAAAGCTTATTACGTTAAGTTCCATACTTAGCTCCTTTCGAGCTTATTTATTAATTTTATCTAATTTTGCCAAGCTCCCAAAATGCAATTGCACCTGCTGCACCGACGTTGAGTGAATCAACACCGTGTGCCATTGGAATCTTAACTGTGTAATCGCAATCGTCAATTGTCTTTGGTGTAAGACCTGTACCCTCGGTGCCAAGAATGATTGCAAGCTTTTCTTCCTTGTGGAGCTTCTCGTCATCAATGTCAATAGTATCATTGCGAAGTGCCATAGCAAGAGTTTTAAAGCCAAGATTTTTCAAATCCTGCATTTTAGTGGGCCAATCAGCTTTTGTTTCACCAATGCGAGTCCACGGAACCTGGAATACCGTGCCCATGCTGACTCTAACTGCGCGTCTGCAAAGTGGATCGCAGCAGGTGGGAGTCACAAGCACGGCATCAATATTAAGTGCCGCAGCAGAGCGAAATAGCGCACCGATGTTGGTGGAGTCGGTTATCTCTTCAAAAACGGCAATTCTGCGCGCGTTTTTGCACAATTCTTCGACTGTGGGAAGTGTGGGACGCATCATTGCGCAAAGAGCACCGCGAGTGAGCTCAAAGCCGGTCAGTGAGGTTAAAAGTTCGCGTGAGGCTGTGTATATGGGTGTACCCTCGGGCAATTTTTGAAGTATATCCTCAACTGCGCCACTTTTAAGCAATCTTTCATCTGTCAAAAACGAAACGGGAGCGCATCCTGAATTCATGGCCACCTCAATAACTGTGGGACTTTCTGCAATGAAGATTCCTCTTTCGGGCTCAAGCTTATTTCTCAATTGTGAGCCTGTAAGACGTACGTAAACATCAAGGGCGCTGTCGTTAAAATCAGTAATTTGAATAATGTTTAACATAGTAATTCCTTTAAAAATTTCTTTATTTTATTGTAACTTTTTTGAATCTATTTGTCAATAATTTATTGACAAATTACTAAATTTTTGCTATAATTAACTCAACCTAAGGTTGAGTTTGTGAGGTGATAAAAGTATGAGAACTCAAGGTGAAAGAATTAAAAAGCTTAGAAAATCCAAGGGCGTTACTCAGCGCGAATTGGCTGAAAGACTTGGCATTTCAGAGCAGGCTGTTTCTAAATGGGAAAAGAATCTTTCAAACCCTTCAACTAAAAATCTTTTGCAAATCGCAAAGATATTTGGTGTTTCAATAACTTATTTTTATCAGGACGAGGAAACGCAAAGCAAGAAGCTTACTAAAGAGGGTGGAATGGCATCTCTTCGCGAGCTTTATAAGATTGGCCGTGGTCCTTCAAGCTCACACACAATTGGGCCTGAGCGCGCGTGCTTGAGATTCAAATCAGAGCATCCTGCCGAAAGCTATAGGGCAATTCTTTACGGCTCCTTGTCAAAAACAGGCAAGGGACACGGCACTGATTACGTTATCAAGCAAACATTTTTGCCTCAAAATTGTGACGTTGTGTTCGATTTTGACACCGAATGCACAGTTCACCCCAACACCATGGATTTAATTGCTATAAGTGGTGGTGAGGAGATTGCAAAACAGCGCTTTTACTCAGTTGGTGGGGGAAGCATTGTTGCTGAAGGTGAAACTCTTGCCAAAAGTGAGATGATTTACCCACTTGATACCTTTAAGGATATTGCCGATTACTGTCGTGAAAAAGGATTAAGAATTTGGGAATATGCCTTTGAGATTGAGGGTGAAGGCTTTTATGCCCATATGGAAAAGATATGGGAAGCAATGAGAAATGCTATGAAATCGGGCATCGAGGATGAGGGAATACTTCCCGGTGGACTTGGTGTGCACAAAAAAGCAAAACAATTATATAATAGTTATAAAGAGAATGAAAATCGTGAAACGAGAGAGGATAGACTTGTTTGTGCTCTTGCATTTGCTGTGGGAGAACAAAACGCGGCAGGTGAAAAGATAGTTACAGCCCCCACCTGTGGCGCTGCAGGTGTTCTTCCTGCTGTTATGCTTTACCACAAGCATAAGAAGGGAGCAACTGATGATGAAATTATCAAGGCGCTCACAACCGCGGGCGTAATTGGTAATCTCATTAAGCACAACGCGTCAATTTCGGGCGCTGAATGTGGATGTCAAGCCGAGGTGGGAAGTGCTTGCTCAATGGCGGCGGCAGCCCTTGCTGAGCTTTACGGAATGGATATTGACAAGATTGAATATGCTGCTGAGATTGCACTTGAGCATCATTTGGGCCTTACTTGTGACCCGATTTGTGGACTTGTGCAAATTCCGTGCATTGAGAGAAATGCAGTTGCCGCTATGCGTGCAATAAACGCGGCAAATCTTGCTGATTTGCTTTTTGATACAAGAAAAATCTCATTTGATAAGGTTGTTATCGCTATGAAGGAAACAGGGGACGATATGTCACCAGCATATAAGGAAACAAGCGAAGCGGGCCTTGCAAAAATTGCATTTGAATAGAGGTGTTTTAAATGAAAGTAGTTGTTTTGGCAGGCGGACTCAGTATGGAGCGTGACGTGTCCTTGGCAAGTGGATCACTTATTGCAAATTCCTTGCGCGACTGTGGACACAAAGCAATGCTTGTTGATTTATATTATGGAATTGCAAAGGATAAAATGAACTTTGACGATATGTCAGGCAGATATAAATATAAAATTCCTGAAACCGCCCCAAATCTTGAGTCACTCATTGAAGAAAACGGTGGCAGACGCGAGCCTGTGGGAATTAACGTTATTGATTTTTGTAAAATGGCGGACGTAACCTTTCTTGCTCTCCACGGTGGAGTGGGTGAAAACGGTAAGCTTCAGGCACTTCTTGAAATGAATGGAATCAGATTTACAGGAAGCAGTTCAATTGGTTGTATGCTTTCTATGGATAAGATAATTTCAAAGGAGCTTATCGCTCATGCGGGAATCCCCACTGCAAAGTGGTTAACAAACGATTCAAGCAATGAGGAGTTACATAAGCTTGTTCCTTGCTTTGTAAAGCCGAGTGATAACGGCTCAAGCGTTGGTATTAGCAAGGTTATCAGTCATTTAGAGCTTGAAGGTGCGATTGAAGAGGCTGAAAAATACTCAAAGCACGTGCTTATTGAGGAGCAGATCGTTGGTAGAGAATTTTCAGTTGGCGTGCTGGACGGCAAAGCGCTTCCTCCAATTGAAATCATTGCTTCAGGTGAATTTTACGATTATAAGGTTAAATATCAGGCAGGTCTTGCACATGAGGAATGTCCTGCACACATTGATTCCAAGTTGACAAAAAAGCTTCAAAAATATGCTGAGAAAGCACACAAGGTGCTTCGACTTGGATCATATTCACGAATTGACTTTATTATGGATGAGCACGGTGAATTTTTCTTCCTTGAAGCAAATGCGCTTCCCGGAATGACTCCCACAAGCCTTTTGCCACAGGAGGCAGCGGCTGCAGGAATGGATTATATCAGTCTTTGCTTAAAGCTTATTGAATTGGCTAAATAAAAATTAAAGCACCCGATTATTTCGGGTGCTTTTCTAATTTATTTTTGATGCTTTGTATGTAATTTGCGTCCCCACAAAAAACGGTGCTTTCGGAGGGTATTTCAAATTCATCATTCATTGTGATGACCTTAAATTTTAATTTGTGGTGCAATTTAAAATTGTTTTCACCGTTACGCAAAAGTA
Source organism: Eubacteriales bacterium (assembly GCA_045637205.1). Classification (GTDB taxonomy): domain Bacteria; phylum Bacillota; class Clostridia; order Oscillospirales; family CAG-272; genus RGIG4608. The sequence goes on along the minus strand of JAZTYY010000040.1, from coordinate 21,822 downwards.
TTGCAGGGGAAAGGGAATAAAGAGACAAATCTTTAGGTGCCGTTGCTTTTGCAAGCCCTTGATAGATATAAGGTCTTGGAGTATTGAATATTACACTTGCCGCCTCAATTGACAAATGTGCAAGTGGCACATTGTTCAAATCGAGAGCTGAGATGCGATATAAATAATCATAATGATAAAAGCTCGTGCCAAGCAAATCCCCATTAGAAATTGTTATTTTATTGGGTGAGGCAAAGGTAATTCTTGCGCCATTTCGTGTGTATTTACTTGAAACGTAGTCATAATTTGCATCATTTGAAATAGCGATTATCTCTTTTGTGCCATATGGCACATTTTCAATTAAGTTTTGCTCATCATTTTCCGTAATAATCAGTGCAAAGGGCGCAATGACATCTTTAATTTCGTTGTAGTATTCACATTTTATTTCGACAATGGTATATTCAACATTATCAAAGGATAAAGCAAGGCAAAGCATTAAATCATCATTTGATAAATTTCTTTTGCATTTATTTAAAATGCTTTCTGCTTTTTCACAAAGAACATCCAAAGAAAATTGATTGCCGTTTTGCAAAAATCTTTTGTTTAAATCCGTGTCGGGTGTGTCGATATAATGTAAATATGAGGCATTGCACGCCGACATAATAGAAGAAAGATATTCAGCTGTATTGCAAGCCCCATTCCCGATAACGAAAATAATTTTTGACTTGATATCATATGACATCAAGTCAAAAATCTTATTGTTATGTGGGTTTGTATTTTTATTAATGAATGTTGTTAAAGCTCTGTAAGTCATTTTCCAAGTAAGAATTTTCTTGCTGCTTCGTATTCCTGCTTAGCCGCATCTGCTTTTTTGAGATTTGCAGGAGTGTTTGGCTTTTTGATAGCGCGCAAGAGAATGTTTTTAGGTGTTTCTTCGGGATCAATGAGCTCAACCGCAACGCAGGAATAGTTGTTTGCCTCAAGGCGCTTTAAACGAAGAGCATCGGTTGCTGCATCGCAAAGCTTTTGACGAAGCATTGAATATTCGGTTACAAATGCAAGCTCCTTGCAATTTATTGTGTGATTTAATTCGTGGTGGCAGCAGGGAGTTGACAAAATAACCTTTGCATTTTCCTTAATTGCCTTGTCGATTACAATATCGGTTGCAATATCACACGCGTGGAGCGAGATTACAAGGTCGGGCTGCTCTGAGCATTCGTATTCAGTGATATCTCCACAATAAAAGCTCAATGAGTCAAAGCCAACGTCATGTGCAACCTTGTTACAGTATTCAATAACGTCCGCCTTCAAATCAACGCCATACATTTTAACATCTCGACCCAAAACATTTTTAAGGTAGTGATAAACTGCAAATGAAAGATAGCTTTTTCCACAGCAAAGGTCATAAACCACAAGTGTGCCATCGGACTTGAGATTGGGATATATATCGCGCACGTTCTCAACGAATTTATTTATTTGGCGAAATTTAGATTGCTTTTTATCGTGAACTCTGCCGTTTTTATCACTTACGCCAAGATATTGGAGGAATGGCGCATTGGGAGTGATAATGTGATTTTTTTCATTGTTGTTTCCCGAAATTTCAGTTTTTTGAGCATTGGATGAGCTCATTTTTTTTAGGAGATTGCTTACACCAATAAGTGTTATTTTGCCTGATTTAGAGGATTTGTATTCGCAATCACCCACAGTGGTGATGAGATTTATCTGCATGCAGGAATCCACAAGCGCGCAAAGTCTTGAAATTGTATTTTCATCAAGATATATATTTTCGTGCTTTGCTTTGTTATCGGAGTGAAAGCTCTCAGCCTGAAGGCAAAGCTTTCCCGAAATGCTTTTCAAAGTCAAAACGGTTTTGGTAACGCTTTTATCCTTGTGCTTTGAAAAAACGACCTTTTTAAGCACCTGCTTTTCAGCCGAGCAAAGGATTGCCGAGGCGAAATCACATATTTTGTTGTCATATATTTTCATATTCTCGGCAGTCTCCTGTGTTTAGTTATTTTAAAAATTTTTCTCATTCTTTGTGATATTTCATTCTTCTTTTTTTCGGTTTCTTCAACCAAAAGCACGGGGGAGGAAAAGGTTTCGCCATCAAATTCGATATTAAAGATGTCGTTTACCTTAATATCCCCAAGAATTTCCTTTGGAATGAGATATCTTTTGTCATCAAAATCAAGACAAACACCAATATTTTCATCGTATCTGTCAAGAACCAATTTTAAAGTCATAGTAATATGTCCTTTTAATCAAAATATCCTTTTTTGTAGAGCAGCTCGGCAATAAGCACAGCACCACCTGCAGCACCGCGAAGAGTGTTGTGTGAAAGACCGACGAATTTATAATCGTAAACGTGATCCTCGCGAAGTCTACCTACCGTTACACCCATACCACCGTATATATCGCGATCGAGCTTTGCCTGTGGACGATTGTCCTCTTCGAAATACGTTATGAACTGTGATGGTGCATGTGGGAGCTCGTATTCTTGAGGCTCACCGCGGAAATTTGCCCAAGCAGAAAGGATTTCTTCTTTTGAGGGTTTATTTCTAAACTTAACAAACACAGCTGCTGTGTGACCGTCAGTAACGGGCACGCGAATGCATTGAGTTGTAATAACGGGGAATTGCGCCTTAACGATTTCACCGTTTTCGATATTACCCCAAACTTTTAGGGGCTCTTGCTCGCTCTTTTCTTCTTCACCACCGATAAATGGGATAACGTTATCAATCATTTCGGGCCATTCGTTAAAGGTTTTGCCTGCGCCTGAAATTGCCTGATAAGTGGTTGCCACTATTTCATAGGGCTCAAATTTAAGAAGGGGAGTGAGTGCTGGAACGTAGGACTGAATTGAGCAATTTGGCTTAACTGCAATAAAGCCGTGCTTTGTTCCAAGACGTTTTCTTTGAGCGTCGATTATTTCAAGATGCTGAGGATTGACCTCAGGAATAACCATAGGAACGTCGGGTGTAAAGCGATTGGCAGAATTATTAGAAACAACAGGGATTTCTGCCTTGGCATATGCTTCTTCAAGTGCCTTTATTTCGTCTTTTTTCATATCAACCGCGCAAAAAACGAAGTCCACAAGGGGTGCAATTTCGTCAATGCTTTGCGCGTCAACAATTGTCATATTTTTATATTCTTCGGGAATGGGAGTGCTCATTTTCCAACGCTCACCAACTGCTTCAATATATGTTTTGCCTGCACTTCTTGAGCTTGCCGCAAGCGCGGTTACTTCAAAATATGGGTGATTTTCAAGAAGTGTAAGAAATCTTTGACCTACCATACCGGTAGCGCCAATAATACCAATTCTTTTTTTCATAAGTGGATCTCCTTAATTGCAGATTTCTTTATAAATTACGTTTTTGTGAACTCCGCGGTCCTTAGCACAGGATTTAATGGCATCCATTTTAGAAAGTCCGTTTGAAATGTAGAAGTTCACGTGCTCTTCAACGGTCATATTCTCAAAAAAATTATCATTTTGCTTGGTTTTTTTACTGCCCTCAACTATAAGAACGTATTCACCGCGAGGGGCGTTATTTTCATAATATTCAACAGCTGAAGCAAGAGTGAGTCGAAGCACCTCTTCATTTTTCTTTGTGAGCTCACGGCAAAGGGAAATTCTTCTGTTATCACCAAAGGTATTTTTCATATCCTCAAGAGTTGCCTTAAGCTTGTGGGGAGCTTCGTGAAAGATCATTGTGCGCTTTTCATTTTCAAGCTCTGATAAGCGCTCACGTCTCTCACCCTTGTTTGCTGAAAGAAATCCTTCAAAGCAAAATCTACCCGTAGGGAGACCGGAGAGGGTGAGTGCAACGATTCCTGCACAAGCACCCGGAATTGAAGTAACGGGGATATTTTGCTCAGCGCAAAGGGCAACTATATCTTCCCCTGGGTCACTGATTGCAGGAGTCCCCGCATCCGTGATGAGTGCACAGCTTTCACCGTTTTTCAATCTATCGGCAATTATTTGACCTCTTTCGCGTTTGTTATGTTCAAAATAAGAAACCATTGGTTTGCTTATATCAAGATAGGAAAGGAGCTTCATTGAATTTCTTGTATCTTCAGCGGCAACGAAATCAACTTCAGAGAGAACCTTAATGGCGCGTTCTGAAAGGTCGGCAAGATTGCCTATGGGAGTTGCCACAAGATAGAGCATTCCTTTTTCAACTTTATTCTTTTCGTAGTCCGTATTTGTGGATTTGATACTGCTCATATTGCTCCTTTCACACAAGAAGTGTTTATACATAAAATGATAGTAATGAAAATTTGGGGGTAATTATGGCTATAAAAATTTATATAGATCAGGGACACAATCCACAATCACCCAATGCCGGGGCAGAGGGGAATGGATTTGTTGAGCAAGACTTAACCTATGAAATAGGAATCCGCCTTTATGATCTTTTGCGTTCAAATGGAAACTTTGACGTGAGAATTTCACGTCCCACACCCGAAACGTCACTTGGAACAAGCAATTCAACAAGCCTTCGCATTCGCGTTGATGAGGCAAACTCCTTTGGTGCTGACTATTTTATAAGTCTGCATGCCAATGCCTCTTCAAATGCGTCGGTATCGGGGAGTGAGGTTTTAGTATATGATGCTCCAAGTGTTGCAAGTGCTTTGGGCGAGGATATACTTATTGGGTTGAATAGGGCCACAGGCCTTCGCAACCGTGGGATAGTTGAGCGTCCCGGTCTTTATGTTTTGCGAAAAACAAAAATGCCTGCGGTTTTAGTGGAAATGGGATTTATCTCAAACCCGTCGGATGCTGAACTTATGAATAATAGCCCCGAACTTTTTGCAGAAGGTATTTATAATGGAATACTGCAATACACGGGGCTACTATAACTTATAGTAAATTAATTACACATTCTTAAAAATTCTTCTTCATCGATAATGGTGATGCCAAGATTTTTAGCCTTAACTAATTTGCTTCCTGCGTCTTCACCTGCTAAAACGTAGCTTGTTTTACCCGAAACGCTTCCTGCGACCTTACCGCCCCTGTCTTTAATCATACCGCTTGCGATATCGCGGCTCATTGTGGGAAGAGTGCCTGTAAGCACGAAGGTAAGACCGTCAAAGCGATTGTCAAGCTGAACGAAGGTTGAATTTGTGTTAAGCCCGAGTGAGATTAGCTTTTCACAAAGCTCAATATTATGCTTATGTGAGAAGAAGTCGATGACACAATCGGCGGTTATCTCACCAAAATCTTGAATTTCACAAAGCTCTTCTTTTGTTGCAAGCATAAGGGCATCAAGTGTCTTGTATCTACCTGCAAGAGCTTCAGCGGCAACCTCACCGATATTTCTTATGCCAAGGGCATAGACGAGGTGTTCAAGACCTGCATTTTTTGAATTGTTTATAGAATTTATAAGGTTTTGAGCACTTTTTTTACCCATTCTTTCGATGGATGAAACACTGTCAACATCAAGTGTATAAAGATCGGCACAATCCTTTATAAGCTTGTTTTCAAGCAACGCGTTTACGATTTGAGGGCCAAGGCCGTCAATATTCATCGCGCCCTTTGAAGCAAAATGCTCAATGCTGCGAGAGAGCTGTGCTGGGCAAGATGAGTTTGTGCAACGAATTGCCGCGCCGTCATTGTCATCACGAACTACGGGCTCACCGCATGAGGGACAATGAGTGGGCATATAGAATTCAACCTCAGTGCCGTCGCGCTTATCAGCGTGAGCGCAAAGCACCTCGGGAATAATATCACCGGCTTTTCTAACAGTTACCATGTCACCGAGCTTGATATCTCTTTCTCTAATAAAGTCGAGATTGTGCAAGGTTGCACGCGAAACGCTTGTACCTGCAAGTCTAACTGGCTCAAGGACAGCTGTTGGGGTGAGAACTCCTGTTCTGCCAACGGCAATAGTGATATCAACAAGCTTTGTTTGCTTTTCTTCAGGTGGAAATTTGTAGGCAACTGCCCACTTGGGAGTGTTCGTGCCCTCACCGATTTTAACTCTATCTGAGAGGGTGTCTATTTTGATTACCACACCGTCGATATCATAGGGAAGGTCGTCACGCATAGAGCCGAGATATTCTATATGATTGATAATTTCTTCATAGGTAGAAACACAAGCTCTATCACGAAGAACCGTGAAGCCAAGCTCTTTTATTGTGTCAAGAGTGTTTGCGTGGGAAGTGGGTGTTTTTCCGTCACCGAATATATCACCTGATTGAAGATTGAAAACGAAAATATCTAACTTTCTATCAGCACAAATTTTGGGATTGAGCTGACGGAGAGAGCCCGCCGCTGCATTTCTTGGGTTGGCAAGAAGCTGCTGGCCCTTTTCTTCACGTTCTTCATTCAAGGCATAGAACACCTTTCTTGGCATATACACCTCACCACGAAGGCAAAATGAAAGTGGCTTTTCAATTGAGAGGGGAATGGAATTTATGGTTTTGATGTTTTGTGTAACGTCCTCACCAACAGTGCCATCTCCTCGGGTTGCACCGTTCACAAGAATACCGTTCTCATAAGTTAGGGCAACTGAAAGACCGTCAATTTTTGGTTCAACCGAGAACACAGGGCTTTCAACCAATCCCACCATTTTGTCAACAAACTCTTTAATTTCATCGTAGTCAAATACGTCTGAAAGGGAATTCATTTGAACGGTGTGAGTTACCTTTTCAAACTTATCAAGTGGTTTTCCACCAACGCGACAAGTGGGGGAAGTGGGATCAAAATATTCGGGATTTTCCTCTTCAAGACGAACAAGCTCGGCATAGAGACGGTCATATTCAAAGTCAGAAATTTCCGGGTCATCATAAACATAATAACGTTTTGCGTGATATGAAAGTGTTTTGCGAAGCTCTTTAATTCTTTCAAAAATTTCGTTCATATTTTTCTCCCAATAAAAAATTATTAATTATTCTTCAATAAGAAATTTTGTAATTCTCTCTATTGATTCGTCGAATTCAATGCTATTTGAGTTATAGAATTTCACAAGACAGTCTGAGAGTTCGGGGAGGTTGGGGATTGAATAATCTCTACCTGCAACGTACTCATCCCAATTAGCGAGCTTCCAAGTGTCCCTTGGAGAATTTCTTTTAATCATTCTCCTGTGACTAACCTCAATATCGGTTATCACCCAAATCAAGACAAGCTCTGCACCGTGTTTTTGGAGCTTTTCCTTAAGATTTTTAATATAATCGTTATCCCTTACTTCTCTTGTAAAGGGCGCGTTGATAAGAACAAGGTCTGCGTAGTCAAGCGCTTCAAATCCGATGTTAAGAATCGCATCATATTCATAGTTTCTAATATGCTCTTCAAAGAAAGCTGATGAGCGATTGTTTTCTTGACCAGCAACATGAAAAATTCTGCTTGAGAGGGGGATAAGAGCATCCTTGTCAAGATAAACAATGTGGGGCAACTTTTTGGCAAGCTGTTGTGAGACAAATGTCTTTCCTGAAGCCGGTGGTGATGTAACTAAAATCAGTCTTTTTTTCATTTTAGTTTTTCTCCTATATTGATGTATATATACTTATTACTAATATAATATTTTATCATAATATTTTATCATATTTTTATATAAAAGTCAAGAATTTGGGCAGAATTATGAATAATATTGTGAGTATTAGAGTGAAGTTAATTTCACCTTGACAACAAACGGAATGTATGATATTATTTATGTATAATAAAAAAGGACACATAAGTGCCCTAAAAGTAACGCAGAGCAGGGCACTTGTAGCCTAACTCTGCGTTTTTTGAATTTTCGCCCGAAAGGAGGACTTTATTATGAATTTCAAAACGAACAAAAGAAAATTTGTTGCAAAAATAATGCTCTTGGTGCTTTTGGTGACGAGTGCATTTAGCTTTACGGGGTGTGGTGAAAAATATAAGTATAAGTTTCTTGCATCTTACGATTTTGGAACGATAATAGCAGCAACAGCGTATTCTGACACTAATGTATTTGATATTGACAATGTAACTCTTACACTGTCGTATGGTGCGCATGAATTGGATTTTTTGGGTAGAGCTGATGATAATCCCAAAGAACAATTACCTATCACATCTCAAAATAACCAATTAGCTCTTTATATATGGTTGTGTAACAAAACATCATACAAAGAGAAAGAGGAGAATAGTAATTGTGGCACTATAATACGAATCGTAGAAGAAGAAGAAATATTTTCTCAAGAATATGGTTATATAGATACTCCGTTTTTTATCAGTAATGGTATTATATATAAACATAATGAAACTATTACAATACCGAGCTATATGTTTGAAAATGAATATGGAACTGTGTATATTAGGTTTAGTTTCTTGGTAGCTAAAAAAACTCCAGTTTTCATTGATGGCAAAATATGTTCTTTTTATGCGGAAGTGTATATTCCCATTAAATACAAAAAAATAGAAAATGACAAAGTAGAACTTATAAACTATGATAAATAATAGACTATAACATCGAAGAAGAAAGCAAATAAACAAAATTATCCCCCAAGCGGCGCTTGGGGGATTTGTTATTTATGTGATTTAAGCAAAAGCATTTTCGTCGATATAGACCTTTGAAATGTCTGCGCCGAGGTCACGGAGCTTACCAACGATGTCGAGGTATCCACGTTCGATGGTGAAAATATCAGTGATTTCGGTTGTTCCTTCAGCTACAAGTCCGGCAATAACAATTGCTGCACCTGCTCTTAAGTCAACTGAACGAACGGAAGCACCGTGGAGCTTTTCAACTCCCTTAAATGCGGCAAATGGTTCATTTACCATTACGCTTGCCCCCATTTTTTCAAGCTCATAAACGTATTTGAAGCGGTTTTTCCAAATCGTTTCATAAACTGTGCTCTCACCATCTGCAATAGCAAGGAGTGTTGAAAATTGGGGATGCATATCGGTTGGAAATCCCGGATAAGGAAGAGTCTGAATATTTGTGGGCTTAAGCTTTCCGGTAGAGCGCACTGTGAGATAATCGTCGTGCGTTTCAATTTCAACTCCCATTTCAACAAGCTTTGTTGAAATGATTTCAAGGTGCTTGGGGATAACGTTTTTGATGTTAACCTCACCACCCGTTGCGGCAACTGCGCACATATATGAGCCGGCCTCAATCATATCGGGAATGATGTCATATGCACATCCGTGAAGCTCGGGTTTTCCATTGATTTTAATGATGCCCGTACCGGCACCCTTGATATCAGCGCCACACATATTAAGGAAGTTTGCAAGGTCAACGATGTGGGGCTCGCGCGCGGCATTTTCAATGACCGTCAACCCCTCAGCCATAGTTGCTGCAAGCATAATATTAACTGTTGCACCAACTGACACTATATCAAAATAGATTGAATTACCAACAAGACCGTTGGGTGCTTCGGCATAAACGTAGTTTTCATCCTGTGAAACAACTGCGCCAAGTGCTTCAAAGCCCTTAATGTGCATGTCGATTGGACGTGTGCCAAAATTACAACCACCGGGGAAGGCAACCTTTGCCTTATGGAATCTTGCAAGCTCAGCACCCAAAAGGTAGGTTGAGCCCCTCATCTTTGAAACAAGATCAAAGGGGGAATCCCCACCCTCAAGATTGGTTGTGTCAATTGAAACCGCGGTTTCATTAAGATATTTTATTTTAGCCCCCATTGAGCGAAGAATGTCAAATGACATTGTAATGTCGCTAACCTGTGGGATGTTTTCAATTACGCATCTGCTGGATGTGAGGATGGTTGCAAATATGATTGGAAGAGCTGCATTCTTCATGCCGTTTATATGAACGTCACCGCGAAGCTCCTTGCCACCGTTAATTATGATTTTTTCCATATGTAATCCTCCAAAAAAGATTGGCAGTTATATTCTTAATTATCTATATCAATAGTATAACATATAACCGCCAAAAATGGAATAGTTTTTTTAAGATTTAATTAATATTTTATTAATTAAAATTTATTCCTTTAATATGATATTCAGTTTTCAATGTTTTTGTGAAAATATGCAACTGCAAGGTCCACAACCAAGCCATAGCTTTTTGACCCCTCAGTGCCGTTTGCCTGAAGATATGCATCGTTTATTGCGCCACTTATGTCACCCACAACGTTATCTCTATATTTTTCATAGAACTTGTTATAGGCAATCATTTCATATATTGCGCGATTGTCAAGCTTTCTATAGGTTTCCTCCCAAAGCTTTGGATTGGCAGCATAGAGTGCGTTCAAAACGTATTCGCACAAATTTATATATCCACAATATTTTATATATGGGTCATCAGCATTAACGCAAACCAAAAAGGCAATAAAGTTTGCCTCATCCTCGCGTGCAATACCTCTTTGGTGGGCAAGCTCGTGTGCCATGGTATAGGGAATCGAATATTCAGGGCCGTTTGTATTGAGGTTTGCTTCACCTGTGAAATAGCTGTATACACCCGAAATGTGAGTATATGTCATCGGCTCACTTAACATAATTGGCTTAACGTATGAGGTTAGCACGGGCAAAAAGTCATATTCATTGCTTAATTTTTCATAGGAGTTAAGCAAAATAACGTTTGTTTCCTCTCGGTGATTGGGGTTGAATGATGCCCCCTTGTCTTCAAAGGCTACTAATTTAACTGAGGAATTTACTTCTTCAATCAACCACTCAGCAGTTTTTGCTAATTCTTGTGCACTAACGTCCTTTTTATCTAAGTTAAGCTTTTTGTCAAGCCCACTTGTGTAATAACCTGTGCCAAAAATGAAAACAAAGGACGAAAACAAAAGTGAAATTACTGATAGAATAGTTACACAAAATATGCCAACGTTGTGCCAGTTATCAGCATATTTTTTTATTGCATATCTTATTATAAAGAATAGAATAACGGGTGACAGAATTATAAGAAGCTCTGCAAAGGATATTGGCAAAATATTGGTTATAAGTGCCAAAAATCCCCTAAAAAATGAAGAGATATGTCTATTAAAAAAATCGGCAAATGCGGGTGTTGACATGGCAATTGCGTAAATTATGGCTGATACTATAGCCAAGGCAAAAAATCCATATGCGAATTTTGGCAATTTAAGTTTATTTTTTTGCTCCATTATCTAAAAAATCCTTTCCAAAGTGGGTTTCTATAATATTTGCCATATCAGATGGCATGGGGGCATAAAGTTTTGTATTTTCTTTTGTTTTGGGGTGCTCAAAGCAAAGCGTTTGCGCGTGAAGGGCATGTCTTTTTATCAAATCGGATGCTTCACCGTAAAGGTCGTCACCCAAAATTTGCGCTCCAAGATGAGCAAAATGAACGCGTAGCTGATGTGTCCTTCCTGTTATGGGGGCTGCTGCAACTAAGCATAAGCCGTTGCTCCTTGCTAACACTTTATACGAGGTGATTGCAATTTTAGAATCCTTGCATTCTTCACATACCTCGCGCAAAATTATGCTTTCCTCCTTGCGTCTGATATGGGTTTCAATGATACCCTCATCCTTTGGTAAATCACCCTTTAAAATTGCAATATACGTCTTTTTTATTCCGTCATTTTTCATTTGATTTGATAGCTTTGATGATGCAAGACGGCTTTTTGCAACAAGAACGATGCCACTTGTGTTTCTGTCAAGTCTATTTACCGAACGAAAAACAAAGGGCCTTTCCTGTAATGAAAAATAATATGCAAGGGAATTTGCAAGCGTATCGTAAAAATGCCCCTGTGATTGATGGGTTGGCATAAAAGGGGGCTTGTTTACAACAATTATATCCTCATCCTCATATATTATTTCGGGAAGCGTGGAGGAAGGAACGAGCTTATCATGATTATCGTCAATATCATCGCAATTTATAACTAAAATATCATTTTCTTTAATTTTTGCGCGCACGGTGGCATGTTGACCATTTATTAAAATTCCGTCAGGTCGCGCTTTTAAGGAGGCTATAGCTCTTTTGGAAAAACCGAGCTCATTTGTAAGTATTTCTTTTACAGTCAGTCCAAGAAATTGATTTTCATACTTCATTTTATTTTCCTCCTTTCATTTTATACAAATTATTATACACCAAAATTATTCCAATTACAATATTTGGCTGCTTTTTTGCATAAAATTTATTTTGAAAATATATAATTAAGTAAGTCAATTTTAGAGAGAGGGAATTTATGAAAAGATTTATTACTTTTTCACTGATTGCAATGGCTGCCGTGCTTTGCATAATAGGTGTGGTGAAGGATCAAAGCACCGTCTCCACGCTTGATATTTCAAACGGTCTTTGCGTTATAGCAAACGAAACAGATATGGCAAAAAGCGCCATGGTAAATAATAAAATTGTTTTTTCGGCAAACGATTTTGAAAGATATCTTAATTTAAATGAAATAAGCTCCATCACGGTGACGGGTGTTCCCGATTTAACGGATGGATGCTTGTGCTTGGGTGATACAGTAGTAAAATTGGGGCAAAGCATAAGTCGTTCAAACCTTGATTTGCTTAATTTTAGAGCTGCCAATGAGGATATTAAGCAGTCCACATTTACTTTCAAGGCAAACGGTGGGGAATATGAGATGACTTGCAATCTATATTTTTTGAGTCGCGAAAACAATGCCCCCACGCTTTCCTTAGAGGATGATAGAGCTTTGTTTGTAAGCACGCATCAAACCATTTCGGTTTATGGAAAGCTCAATGGATATGATGCGGATGGTGATGAGCTTTATTATGAGGTTGTTAGCTATGCTAAAAACGGCGTTATTGAGCTCGATTGCAAAACAGGTGAATATGTCTATACTCCCAATGGACTATATTACGGTGAAGATTCATTTGAATATGTTGCCGTTGATAAATATGGTAATTATTCTGAGTCCAGAAGAGTGAGCTTGAGTGTTGAAAGGCTGCAAACTGACGTATATTTGTACGATATGCAGGGACACCGAGATCACAATGCCGCAATGACGATGGTGGAAAAGGGAATAATGAGTGGAGAAAGTATTGGAAGCAACACGTATTTTATGCCAAATAAATCAGTTAGTCGAGTTGATTTTATTGCAATGCTTATGAATGTAATTGGGTATGGTGACGTTGAAACCGTATTGAGAACGGGATTTGACGACGATGCTGAAATTCCAACAGGATTTAAGGGCTATGTTAAAAAGGCGCGCGACATGGGTCTTATCAATGGAACGGTTAATGCCGAGGGTGAATGCTTATTTGAACCCAATCGCGAAATTACAAGAGCCGAGGCTGCTCTTATTGTTAGCAAGGTGATTAATGCCGAGATTCCAACCGTCAAACCGATTTTCCCCGATAGAAACGATATTCCCACTTGGGCGCAGGATGCCATCTATACTTTAAACAGTCTTGGAATTTTAAATAGTGTGGAGGGTTCAATATCACCCAATTCAAAAATCACCCGTTCTCAGGTGGCAAATATGCTGTACAATTTGGATTATTATCTCAACTAAATAAACAAAAAGCTCCATTTTTAAAGAAATGGGGCTTTTGTTCTTGAAATTTAGATCAAATTGTGTTACAATGTCTTGTATTATTTTGAAAGGGGGAATTTTTATGGCTTTTGATGCAGGAATGTTATCGTGCATGACACACGAAATACTTTCACTTTCACGTGGTGCGCGTGTTGAAAAGGTGTATCAGCCCGATAGAGATGAGATTCATATTCAAATACGCTCACTTCAGGGCGGCAAAAGATTGCTTATAAACGCGGGATCAAATAACCCACGAATCGGATTTACTGAAATTGCCAAGGAAAATCCCCAAAATCCACCAATGTTTTGTGTGCTTTTGCGCAAGCATTTGCAGGGTGCAAAGCTTTCTGATATCGAGCAGCTTGGCTTTGAAAGAGCAGTAATGCTCTCATTTGATACTCGCGATGAAATGGGCTTTGACACAAAGTGCTATCTTGTAGCTGAGCTTATGGGAAAATATTCAAACCTAATCTTTCTTGATGACAATAAACGAATAGTTTCGGCTCTTAAAACCGTTGATTTTACAACAAGCTCACTTCGTCAGGTTTTGCCGGGGATGTTTTATGAGCTTCCACCAAAGCAGGACAAAAATGACCCAATTGAATGCACCAAGGAACAATTTTATGCCATTTATGACAATGCACTTGCCGACCATAGAGTAGACAAGTTTATTATTTCAAATTTTCTTGGTATTTCAAGCGCCGTTGCAAGAGAAATTGCATATCGCGCATCAGTTGACATTGATGCAACCTTGAGAAATTGCTCTTGTGAAAAGCTTTATTCTGCTTTTTGTGAGATAATTGATCACATAAAGAACAACGAATACCACCCTACTACAGTTTTTGAGGGGGATCGTGCCGTTGAATATGCTTTCTGCAGACTCACACACTACAAAGGGCTTGAAATTAAGGAATTTGAAAGTCCTTCAAAAATGATTGATGCGTATTTTGAGGGCAGAGATAGGGAAGTAAGAGTAAAGCAAAAGGCAACAGATATTTTGAAAATCCTTACCAATTCCGAAACTCGACTTCTTAAAAAAATGGATAAGCAAAGAAGTGAGCTTGAGGAATGCAAGCAAGGGGAGAAGTATAAGAAGCACGGTGACCTTATAACCTCAAATATTTATGCTATTGAGCGTGGAATGAAACGCGTTGAGCTTATTGACTATGAGGCATATAATGAGGAGGATGGAACCTTTGCTAAGGTTGTGGTTGAGCTTGACAGTCGTCTCTCACCTTCCTCAAATGCGCAGAGAATGTATAAGAGATACAATAAATGCAAGAATGCCGAGCGCGAGCTTGCCATTCAAATTGAAAAGGCACAGCGCGAGCTTGACTATATATATTCTGTTTTTGATGCACTTGCACACGCGGAAAATACAAGTGACCTTATTGAAATCCGTGACGAGCTTTATACCTCGGGCTATGCTTCAAAAATGAAGAATTACCGTCCGCAAAAGAGAAAGAGCACCTCGTTTATGAGGTTCAAAACAACGGACGGATATACTGTTTTGTGTGGTAAGAACAATATTCAAAATGAGAATATCACCTTTAATTTGGCTCACAAGAGCGACTATTGGTTCCACGTTAAGAATAAAGCGGGTAGCCATGTTGTTATGCTTTGTAATGGTGAAGAGCCCGAAAGTATAAACTTTACTGAGGCAGCTGAAATTGCGGCATATTATTCAAGCGTTCAGGGTGGAGTTAACGTTCCCGTTGACTATACCTTTGCAAAAAACGTAAAGAAGATTCAGGGTGCAAACCCAGGACTTGTAATTTATCATACAAACTGGACGGCGTTTGTTACTCCTAATGCCGAAAAAATTGCAAAGCTTCGTGAAATGTAAAAATATTTAATAAAAATCCGATGATTTTGAACTAATCATCGGATTTTTTCATAGATTTATATTGTAATAAATTTATGGAGGGATTTTATTTTGGAAAAATATTTTGCAGCGTCTAATTCAAGTGAGGGGTTTTGCTCTTATTACAATGAAATTTTCAATTCACAGGCATACTATAAAATTTATGTAATCAAGGGTGGCTCAGGCACAGGGAAGTCATTTTTTATGAAAGAAATTGCCAAATGTGCCGAGCTAAATGGATTTAGTGTAAGATATATTTATTGTTCGTCGGATGCCGATAGCCTTGACGGAATTATTATTAATGAGAAAAAAATAGCCGTGCTTGACGGAACAAGTCCTCACGTTTATGAACCCAAATACTTGGGAGCAGTTGAAAGCTTTGTTAATCTGGCAGATTTTTTAGACGAAAAAATACTTATTTCCAGCCGCAAGGTTATTGAAAATATATCAAAAGAAAAGCAAAAAGGGTTTGAAAGGGTATATAGAAATTTGTCTGCATATCGAAAATTGAGTGAAAACATTGAGGATATTGTTCTTCCTACCCTAAAATACGAAAAATTAAAAAAATATGCCACAAGATTTGCCGCAGGTCTTGAAAAAGAGAGTGGTGAAATTGAACGCTTGCTTGTTCGCGCCATTGGGATGAGGGGACTTACAAGCTTTGATACCTATTTTGAAAATGCGAAAATTTATTATGAGGTTAACGATTATTTTGAAACAGCGCATTTTATGATGCAAGAGATATACTATTCTATGAGGGAAAAGAAAATAGATCTTAGAATTTCAAGCAATCCAATTATAAGGGATAGGGTAGATGTGCTTTGTGCAAAGAGCAGTGGACTCACCTTTGAAATATCTAATGAAATAAGTGATGAGGCGCGCTCAATAAATATGAAGCGCTTTGTTGATGCCTCGGCAATTTCAAAAATACGTCATGAATATCGAGCAATAGCACGGGTACGTGATAACGTTTTAGATTTGGCGGTGAGTGAATTTGAGAATATAAAAAAATATCATTTTATTTTAGAGGAAATTTATGGTTCGGCAATGAATTTTGAGGCAAAAGAGCAATTTACACGTGAGTTTTGCAACAAAATTTTCTAAAAGAATTGAAAAAGTTGAAAAAGATGGTATAATGTAATTAAAGTTTCAAATTTTGATTTATCGGTCACTTTTTTTGAAAAAAAGTAACCAAAAAACCTTTTATAGAGCTTCGCGCTTTTCCCCATAAAGCAAGCTAAAACCGTAGGGGTCGACGTCCCCGACGACCCGTTGTAAAAGAAAACAAATTTTGATTTATCGGTGACGGGCGATTCGTGAATCGCCCCTACAACCGAGCAATATCATATATCGTAGGGGCGATTTACGAATCGCCCGCCCGATAGATAAATCCCAATTTATATACAAATGGAGTAAAAATGAAAGTCGTATTATTTGGTCTTAATGGCTCATATTCACACACGTGCTTGGCACTTCGTTGCCTAAGAGCGCCCCTTGAAAAAAGTGGATATGACGTCCATATTTGCGAATACAATTTAAGAGATATGAATGCTACCATTCTCTCACATCTTGTGGGTGAGAGTGCAGATGTGTATAGCTTTTCTTGTTATATTTGGAATATTGCCTCAATGCTTGACATAGCGGCTGATTTGAAGGCGCTTTTACCCAAATCCAAAATTATTTTTGGTGGCCCTGAGGCTTCATTTGAGTGCGAAAGATTTGATTTTGATTTTATTGATTACATCATTCGCGGTGAGGGTGAGGATGCCATAGTTAAGGTGTGCAATTCCATCAAAAACGGTGAAAATATAGACCGAATAATCGATGGTGGAATTCCAAGCGTTATGAATGACGAGGGGATACTTTATCGCGAGGGTGACTTCGAGGGTGGCACAATGCTCTATTACGAATCAAGTCGAGGTTGCCCCTATAGATGTGCCTACTGTCTGTCGTCAATTAGTGCCAAGGTTAGAGCTAAAGCTTTAGAGCAAACTCTTGCCGATTTGCGCACATTTGAAACGCTTGACTCCAAAATTAAAATCATTAAATTTGTTGATAGAACCTTTAATTTTGACATAAAGAGAGCCAATGCTATTTGGCGCGCGCTTTTGAGTGAAGAGTTTACAAAAAACTATCATTTTGAGGTTTGCGCAAATCTTTTGAATGAGGAAAGCTTTGAAATATTTGCTCAAATGCCTAAGGGCAAAATTCAGCTTGAAATTGGTCTTCAAAGCACGAATAGTGAAACTCTAGATACGATTTCCCGTCACCTTGATGCTAATAAAATCATCGAGGCTTCAAAAAGGGTGAAGGCGCTTGGTAATATCCACGTTCATCTTGATTTGATTGCAGGCTTGCCATATGAAGATATGCAGAGCTTTAGAAAATCATTTGACGAGGCATATTATGCTTGCGATATGCTACAGCTTGGTTTTTTGAAGCTACTTTACGGTACGGAGCTTCGTAACAAAGCCGATGAATATGGTTATGTGGCATCAAAAAAAGCACCCTATACGGTGCTTAAATCCAATTGGATGAGCTTTGAGGATTTGTGCTTGCTCCAAGAAATTGCCGATATTATGGATAGATACCGTGAGGGCGGTGGATTTGAGAGCTCTCTTGATTACGCGCTTGATGGGGTTGTATCTCCCTTTGATTTTTATCTTGGACTTCGCAATTTTATTGCCGAGCGCGACGGAAGAAGCATAAGAAAAATATCACAAAATGATGCATACGCGCTTTTGTATCAATACATAGCGCTCAATTATCCCGAAAAGGAAGATGAGTTTTCTCGTCTTATGCATGAGGACTATGCCAAAAAGCAGGTAAGAAAGCCACCGAAGTTTAAGAGATAAAGTGTGGTTTTGGTGTATTAATACCAGCAGATAGGAGAAAAACATGAAATTGCTTAATTTTTGTAAAAAAATATTTTTAACAAAGGAAAAGAATACAGTCAGTCCTGAAGAACTTTGTAAAATTAAATCCGCGTTTTTGGATATAGTGCGCAAATATACGTCAATATCCTCCACTATTGAAAGGATTGATAAAAACACGAAAAATAAACTTGCTGGATTGTTTGGTAATAAATTTGAGTGTTCCTTGTTTTATACTCCTAGAGAATATTATGCAATTCGATTCAACGATGAAATGCCATCCGAAGAATTTGATCAGGTATTAGATTTATTAAAGAATGATATGGGACTTCCTGACATTTTTTCAGAATACGATGGATATGTTTGGAATCGAGAGGGATATATTGTAACTTTGGGACTAGTGGAATTGAATTATAACTATGATGTTCCTATGATTTGCGTACATAAAAATATATCTGAATTTTCTGCAACTGTTGATTACAAGGAATATGTTTTTGTTGCTGATTCTATTAACAAACCTTTAGTTGATAGAAAAATCAAAACGTATCAAAGTATGTTTTATCCAATTGGATTTGGAAGGTCATTTACTGATAGAGAACATCCTGGATATATTAGTATTGATTCTTTACCGGATTCAACGGTTTTTGTTCAATACAAAAACAATAAACTTAAATTAGATATTGTTCCTTATGTACGAATCAGTGAACTTGATACTGTGAGTGCTAAAAGTAAGCACACAAAACAAAACACTGGTAAAGTTAAAGCAAAATTAACAGAAACTTATCCAAATGTTGAATTTAAAGCTATGAGACCACAAGATAAGTTTACAATATCTGTGATGATTAGCGACATTTCTATGATTGAAGAAAAGTTGAATCAACTTCTTGAAGAAACTAAAGGTTATTATGAAACAAAATAAAGGTTGCCACACAGGTGACAACCTTTTAAAAAATCAAATATTAGAGAGCTTTTACAAGTGCTTCAGTATCCTGAGCGATTACAAGCTCCTCGTTTGTAGGAATCATGTAAACCTTAACCTTGGAGTTTTCAGTTGAAAGCTTTGTAAGACCTGTCCAACCCATTGTGTTAGCATTAACTTCCTGATCAAGTTCAATTCCAAGGAATTCAAGACCAGAGAGAGCGCCTGCACGGATCTTAGGTGTGTTTTCACCGATACCTGCTGTGAATACAACTGCATCAAGACCACCCATTGCTGCTGCATAAGAACCAATGTACTTCTTAATCTGATATTTAAGAATATCAATAGCAAGCTGAGCTCTATGGTTGCCTTCGTTGATAGCTGCTTCAAGGTCACGACAGTCTGAAGATACACCGGAAATACCGAGGAATCCGCACTTCTTGTTGAGGTAGCTGTTTACTTCGTCAATGGAGTAGCCCTTCTTTTCCATAATGTATGTTACAAGAGCAGGGTCGATATCACCACAACGTGTACCCATGATTGTACCTGCCAAGGGTGTGAAGCCCATTGTTGTATCAATGCACTTGCCGTCCTTAACAGCGGAGATGGATGAACCATTACCAAGGTGGCATGTAACAATCTTTGTGCCTTCAGCGTTGCCGCCAAGGAGCTTAATCATTTCACCTGCAACAAAGCGGTGAGATGTGCCGTGCATACCGTAACGACGGATGCCGTAATCTTCATAAAGGTCATAAGAAACACCGTACATATATGCTTCTTCGGGCATTGTCTGATGGAAAGCTGTGTCAAATACAAGCGCCTGGGGTGTGCCGGGAAGAATGTCAAGGCAAGCCTGAATACCCTGAAGAGATGCAGGAGTATGAAGGGGGGCAAGGTCGCGGCACTTCTTATCAAGGATGTCATAAACCTCCTGTGTAAGAATTACTGACTGTGAGAAATACTGACCGCCGTGAACTGCTCTGTGACCAACTGCTTCGATTTCGCTCATAGAAGCGATGCAACCGTGCTCTGCATGAACAAGTGCGTCAACAACTGCCTTCATAGCTTCAGTGTGGTTGGGCATTGCGATGTCAGCTGAATAAGTAACTCCCTTAACGAGCTGCTTGTGAGTGAGTTTGCCGTCGATACCAATTCTTTCGCAAAGGCCCTTTGCGATAACGTCACCGTTAGTTGTATCGAAAAGCTGATATTTAAGCGAGCTTGAGCCCGCATTTACTACGAGTACATTCATGTTTAATGAACCTCCAAAAAATTTTATTAACAAATATATTATACACTATAAATTACATAATTTCAATAGATTTTTCAAAAAAGGGGAATTTTAAATGGCTTTTGGAATAGTTTGTGAATACAATCCGTTTCACAACGGACATTTGCACCAAATTAATGAAATAAAAAAGACAACGGATGAGCCAATTATCTGCATTATGAGTGGAAATTTTACTCAACGCGGAGAAATTGCAATTGCCGATAAATATGCAAGAGCAAAGGCGGCACTTGAATGTGGAGCCGACCTTGTCGTTGAGCTTCCCGTGCCGTTTTGCATGGCAAGTGCCGAATATTTTGCAGGGGCATCGGTGGGTATTCTTGCAGGGCTTAAGGTTGACAAGCTTTCGTTTGGCTCTGAAAGTGCCGATGCGAATAGAATTATGAAAATTGCTCAAATTGCCTCATCCGAGGAATTTAGAGAGGAATGCGCAGCTCTTTCTAAAGAGCAGGGCACGGCAAATGCTTATTTTGAGCTCCTTGCAAGCAAATGTGGAACAGAAAACATTCTTTCAAACGACATTTTGGGCATCGAATACACCAAAGCAATTATCAAAAACGGCTATAAAATGCAAATTTGCCCCATTAAGAGAGAGGGAAGCGCATATCGTGACATTGAACTTTCAGACGGTGAATTTCCAAGTGCTAGCGCGATAAGAGAGGCCATTGCAAACGGCAATTTTGATAAAATCGTGAGCTTTGTACCCATCTCAACACTTGAAATTCTTAAAGCAAACGAGTTGGCTGACATCAAATATACCAAGGACGGAATTTTGCTTGCCTTAAGATTAATTGATGCCGATAAATTGGACGTTGCAATTAGTGACAAGGGGCTTATAAACCGAATTCTAGCAACTGCGAATGAGTGCACCACGTTTGATGAATTTGAAGAAAAATTGCAAACCAAGAAATATACAAGGAGTGCAATTCGTCGCGCGATTCTTTATATTTTGCTTGGAGTTAAGCAAGGTGACCTTGACAAAATGCCAAATTACACAGTTTTGCTTGGTGCAAGTGAAAAAGGTAGGGAATATCTTTCTTCAATTCGAAAGGATGAAGAAACAATTAAGGTTATTGCTAAACCTTCAGATGTAGAAGGTAACCGTCTGTCTGACCTTTCAAAAAAAGCCGACGCACTTTATACAATGTGCTTTGAAGTAAAAAAAGAAAGCGGATTTTATATTAAAAAGTCACCTGTGATTATTTGATTAATAATTCAAATTTTGATTTATAGAGATGTTCGCACTCAATTTTCGCGATTGTTTTGCTCCGCTTTTTCAAAAGCGGACGCCCGCGCGGCGCAAGCGCATTACGGCATTTTCTTTTTGCAAAGCTTTTTCTTTTGGGCCTATGGTTTCAAAAGAAAAAGCGTCTAACAAATCTTGATAGCAAAAGTCTTTAGCCGCTTTTCTTTGACGAAATAAGCGCAAAGAAAAGCTATCAAAAGAAACGCTGAATACAGGGCTACTCGCCCCGTACCCTCGGTCGCTTTTAAAAAAGCTCCGCAAAATTTTTTATCGCCT